>CAYLLJ010000004.1:84231-94080 GCA_964384725.1 uncultured Oscillospiraceae bacterium | reverse complement strand
GCGGTCTCCAAAACCGCGTGCCGTGGGTTCGATTCCTACTGCCCCTGCCAAAAAATAAATATCGGGGTGTAGCGCAGCTTGGTAGCGCAACTGCTTTGGGAGCAGTGGGTCGCAGGTTCAAATCCTGTCACCCCGACCATTTCAAGCTGTGGGCCATTAGCTCAGTTGGTCAGAGCATCCGGCTCATAACCGGCAGGTCCTGGGTTCAAGTCCCCGATGGCCCACCAATTTCATAACCGATATGCCCAGATAGCTCAGTCGGTAGAGCAGTAGACTGAAAATCTACGTGTCCTTGGTTCAATTCCGAGTCTGGGCACCATGCGAAAGCATAAGAAAGAATACGCAGTTGCAGACAAAAAGTCCGACTGTGTATTTTTATTTTTTGATGTTTTTTTACAAATAAACAGTCACATTAAGTATAAATAACAATTATTTGCTTGTTTCCCCTCGGAGGAGCAGGAGATTTGTAGCAAATATTAAGTTGAATTATGAGTTTTAAATAAAGATAATTAATAAAGAAAGGGGTGTTTATATACAGGTATTTCTTTAGGGGGTAGTAATAAGAGATTAATAGGTTCAGGGGGAAAAATTATAAAAGGCATAAAAAAATGCAGGGGTATTTTTGTTGTTATTATAGTTATCGCTTTAGCCATGAGTTGGGGAATGCCTTCAAATTGGATAAGCTATGCAGATGGGAATGGGATATCAGGGTCAAGCCGGTTGGAAAAGAAGGCAGATGGAACAGGGCTAAATAAATGGGGTGTTACCATATCCGTTTCTGGAGATGAGCGCTTTATGACATCAGATATTGTTAATTCTGCAGGAATCGATGTAGTGGGCGATGGAAAAGATGTTCTGAAGAAATGTCAGAATTCAGGATATTACCAGATTGATTCAAGCAATTCCGTGTATGATTTTTCCGATATCTCAGATGCACTTTGTTCTGAAGATTATACAGCTATTGTTATAGATAAAATAGTAAGCGAATTTGATTTAGTCACTCCGGCGAGTATTTCAGTAACACATGGCTCTTCCGGAATACCGGCAGCAACAACGACAGATCATCCGGAACTTAATAAAATAGATCATTTTGCTTATATCATCGGATATCCCGACGGTTTGGTCAGACCTCTCGGCAGCATAACCCGTGAGGAAGTAGCAGTGATATTTTACAGACTGCTCACCGATGAGAGCAGAAAAGCATATTTTTCAGTAATGCAGCCGTTTCATGATGTAGAAAGCCTCCGTTGGTCGAATAATGAGATCGCAACTCTGTACAATGCTAAAATTATTCAGGGAGATATTGACGGCAGCTTTCATCCGGGAACTCCTATAACAAGAGCAGAATTTGCAAGCATAGCGGCAAGATTCGATCAATTAATGGATGCGGAAGGCAGGTTTACAGATATCGAAAATCATTGGGCTAAAAGTTATATAAATTCCTCTGCTGAAAAAGGCTGGATAAATGGTTATGGAGACGGAACATTCCGACCGAACCATATTATAATCCGCTGTGAAGCAATGAAATTGATCAATGAGGTATTGGATCGCAGAGTCAATAGTGCAGGGCTTCATAAAGATACGATACAATGGCCGGACAATACCATAGATAAATGGTATTATGAAATCGTGCTGGAAGCGACTAATACACATGATTACGAACGGGCAAACAAACCGAAATCAATTGAAAAGTGGACCAGGATAAAGGACAATCCGGTTTGGTAATACGCCAAAACCCGGTTTCATACCAAAGAGATGACTTTGCTACAAAGGTCATCTCTTTGCTGTTGCTTTTGACTTTTCAATCCAGTACAATTAAAGACAGCAGATAGGGAGGAATTAAAGTGGCGCAATTATATTACAGATACAGCACGATGAACGCGGGAAAATCCATTGAACTGATCAAGGTGGCCTACAACTATGAAGAACGCGGAAAGAGAGTTCTTGTACTTGCGCCCAGTGTGGATGACAGGTTTGGAGTCGGGATCATAGCTTCAAGAATAGGAGTTACAAGAGAAGCAATTGCCATAAATGATGATACAAACCTCTTGGAGCTTTTTATGCAGGAAAACAGAAGCAAAAGCATAGATTGTGTGTTAGTAGATGAATGCCAATTTTTAAAAAAGCATCATGTTCAGGAACTGGTTGAAATAGTAGACAGCTGTGAAGTTCCGGTGCTGGCATATGGATTAAAGAATGATTTTAAAAACGAGCTTTTCGAAGGCTCATATTATATGCTGGTTTATGCTGATAAAATAGAAGAGATAAAGACAATTTGCTGGTGCGGCAGAAAAGCTACTATGGTGGCAAGAATCGTTGACGGAAGATTTGTCAAGACAGGAGAGCAGATAGTCGTAGGCGGAAATGACATGTATATTTCCTTGTGCAGGAAACATTATAACGACGGGAGACTCGGAGAAGACATCCCTTGATAGCTGCCTCTTTTCTTGAATTCTTTCTGTATGCCGTTCAATATAGAACGTTTTTCGTAGCTCCACTCAGGAGCGATGAGAAGATGTCTTGGAGCATCGGCAGTAACCCTGTGGATAGTAATATGCGGCGGAACAGTTTCGAGTGCATCAACTACAAGGCTGATGTACTCTTCTTTTTTTGGTATATGGATCCGATCCGGATAAAACTCTGTAAGCTTCGTATTTTTTAATACATTCATAAGGTGCAGTTTGAGTCCGAAAATTTGTTTATCACTGACATAGCGAATCGAGTCGAGCATGTCATTGCGGCTTTCACCAGGCAAACCAAGAATTAAATGAACAACCGTCTTTATCCTGAAACGGGAGAGCTCTTCTACCGCATGATTGAAATCGGCAAGGGGGTAACAGCGGTTTATAAGTATGGCAGTATTCTCGTGTATAGTTTGCAGGCCAAGTTCAACCCATAGAAATGTCTTTTTATTCAATTCAGAAAGGAGTTCAAGTACCTGGGGACTCAGACAATCCGGTCTTGTAGCGACAGCTATACCGATGACATCGGGGTATTCCAATGCTTGATAATATTTTTCACGCAGTACTTCAACAGGTGCATAAGTATTGGTATAGCTCTGAAAGTATGCTATATATTTTCCGGAAGGCTACTTTTTTGAAAGCAGACGTATCTGATCGGGAATGTTACTGGCAAAATCTCCGGAACCCTCAGCGGAACAGAAGATACAGCCGCCTTTCCCTTTGGTACCATCTCTGTTAGGGCAGGTAAAACCCGCATTTAGAGAAAGCTTGATCACTTTACAGCTAAATCTTTTTTTTAGATAACTGCCTATGGTGTTATAATATTGATCGCCGAAGTTCCCTGGCATGTTGCCGCCTCCCCGTTATCGAAATCATACTTTATATTTATAATATAATCTCCACAAAAATTTAAGGGTTTAGAATAAAAATACTTCGTATTTATGATATAATAAAATATTAAAAAAAACACTATAAAGTTTAAGGATAATTGTACTTATGAAAAAGGATAAAGAAAAAAAGTGCAATCGTGAGCAAGTGGAAGAAGAAACTCAAAGAATCGGATTCATCTCACTGACAGATTCTCATGATAAACAGAAAATAAAACCGGCAATTCTTCTGCATAGCTGTTGCGGTCCGTGCAGTACGGCTGTTGTAGAACGTCTTAGCGGGCGATATGATATAACAATCTTTTTTTACAATCCGAACATAACCGATCAGGATGAGTATGAAAAGAGAAGGGCAGCTCAGCTTGACTTTATTGGGAAATATAACGATAGGGTTGATTCAAGGGACCGAATAGCATATTTTGATGGTGCCTATGAAACGGAGCGGTTCTATTCTGCTGTTAAAGGAATGGAAATGGAACCTGAAGGCGGAAAAAGATGCAATCTCTGTTATGAACTGCGCCTTGAAAAAACAGCAGAAACCGCCAGCATGTCAGGATTTGACACGTTTGGCACGACCTTGAGCGTAAGCCCTTATAAAAATCTTGAAATGATCAACAAGATCGGAATGAGGCTGAGCATGCGCTATGGGTTGAATTTTTTGGGAGAGGACTTCAAAAAACACAACGGCTATCAGAGATCAATAGAGCTGTCAAAACAATATAATCTATACCGTCAGCATTTTTGCGGGTGTATTTTTTCTTGCAAAGCATATTTAAAATAGGAGGAAATTTATGGCAAGGGGACTTATTATACCGGAAGGCTATACACCGGTGATCGACTTCATGGAAAGTCAGAGAGCTATCAAGAAAATAAAGGATTTTTTTCAGCAGGAGCTCGCCTATGGGCTTAATTTGAGAAGAGTGACTGCGCCGCTTTTCGTTGCACCCGAAAGCGGTCTAAATGATAACCTGAACGGAATTGAGCGAACAGTGTCCTTTACCTTGAAGGATATGGATGAGAAAACAGTGGAAATTGTTCAATCTCTTGCAAAATGGAAGAGAATGGCACTTGGGAAATATCAGATTGAACCGGGCAAGGGAATATATACGGACATGAATGCTATACGCAGGGACGAAGTGCTTGATAATCTTCACTCTATTTATGTTGATCAATGGGATTGGGAAAAATCCATCAATAAGTCAGACAGAAATGAAAAGTATCTGATAGAAGCGGTTTCAATAATATACAATGCCATGAAAAATTTGGGTGATTATGTTAACCGTATATACAGGGACTTACGGACTGAGCTGCCTAACGAGATCTTTTTTGTAACTACACAGGAACTTGAGGACATGTATCCGGAACTGACCCCTCAGGAGAGAGAAGATGCGATTACAAAAGATAAACGTGCTGTTTTTATTATGAAAATAGGCGGGCGGCTAAAATCCGGAAACAGACATGATGGGAGAGCACCGGACTATGATGACTGGGATTTAAATGGAGACATCGTATTATGGAATGATATTCTCGGGAGATCGTTTGAATTATCCTCTATGGGTATTCGTGTCGATGAATCATCAATGATAAAGCAGCTTGAACTTGCAAATGCTGAGGAAAGAAAGATGCTGCCCTTCCATAAGGCTGTGATCAATAAAGAGCTGCCATACAGCATTGGAGGAGGAATAGGCCAGTCAAGACTATGTATGTACTTCCTCAGGAAGGCTCATATAGGTGAGGTTCAAGTTTCAGTATGGGCTGAAGATATGATCACAGAATGCGCAGAAAACAATATTTTCTTATTGTAAGATATTTAACTCCGTTTTAGAAAAGGAAAAATATGAAATATGTCAATGTAGTTATCGATAACAATTCAGATCACACGGACAACCTGTACACCTATCGATGCGATGATGACAAAGTAAACATAGGAAGCAAAGTCTCTGTGCCTTTCGCAAAAGGAAACCGCATAAGAGACGCTTATGTATTTCAGGTAGCAAACGCCCTGCCTGAGGAAATTAAAGGAATCAAAGCTATTGCAGCTGTACATCCGGATATTTCTCTCAGTAAAGAAGCCATCGCTACCTGTGTTTGGATGAAAAGGCAATATTTATGCAGATACATAGATGCTGTCAAATGCTTTACTCCCTCAGGAACATCATCAAAGAGAGGGAAAACAAGGACACCTTATAAAGAGGTTATAGGTGAAGTTACAGGCCCCAGAGTTTTAACTGATGAACAGAAAAATGCCGTAGCAGCAATCTTACCTTTCATAAAAAAGCAGCAGCATCAGGTTTTTCTGATACATGGTGTAACAAGCAGCGGAAAAACAGAAGTTTATATGAACGTGATTGAAGCATGCATTTCCAACGGTAAAGCAGCCATCATGCTTGTACCGGAAATCTCTTTGACATCTCAGACCATATATCGTTTTATCGGCAGGTTCGGATCAGATAAAATTGCAGTTTTGCACAGCAGGCTTTCACCGGGAGAACGTTATGATGAATGGATGCGGATTCAAAAAGGGGAAGTTAATATTGTAATAGGTGCACGTTCAGCTGTGTTTGCGCCCCTATCAGATATAGGAGTTATCGTAATTGACGAAGAACATGAAACAACTTATAAATCAGATATGACTCCAAAGTATGACACAACAGAAGTAGCGGTCCGCAGAGCCGCAAAACATAATGCTATAGTGTTAACAGGCAGTGCTACGCCTTCATTGGTATCCATGTATAAAGCGGAAACAGGTGAAATCAATAAAATCATACTCAATGAGCGATATAATAAGATACCTCTCCCGTCAATATCAATTATTGACATGAGGGAAGAGCTAAAAAATGGAAATAAATCGATATTCAGTGTTTCACTTTATCGTGAAATTAAAAAAAATCTTGAGGAAAAACGGCAGGTTATTTTATTCCTAAACAGAAGAGGATATTCTACTTTTATCTCATGCAGATCGTGCGGGTTCGTAATGAAATGCAAGGAATGCGGAATATCATATACATACCATAAATCAAGAAACGAAGCGGTATGCCATTTCTGCGGCAGCCGTGAACAGGTACCTGGCGGATGCCCTGTTTGCGGCAGCAGATATTTAAAGCATTTTGGCACAGGTACTGAGAAAGTGGAAGAATTCACAAGAGAAATTTTCCCCGAATATACAGTCGATCGGCTGGACATGGATACTGCCGCAAAAAAAGGAAGTATTGACAGGATTTTAAATTCTTTCAGAAAGGGTAAGACTAATATATTGATAGGCACTCAGTTGGTCGCGAAAGGCTTGGATTTTTCAAATGTTGGTTTAGTAGGCATCGTGTCTGCAGACATTTCACTTAATATTCCTGACTTTCGAGCATCCGAACGAACCTTTCAGCTAATAACACAAGCTGCCGGCAGAGCAGGAAGAGGTGATTATACGGGGAAGGTGCTTATTCAATCATATAACCCGGAGCATTATTCAATTACTGCCGCAGCGAACCAGGATCAAGAGACCTTTTATCGAACAGAATCCGCCTTTAGAAAGCAGATTGGCTATCCGCCCTTCAGTGACCTGTTTCAGCTGATTCTGTCCTCGGAAAATGAGCAGAAAGCTTATGAAAAATCAAAAGAGGCTGTTTTAGAGTTTATCCAAAATGCAGGAACTGATGAAGGTAAATACCTGATAGGGCCTCAGGCTGCGCCGATGAACAAAATCAAAGGATTATACCGTTATCAGATACTGATCAAGTGCTTTCCGGGGAAACGGAAGCTATATTCAAAAATTATTAATGATATAAAGACGAAAATAAATGCAGATAGAAATGCAAAATGTCTCATTTCGATTGATATTAATCCATATAGTTTTTTATAGCGGTACAGTTGGCTCCGCAGACTTCAATTTAACAGTAATAACATAAAAAAAAGGAACATAAGGAGTATTAGGAAATGGCTTTAAGAAATATTGTTTTAGAAGGTGACGGAATACTGAGAAAAAAAGCGAGAGAAGTTTCCGAAATCAACGACAAAATTTGTATGATTCTTGACGACATGCTGGAAACTATGATAGAGAAGAATGGTGTCGGCATAGCAGCTCCGCAGGTGGGCATCTTAAAGAGGATGTTTATTGTAAAGATAGAAGATCAGCTGATTGAGCTGATAAACCCTGAAATCATTGAAATCGAAGGCGTCCAATTGGAAGAGGAGGGTTGCTTAAGCATACCGGGGCTTTATGGGATAGTTGAAAGGCCGGCATATATCAAAATTCGAGGACTAAACAGGAATGGGGAAGAGGTCACCTACGAAGGTACTGATATTCTGGCTATTGCATTGAACCATGAATATGACCATTTAGATGGCATTTTATTTACTGATAAGGCTTCCAATGTAAGAGAAGTCGGTCAGGATGACAGGTAAGAGCATGAAGATGATCTACATGGGTACTCCCGAATTTGCTGTTCCGCCGCTAAAGATGCTGCTCGAAAACGACTGTCAGGTAGAGCTTGTTATCACACAGCCGGATAAAGCCAGGGACAGAGGTAAAAAGATTCAATACACTCCGGTCAAGAAAAAAGCGCTGGAGTATGGAATCGAAGTACTGCAGCCGGAAAAAATTAAAGGGAATGAGGAGTTTATTGACAGGATTAAGGAGATTGCCCCTGATTTGATCATCGTAGCAGCATATGGCAAAATTCTTCCGCCTGAGATTTTAAATATACCAAGACTCGGCTGCATAAACATCCATGCCTCGCTGCTTCCTAAATATAGAGGTGCTGCTCCGATTCACAGGAGTATTATAGAAGGTGAAAAAATTACAGGGGTAACTCTGATGTATATGGAAGAGGGGCTTGATACAGGAGATATCATAGCATCCCGATCAACTGAAATAGGAAAGAAGACAGCAGCTGATTTGCATGATGAATTGTCTGCAATAGGCGGTGAGTTGCTGCTTGAGACGCTGCCGGATATTGAAACAGGAACTGCTGCCAGGACAAAGCAGGATGACAGCAAGGCGTCTTATGCACCGATGATATTCAAAAAGGATGGACTGGTCGATTTTAATAGGCCGCCCGAAGAAATTGAAAGGCTGATTCAGGGACTAAATTCATGGCCGGTTGCCTATACTATATATAATGGGGTACCGATGAAGTTATGGCAGGCTGATACTCTTAATGAAAAGACTAATGAGCATGCAGGTACAATTATTGGAGTCACAAAACATGGGATCAAGGTATCTGCAGGAGGCTGCACGCTTTTGATAAGCAGGATTCAGATGCCTGGAAAGAAAGCAATGGATGTCGCTGAGTTTTTAAAAGGAAACAATATACAAGTCGGAGAAGTCTTAGGACGTTAAACCCGGTAAAGGGCAAGAAAAAAGGAAAGGATGGGGATTGATGTATTTTGGAATGTTTGATCCGACTATAATAATTTTAATACCTGCGATGATATTTACTTTCTATGCACAGGGCAAAGTAAATTCGGCGTATAATAAATATGCAAACGTCAGAAGTCGAAGGGGAATGACCGGCGCAGAAGCAGCAAGAAGAATTCTTGACAATAACGGATTAAAGGATGTGCCTGTTGAAATCTCGGGCAAAAAATTGTCAGATCATTATGACCCCAGAAAACGGGTTATGAGGCTGTCACCGCAAGTATACAACGAGCCCTCAATAGCATCTGTCAGCATAGCGGCTCATGAAGCCGGGCATGCAATTCAGCATGCTAATCACTATGCTCCGCTTCGTGCCCGAAATCTCTTGGCTCCCATTGTATCAATAGTATCTAATTTAGCGTGGCCAATACTTATCGCGGGTCTGTTAGTTATAAGTGCCGGAAATTTTTTTGAGGGGAATTTGATATTCAATATCGGCATTATTTGCTATGCATCAGCGGTTCTGTTTCAGGCAATAACACTGCCTGTAGAATATAACGCAAGCAACAGAGCTATACAAGAATTAAATGAATTAGGGATTATTTATATAGAAGAGACTGCAAGTGCGAAAAAGGTCCTGTCAGCGGCAGCACTGACTTATGTCGCAGCTTTAGCGGCTACCCTTGCATCTCTCTTGAGAATTTTAGCGCTTAGGGGGCGCAGATAAGATGGATAAAAACAGAAAAACAGCATATTTTACGCTGCTTGATGTAGAAACAAAAAAATCGTATTCAAACATTGCTCTTAATCATAACATAATTCGATTCAAGCCGGACTCACCCGCTTTTGTGAGGGAGTTAGTCTACGGTGTTCTTGAAAATAAGATATATATTGATTATCTAATATCCCACTTTATTAAAACGCAAGTAGAAAATATGAAAACAAGCGACATTACCATTTTGCGGATGGGCATTTATCAGCTGAAATTTATGGACAGCGTTCCGGAATATGCGGCAGTGAGCGAGAGCGTGGATCTGGCAAAGAAATTTTGCCGCGGCAGAGAAGGATTTGTTAACGGAGTACTGAGAAGTTTCATACGTTCAGGTAACGATGAAACTTCTCAGTACTCCGTTAACAAATCCTTCTCTGC
>CAYLLJ010000004.1:77060-84187 GCA_964384725.1 uncultured Oscillospiraceae bacterium | reverse complement strand
GATAGTAGAATTGTGGTTGGAGCAGTATGATATTGATTTTGTAGAAGGGCTGCTAACAGCCGGGAATGCTTCACCGGATATGGTTATACGTGTCAACACATTGAAGACTTCAAGGGAAGATTTGAAAACAAGAATTATCGCAAAAGGATATACAGCAAATGAAGGTCTCTTATGCAAGCAGGCTCTGCATGTAAAGGGAACAGGAATTTTGGAAGGGAAACTGTATAAAAGCGGTATGTTTTCAGTACAGGATGAGAGCTCCATGTCGGCGGTTGATATTCTTGATCCTCAGCCCAATGAATTGATTATAGATGTTTGTGCTGCACCGGGAGGTAAATCTCTTGCTGCCGCGGAAAAGATAAGAAATAAAGGTCGTATCATCGCTCGTGATATATACAGGCGAAAGCTGTCTATAATTGATAATGAAGCTGAACGGCTTGGTATAACGAGCATAGAGACTACAGTCTGGGATGCAACGCGCGTAGATTCGACCATGATCGATAAGGCTGACCGTGTCCTGGTAGATGCCCCATGCTCAGGGTTAGGAGTTGTGAGGAGAAAGCCTGAAATCAAGTATAAAAAAATGACTTCGGAAATTATCGAACTTCCGTTGAAGCAGCTGGCGATTCTGTCCGCCTCTTCACAATATGTAAAACCGGGTGGAGTTTTGGTTTACAGTACTTGTACAATTTCTGTCAATGAAAATCAGAAAGTCGTTAAAGATTTTCTGAAAAAAAATCCCAATTACACTATAGAACACGAAATGCAGCTTTTACCGAACGTCGATAATACAGACGGATTTTTTATTTGCAAAATGAAAAAAGATAAGTTATAAAATTTAGAGGTTTATGTATGACGCAAATAGGCTTTAAAACGGACAAAGGGAAAAAGAGAGACAGGAATGAAGACTCTCTTTTTGTGCTGCCACAAGAAGAAATCTATATTGTGGCAGATGGAGTCGGGGGACAGAACTCCGGTGAAATAGCCAGTATGATGGCTGTTAAAGGTATCATAGAGTACATAAAAGAAAAACCGTTATCCTGCATTGCCGATGAGGAATCACTTAAAGAATATTTCTTGGATTGTATGAGATGTGTAAATCAGATGATTTATGATACGGCCGGGGAATCTCAAGAAAATGCAGGTATGGCAACGACCGTGGTTCTGCTCCATCTGGTCAAAAATAATGCTTATTTTATAAATATCGGAGACAGCAGGGCCTATATTTTTCGGGATGGTGTGCTTAGTCAGGTTACTGAAGATCATACATATGTGAATGAATTAGTCAAGGATGGTTCGATCACAATAGCCCAGGCGGAAAGTCATCCGCGTAAAAATATGATTACAAGAGCTCTGGGAGGAGGCAAAAAAATCTTTCCGGATTTTTATAGATTTGAAACCCAAAAAAATGATATTATTATACTTTGTACAGATGGCCTTTATGGAGAATTGTCTCTGGAGGAAATCTGCAGTATGACAGCCGCTTCAGATTCGATGAGTGAGCTGAGCAGGGATTTGATTCGTTGTGCGAATCAAAGCGGCGGAAACGACAATATAACAGTTATTTGTTTAAAGTTATAAACTTTATAAGCATGCATAATAACCGGACAGGAGGACTTACACATGAGCACCAGAATACTTGCTGGCAGATATGAATTGATAGAAAAGATCGGCGATGGCGGTATGGCTGTAGTATATAAGGCAAGATGCCGATTGCTGAATCGTTTTGTTGCAATTAAAATATTAAAACCCGAATTCACAAAGGATTTGAAATTTATTGAGAGCTTCAGACGAGAATCACAGTCTGCAGCAAGCCTTTCCAACCCAAATATAGTTAACATATATGACGTGGGAAAAGAAGGAAACATTCACTATATTGTAATGGAACTGATCGAAGGACAGGCTTTAAGTGATATAATAAGGAATGAAGGACAGATGGAATACAGAAGAGCTGTCGATATTGTAAAACAAATCGCATTAGCTTTGAGTTTCGCCCACAAAAATCATATTATACATAGGGATGTCAAACCACATAATATCCTCATCACTAAAGAAGGAACAGCTAAAATAACAGACTTCGGAATTGCCAAGGCGGTAAATGCAGGGACAATAGTCGGTAACGGTGCAACTATAATGGGATCAGTGCATTATTTCTCACCGGAACAGGCAAGAGGAGGCTATGTAGATGAAAAGTCTGACATCTATTCTCTGGGCATAGTCTTATATGAACTTATCACCGGAAGAGTTCCATTTGATGCGGATAACCCGGTAACAGTAGCTTTGATGCATATGAATGAAGAGATGATACCTCCGTCCAATTTTGTACCCGGTCTGCCCAAGGTTTTAGAAGACATTATACTTAAGGCTACAGACAAGTATCAGATTAACCGATTTAAAACAGCTAAAGAAATGTATGATGCTTTAAATAATGTGGAGAAGGAAATATCACTTTCAGGTGCAAATTATCATTCGGGAGCAGATCGGAATGCAACTATTATGCTTAACTCCATAAAAGGATCGTCAGCGGATACACCTGATGAGCATTCAAAAGAAGGGGAAACGGGGGAAATGGGAAAGATCAGGAATAAGGAAGAAAAAACCAAAAAGAAGATCAGAATTAATAAGGTTAAGGTCGCTGCGATTATATTGGCATTAATTTGTGCAATTCCTGCCAGCCATCTGATCCTTTCTGCTCTTGAAAGTTTTGGGTCGGCAAAGGAAGTCACGGTTCCTTACTTGCAGGGAATGACGGTTGCACAGGCACAGGAAGAGCTGAATAGATTAAATTTAAAACTGGAAGAAGGAGACGAGATATACAGTTCTCAGTTTGATGCAGGCGAAATAGTATCTCAGGATCCTGATGCGGAAATGATAGTAAAGGAAGGCTTTACAATTACAGTTAATGTGAGCAGGGGAATGGAAAAGGCCGGTACAGTTCCAAATGTCGTTAATAAAACTGCTTCCGATGCGAAATTTGTTCTGGAAAGCTATGGATACGTTCAAGGTACGGTTACTCCCGAAAACAGCGACTTACCAAAGGATGTAATAATACGTCAGTCTCCTGAAGCAGGTACTGAAGCCGGGTCGGGAACATCCGTTAATCTTTGGGTCAGCCTCGGAAGCGCTATAGAACAGGTTCCAATGCCCAGCCTTTTGGGAAAGGATATTGACACGGCAAAGGAAGAATTAGAAAAAGCAGGCTTGAAAATAGATTCAGTGGGATACGAAATGAGTGTTGCATATACGACAAATACAGTCATGTGGCAGCAGTATGAACCGGGTGAAATGGTTGAAAAGGGTTCAGGTGTGAATTTAAAAATAAGCACAGGGGATCAGCCTCCTGCAAGCTCCAGATCGATTCCGCTGACCATTGATTATAACAGTGCAAAGAATGAAGTGTTTGCATTGACTGTGGTTATATCCGATGAATCGGGTGTAAAAACTATTATTAACAGAGAACAGAGAATTAAGAGTGACGGATCAGAAATCATTTCTTTCTCCGGAGACGGAGCAGGCACAGTAAAGGTTATTTTCGACAATGATGTTGTTATGGAAAAGAGCGTTGATTTTAATACCGGAGAAATTAATTGATGAGGGGTATAATTATTAAGGGAATTGGGGGCTTTTATTATGTAAAGATCGGAGATACCGTATATCAATGCAAGGCAAGAGGCATATTCAAGAAAGACGGAATTACACCTTATGTCGGCGATGAAGTCATTATCGAGAATACAAACGCAGGAGAGGGAGTAATAAATGAAATACTGCCGCGAAAAAATCATTTCATACGCCCGCCAATAGCAAACGTAGATTGTTTTGTGATCGTTGCAGCAGCGGCAAAACCTGATCCGAACACCGATATTATCGATAAGTTCCTTGTTATGGCTGAGCAAAAAAGGACAGACATCATTATCTGCATTAATAAAATAGATTTGATTACTGCCGAGAAAATGAATGAGATTCTGGAAATTTACAAAAACATATACCCTGTTGTGGGCACGTGCGGAAAGACAGGGGCAGGAGTCGATCAATTAGCTGCTTTATTAGATAATAAAAAATGCGCATTGGCCGGACCTTCAGGTGCAGGTAAATCTACCCTGTTGAATCGGCTTCAAACACGATTTATAGCAAATACAGGAGATATAAGTGAAAAAACGAACCGCGGGAAGCACACGACCAGACATGTTGAGCTGTTTGAGACGGATTTTGGCGCATTGCTGTTCGACACACCGGGCTTTACATCTTTTGATATTTTAGAGGCAGAGGAAGATGAACTGCATTTCCTGTATCCGGAAATGGCACAGTTTATAGGAGGATGTAAATATGATGATTGCCGCCATATAAAGGAACCGGATTGCAGTATCCTAAAAGCGGTAAATCAGGGAAAGATCCACGAATCACGTTATCTGTCTTATGTTAAACAATACAAAGAAATACAGGAAAGAAAGAAATATTGATTCCATGTCACAGAGAAAGGAGATTCAATGAATCGATTAGCGCCATCAATCTTATCTGCTGATTTTTCTAAACTTGGAGAACAGACGGAATTAATCGAGAAGGCAGGAGCACACTTCATCCATGTTGATGTTATGGACGGTCACTTTGTACCCAATATTAGTTTTGGTTCGACAGTGATGAAAAGCCTTCTTGGGAAAACAAAGCTTCCGTTTGATGTCCATTTGATGATAGAAAATCCGGACCGGTATATAGAGGATTTTGTTACAGATAATACCGAGTATATTACAGTACATGTGGAAGCGTGCCCTCACCTCCATAGAACAATCCAGTATATAAAATCTTTGGGTATTAAAGCCGGTGTATCATTAAATCCTGCTACGCCGATTTCTTCTTTGGAAGCTATTATTGAGGATCTTGACCTTGTTCTTATTATGTCTGTGAACCCCGGTTTCGGCGGGCAGAAATACATACATTCAGCTACAGAAAAAATAAAGGAATTAAAAAAGATGAAGGATATCAGAAATCCAAATCTTGAAATAGAAATTGACGGAGGCATTACCCTCGAAAATATTAAAATGGTTACAGATGCCGGTGTGGATATTGTTGTAGTCGGTTCTTACCTATTCGGTGCTCCCGATATTGAAAAAAGAGTAAAGGAACTGCTTGCTCTGATTGGATAATTGATCACATTTTCGGAGCATTCTCCCGGAAATCGCTCGCTTAAGCATGATTTTAAAGCATATTTTGATAACTAAGCTGTTTTAACCCGTTTGGGTTGACGGCTTTTTTATTTCATTTTTTGTTATCTGACAGCCTTCCAATTAGCTGTCTTTAAATAATAAGTAAAAATATGGAAATAAGTATTGACTTAAGCTGGCTGTTCTATTAATATACATAATATGGAAATAAAAGAATATAATGCATAATAGGTGAGGGGGTTATGGTTATTTGAAACGAGTGAAATCTATCTTAGGGCTGCTGCTGATATTATTATCTATTGCAGCACTCTTTCTCTGGGAATGGAAGGGCCGCGACGCAATACTTCTGCAGGAAGTACTTGTGGCCACAGAAGAAATTCAAATGGGAGCGGCAGTAAACAGCAGCATGTTTCAGACTAAGGGAGTCTTGAAAGAGAATATAGTTCATGAAGCTCTCACACGTGAGCAGGCAAGTCTGCTCCAAGGAAAAATTGCATTGCAAATGATCCCGAAGAATGATCAGATCATTATGGAATACTTTGGTGACAATTCGTTTAGATTGAAAGAAGATGAATCTATCTTTGTAATAAGCAAGGACTGGATAGCCATGAGAAGCAGTGCCCTCAGAAGAGGAGATATGATTGATATATACGGGATTAATGGTATGGGCTTTTTAGGAACCTATCAGATCGCTTTCGTAAAGGATGAATCAGAAAGAGAGGTAAAAGATGCCGGCAAAGACGAAAAAGCAGAGACCGTTTCTGATATCCTCCAAAGAACAGACAGCACTTCGTTTATAGATCATATTGAAATTATAACTACTTTCAGTGAGTATGAAAAAATTGCAGCCTGCATCGGCAGTACTACTCCTTGTGCACTGATTATTGTTCAAAGGGGGAATTCAATTGATACATAATCTGACCTGTTTTTTCGGTATCGATCATAAAGTTGGAACTACGATGGTATCACAATCCACTGCAGAGCTTATATCAAGTAATCATCCTAATTTGAAAATAATGTCTATCTCTTTGAATGGGAGAGAAAGCACAGAATATGTAAGAGAAACGCCGTTGAGCATTGATGGTATGAAATTTCTCATAGACAACAGGATGATAATTGGCGCAGATTTTCTAAAGACATGCAGTCATAAAGGGAATTTTTATATGATGGCAGGTATATCAAACGAATTGGAAGAACGTCACTATTATCCAGAAATGATCAAATACTTTTTGGAAGAAATAGTACCTGAATTTGATATCGTAATTGCTGACTGTGGAAGTGAATTAGATAGCGGACTGGCGATCGGTGCGTTGGCAGAATCGGAGGACATCTTTTTAGTTGCAACGCAGCAGGAATCAGTTATCAGAAGATATGAAAAGAACAAAGTGCTGTTTGATGAATTGGATCTGAAAATAACGGCATACATAATAAACAAGTATTACGAACAAGATCCTTATGGTTTGACTTACCTTGCAAGAAGATTGGGTATAGAAAAAGATAAGATATGGAAGATGGATTCTTCCGAATTTTCAAGACAGGCAGAAATCGACTACAAAACTCTATTGGAATATAAAAATGCAGCGTATAAACAGGATGTGAGCATGATTGCCAATTACATACTGAGTAAAAACGGTTTCTCTTTAATAAACAACCAAAGGAAAAGAAAATGGAAAAGTTTTATTTAAGTGACTACTTAAAAATCCATACAAAAGAGACAGCGCACACTAACATAAACTTTCATAAACTCCGTCAGAGGGTAAATGCTGATTTTCTAAGGGAATGGGAGGATGGAAACGATAACCTTGATTCCACTTTACGTATTCAGAAAAAGGCAATCATCGGATATGATAATGAAGTTGCCTTCTTTAAAAGTCGAATTCGTGAATTGATCAAAAAGTACGGTGCGGAAAATGCAGCTTATCCCTCCTGGTATCAAAGTCTTGAAGATGGTATTTATCAGGAAAATTGGGG
>CAYLLJ010000004.1:65905-77050 GCA_964384725.1 uncultured Oscillospiraceae bacterium | reverse complement strand
GGCCTTTCAGGAGTATCTGAATGGTTTACAGATCAATTTAGGGAAAGCAGTTCGGCTAAGATAATAGGTGAGCGAATATATTTTCTTGAAAAAGGGCAGATGTGTCTCAAACCCCAGACAATATCAAAAGAGAGGCGGGAACAGATGATACGTGCTTTTTTGCTGCTGACTCCCGAGGAAAGACTGGACAAGGAATTCCATGAAGTATACATGCTTGACGGCACGAGGGTAACCATATATGGGGGAAATATGACAAAGAAAGGGCAGGATGTCATCATATTCAGAAGATATATCATTCCGAACTACAGTTTTGAAGAGCAGGCGGCAAGAGGAACAATACCGGAAAATTCAATTACATTATTTAGGGCAATGGTAAGCCTTGGGTTTAATGTAGCATTTACAGGTGCTGTAAGAACTGCAAAGACAACGTTTCTTTCCACATGGCAAAGCTACGAAGATAGCAGCCTGGAAGGAGTTCTTGTGGAGACTGACCCTGAAATACCCATTCATACTTTTATGCCTGAAGCACCAATACTGCAGCTTATAGCTGACAATGAAAAACTCAAATATCTATCAAAAAACCTTTTAAGAAGCGACGCCGACTATTTCATTCTGGCGGAAGCAAGAGACGGGATTGCTTTGGATACTGCCGTAAAAATAGCAAGCAAGGGAACAAGAAGAATGAAGATTACTTTTCACACAAGGGATCCGCTTGATTTTTCTTACGATGTAGCTTTTGAAATTATAAAAAGTTTTGGAGGAGATCTGGAAAGTACAGCAAAGAAGGTTGCTGCAAGTTTTGATTATGTATTTCATTTTATTCAACTGAAGAATAAAAATCAAAAACGTCTTAAAAGTATATATGAATTGGGAATCGACAGAAACATACGGGAAATCACCATGAAGGAAATCTGCAGTTACGATCATAAAACCAATGACTGGAGCTGGAACTTTACAATGAGTGATGATAAGAGAAGGATAGGAGAAGAGGAAAACAGCGTATCTCTGGAAATATTCGCAAGAGAACTGACTTCCCTTTCGAATCAGAAAAGAAAAGAGGAGAGATATGCTGACTCAAATTGAAAAAACTGATTTTCTTTCTATTTTAACCATGGCTATTTGTTATATGTTCTTTTTAATCGGTATGTGGATTATATATTCCGAGAGAATGAGAAGCCTTTGTGCGAAAATCAGGATGCATAACCGGTTAAGAGCCAGAAAAAACGAATTAAAACCTGAATCAAAAATAGAATTACACATAAGAAACGTGCTTTCTACTGCTTTAAAAAAACCTGTTGAACCTAAAACCTTTCTCAGATATTCACTATTGATATTTATATTGATTCTGCTGATTGGTGTAAAAAATGTTTCTTTGACGTCATCGTTATTAATGGCATTGCTTCTGTCCGTTATACCATATCTGATACTTCGCGTTAAAATAGAAACTGTACGCCGGAAAAGCAGCTATGAAGGAGAAAAACTAATTTCAGAGTTTCTTTGCCAATACAGAATGTCCGGTTTGAATATTTATAAAACCATTGAACAAGTTATTTTGGTTGCAGAAGGAACTAAAATAACCGGGAAGCTTTTGTTTAAGCTGCTTATAGAGCTAAGAAACACAGGCGATCCTAAAGTGATCAGAGAAGCAACAGAACGTTTCGCCTATGGTATAAATACCAATTGGAGCAGAATGCTTGCAAACTGTATCCGTATTTCTTCAGAAAATGGAACAAATGTTACTCTTGCCCTGGAAGATATACAGATTCAATTAAGAGATGCCAGACTGCTGTTTGAAGAAAGAAAAAGGCTTAATTCTGAATCGGCGCGAATGACTGTGTTTCTGGCGCCGGTTATGTATATCGGTACAATTGTTATGTCAGTCAGATATCTTGGAATGCCTCTGACAAAGATACTGAGGAATCAGCTATATACAGAACAAGGATTTTTGCTTCTTCTTTTAATTATATTTTTGTTTTTATTTAACCTTATACTGATAGAAATAATAATGAATCAACGTTTTGATTATTGATATCAACGAAATTATGGAGAAAAAATATGCAATTGGATTGGCCTGATGCGGTATCATTTGTGCTGGCTGCATTCTTCTTTACCGGCATATGTTTATTAAAAAGTCATATCTTTTTTAAATGGAACCTAAAAAACCGCGCATATATGCGAAGAGGGTTTGCATTTGGCATGATTAAAGACTGTGGCAAAAATTTATTTCTTGGAAACCCTAAAAAGAAAACTCCTTTTGAGAGTATCTCCATTAAACTTAGAGACTATCGTGCACAAAAACTGAACCGTGAGATCTTTGAATCAATTGTTTTTTTAAGAAATCTGGCATCTATTGATAAAGGAAGAGAATACAGCTCGGATACAATCATAGAGAAGCTATCGGAACATGAAGGATTGCTGCGGCCGGTTTTTATTAAAATGTTAAATCTGCTTAGGTTAAACCAACCTATGGAAGCAGCCGAGCTCTTCTCTAAAAGCGTAGGGACGCAAGCCGGAAGAGATTTCTCGGTATTGTTGATAAAATGGGACCGGCTTGAACCGGGTGAACTAATGGAAACTTTGCTTTCCTATGAAAAAAGCATGAAAGCAAGTCGAATAACTTCACAAAAAAGAAAAGACGAGATTGTCAGTGAACTTATCTATTTTCCGGTTGTAATAAATATACTCGTCATCTTTATCAATTTCATATATATTGCATACTTCATAGAGCAGAAAGAAATGCTCATGATGATAATGTGAAATATAGATAACGCCAAGAGTCTTTGAAAAACACGAATTAAGAATAATGAGGGATAAGAAAATGAAACAGATTATCGTTATGATAGCCATGATTATTCTCGGAATTGCAATTGCAGGTGCCGTCGGAAGCTTTGAAGAAAGTGCCGGTATAATCTCTGAAAATGCAGCCGCACAGATTGAGACCATAAACTCAGACTGGAATGATTAAAAACCGTGAGGCAGATCTTTATAAACGAAAGGAATATAAAAAATGAAACAGTTCATTGTACTTTGCAGCATGATCGTCCTTGGAATTGTCATTTATAATATGATCATGGGACCCGGGGAAGATTCCGTTATTAATATAGTCAGTGTATTTTGGGAAAATGGGATTGCGATTAGGACAAGCACGCCGTAACAAAGACAAATTTAGTTACCTGCAAGTATGATGTAAAAAGAATTAGAGAAGATAAAAAGAGGATTACATGAAACAGATGATTGTACTGATGGGTGTTCTGCCGATTCTGTTAATATTTCTTGCTCAGTATACTCTCGATCAAAAAAATAATGACAATATAAATCGGCTTCAAGAATGCGTTTATCAGGCAAAGGAGCAGGCAAAACAAGAGGGCTGCTTTACTGATGAGATCAAGGAGGCATTGATAGACAAGATTGAAAATTACTTTTTTATTTCGGGAGATGAAATTGAAATTGTTCTTGAGGACGTACCGAAATATCGTACCTCAGCATTTGACGAGAGAGAATTGATTTACTATAAAGTATCAGTACCGATTAAAAAGATTATGGCTGGGAATCGGTTCCTTGGCATCACAGACGAAGATAACAGCGGGATATATACAATTGAAAGCTGGACAGCAAGTGAATTGATAAAGGAATAGCAGCAGAGGATTAGGAATAGTAATGAAGGTATTTATCGTATTCCTTGGGATGCTTATCATAAATATGAGCTTCGTATCCTATCAGGGAGATTTGGGCCGCTTTATCCGATGTCAGACTTACATGAAAGCTTTGGCAGAAGAATGCGCAGCCGGAGCATCTCTTTACTATGATGAAGCTGCTTATTCGGAAGGCTTGATGTATTTCCGTTATGAAGAGTGCCAAAAATTTATAGATTATATTATAAAAAATTCTGAAACGGAAATGCCTTTGCCTCAAAACAGTGCCCTGACATATAAGGTTAGCTTTGAGGATGATATCAAAGGATATGAAAGCGAGGATAATATTCCCTCGGTAACAGTTGTAATCACAGCCAAAACCGCAGATATGTTCGGTTTGCCTTTTCTTAAGGTGACTGAAATGGAAAGGGCCTCCAAATATGAATTGCAGCAATAATCAGTATCAATAATCAAAAGAAGCTAAATATAAGATTCTATTATTATCACCTAATTTATCTCACAAATTGATGGAGAACATAAAATATATTAATGACAATATTGATATTAAAAGATAAAATAGATGTACAAGCATAACATTAAGCAAGGAGGTCATGAAGGTTAACGACGAGGATATCATGAAACAGGCAAAAGAGTCAATACAATACAACCCGTACAATAGAATTGCGAAATGGATAAAAAGAATCCTGCTCGCTGTTTTTGTTTTGTTTGTAATCCTCTTTATTCTTAATCTGTCAATTGAAGGCGGAGGAAGCTGGAAACCGGATTATCAGAAAATTGAACTTGGAAGCATTATAAATAAAGCAGAGCTTTCGGAGCAGGATTACTATACGATCCTGATACAGACAGGCCTTGGAAGAGATGCCGCTGACAAGCTGCTTAACAAATTGCCGGAAAAAGACAGAAGGCAGGAATTTGAAAAGCATCAGAATAACTTCTTTTCATCCGGAGAATATGAATGCCGCTCAATAGCCTTTGTAGTAAGAGAAGAAAAAGTCAGAGATGAGGCAGGAAATCTCGTCAAAGGATTTGAAATTACAGATTTGAGGGACGGTGATATTCTGCTAACCAAGGCGACACATACTTTGGGTTGGAGACATGGGCATGCAGCCATAGTCATTGATGCCGCAAAAGGGGAAACACTGGAAGCAATTGTACTGGGCACACCCAGTGTTATACAGGAAGTATCCAAATGGCAAGCTTATCCAAGCTTCATACAGCTCAGACTGAAGGCAGATAAACAGGGCAAGGCAGAAATGATAGCGCGTTATGCAAGGGAAAATGTTCTTGGAATACCTTATGGATTGTTGGCCGGGATACCTGAAAAGGCTACTGAAAAACTTAAAAAAACACAGTGTTCTCATCTGGTGTGGTATCCATATGCGCATTTTGGATATGATATTGATTCAGATGGCTCCTGGTTGGTGACGCCAAAAGATATAGCTTACAGTGAGCACCTTGAGATTGTTCAGGTATACGGTGTAAATCCCGAAGAAATAGCCATAGTATCAGTTCCTTGACAAATGGACTCCATAGCTTATAATTAAAATATTGAACGATTAGGAGGCAAAGTTTATGATAAAAGCAACATTAAAGGATGGCAGTGTAAAGGAATTTGCAGAGGGCACAACGATTTTAGAAGCTGCAAAGGCAATACACCACGGTCTGGCAAAGGAAGCTGTATCCGGAAAAGTAAACGGCAAAGTACATGGCTTGAACTACAGACTAACAGAAAATTGCGACCTGGAAATTCTTAAATTTGAAGATGAAGAAGGAAATCACACATTTAGACATACAAGTTCTCATATTTTAGCACAGGCTGTTAAACGCCTATTTCCCGAAGCCAAGTTGGGGATCGGTCCGGCTATAGATAACGGCTTCTACTATGATTTTGATCTTGAACACCGTTTTACCGAAGAAGATTTAGTTGCTTTGGAAAAAGAAATGGTAAAAATCGTTCAAGAGGATCATCCTTTGGAACGGTTCGAACTTCCAAGAGATGAAGCTATCCGTTATATGGAGGAACAGCAGGAACCTTATAAGGTTGAACTGATCAGAGATCTTCCGGAGGATGCGGTCATTTCCTTTTATAAAGAAGGGGATTTCACAGACCTTTGTGCAGGACCCCACATGACTTCAACCGGGCCAATCAAAGCGATAAAGCTATTGAGTGTTGCCGGTGCGTATTGGAGAGGAAGCGAAAAGAATAAAATGCTCCAGAGAATTTACGGAACATCTTATCCAAAACAGAAACAGCTTGATGAATATATTGAAAGACTTGAAGAAGCAAAAAAACGAGATCACAGAAAAATCGGAAAAGAAATGGACCTATTCGCAATATATGAAGAAGGTCCCGGATTCCCATTTTTTATGCCTAATGGCATGGTGATAAGAAACGAACTTGAAGCATTCTGGAGGCAAGCACACCGCGAAAGAGGCTATCAGGAAATCAGAACGCCTTTAATTCTAAATGAATCGCTATGGCATACCTCAGGGCACTGGGATCATTATAAAGACAACATGTATTTTACGAAGATAGATGACAGCGATTATGCAGTGAAGCCGATGAACTGTCCGGGTGCTATGCTGGCATATAAAAGAAAAATGTACAGCTACCGCGATTTCCCGATGAGAATAGCTGAAATGGGACAAGTCCATAGACATGAATTGTCAGGAGCCCTGCATGGGCTTATGAGGGTCAGGACGTTTACACAGGATGATGCCCATATTTTCATGCTTCCTGAACAGATAAAGGGTGAAATCGTTGGGGTTATTGACTTCATAGATTATGTGTATACAATATTCGGGTTTAAATATCATATTGAACTTTCCACAAGACCGGAAGACTCCATGGGGTCTCAGGAAGAATGGGATATGGCGACAAATGCATTAAAGGAAGCTTTAACTGAAAAAGGGATCCCATTCGTCGTAAATGAAGGAGATGGAGCTTTTTATGGCCCCAAAATCGACTTCCACCTCGAGGACAGCATAGGCAGGACATGGCAGTGCGGTACTATCCAGCTGGATTTCCAGATGCCGCAGAGATTTGATTTGACTTATATTGGAAGCGATGGGGAGAAGCATGTCCCAATAATGATTCATAGGGTTATATTCGGCAGTATTGAACGATTCATCGGAATACTTACAGAGCACTTTGCCGGAAAATTCCCGCTTTGGCTTGCTCCTGTACAGGTGAAATTGCTGACTGTAACCGAAAAATTTGCTGATTTTGCGCAGGAAGTCGGAAGAATACTGAGTAAAGAAGGCCTGAGGGTTGAAGTTGATATAAGAAATGAGAAAATCGGATATAAAATCCGAGAAGCCAGAAATGAAAGAGTTCCATATATCGGAGTGATAGGTGAGAAAGAAATGAATTCAGGTGATTTGTCAGTACGCTCAAGCAAAGCAGGTGAACTGGGCAGTATAAAGATTGAAGATTTTGCTGAAAAACTGAAGCAGGAAATCAAAGAAAAGGCATATTAGTTACAGGAAACTTCGGGAGTGAGATTATGTTTAAAAAAAAGGAACGTAAAGAATGGCGGTATGGGGTATATCTCTGCACGGCAAAGGATAGTTTTGAAGCAGACCTTCTGGAATCAAAGCTGAGAAGTGAGGGGATTCCGTCAATAAAAAAATTTAGAGGGGCAAGCAATTTTTTGGAGATTTTTATGGGCTCCAATTCGGCTTTCCCTATTGATATCTATGTTCCGGAAGCGGCAATCGAGGATGCGCGAAACATTATTATTGCGTTTCCGATACTTGATGACGAAATACCGGATGACTCATTTGACTTTGATTTTTTGTCAAATGAAGAGCTTGATGAATTGGTTGGAATTGAAGAGGGTAAAAAAAATAAACGAAAAAATAATATGAATTAACTAAACTATTTCACAAAGATGCCGATAAATACGTAAGGATATTTTATCGGTATTTTTGATGGACCGGTTCGCGGAATGGAAGGCGGGTTTTATAAGTAATGCGAATTTCGAAATATGGCGTTAAACTCATAATACCGGCAGTCGCCTGCATTATCATCTGTTTCTCTGCATTTATGTTTTTCGGCGGTGCACCATTGGAAAATGCGGAAACCAAAAGTACGGAGCAGGGAAATATACTAATTGCCGGAGTAAATGTGAAATCAGTTATTAGTGATAGTTATCTGCTAAACGACACTAACGCAGATTGGGAACAAAGCAATGCAGAGGTGATTGCACAATATACTGATTCAGAATCGAAAACAGATACATTCGTCGTGCTTATGGAACTGAAAAATGACTACGTCAACATGACGGGGATGCGGAAAATCATTTACCAATACAATGAACAATCTGACAAATGGGAACCGGGATCCGTATCTAAGATCAAATGCCTGACAATGGAGCCGTTATCGGAGCCGCTGACAGAATAGCGCAACCATGACATGACGATAAACTGTTATAAGAGACCGTAGTAAGCGAGTATTCCATAATATATTCCTCTTGCAAAGCTTTGAGGATCGTTGACCAGTAAATTCAAATCAACAGGATTGCTCATAAAACCCATCTCAACGAGTACAGAAGGCATAGTCGTAGCCCGCAAAACATAAAGTCCTGTATTTATCATAACACCCCTGTTTGCTAAGCCGGTCATATAATTAATCCCCTCTAAGATTCGTGAACCCATATAATAAGCAGGGCTGTTAGCCCTGAAGACATATGCTTCACTCCCGCTTGCAGTAAGGATATCACTGACATTGCAGTGCAGACTGATAAAGAAGTCGGCCGGCCAGCTGTTTGCAGCATAAACTCTGGTTTGAAGGCTGGTAGTTGTACTTGTTCCTAATTGTTCTGTCGGCGAATTCCTTGACAGCCTTGCTTCAAAATTTGGATTCTCATTGAGGAGGGCTGCCAACCTAACTCCTACTTCATAATTTATATCCTGCTCCCTGATGCCTCCTACTTCTGCTCCCGCATTTGGATTTACAGGATTGTGTCCTTGATCTATGAATATTCTGATTGCCATAATGTCCTCCCATTCACATTTGAGTTTATCTGAAAGCTTTGCTTTCACTGAACTGATAATCCATATACGTTCAGCAAGCCCTAAGGCATGATACTCATTATATGAAAGGCTTAAGAAAAAAGTTTATTTTTTACGTAAAGTTTTTTTGTTTGACTAAAAATATCTTTTTATAAATATCAAATGGCCGCTCGCAAATTGCTAACGGCCATTTTATTATGAAACCCCATATTTGAAAACTACTTGAAATATTTTAAGATATAGTCCGGAACATTGCCATCGTTGAAGAAGATTTGCATTTCAGTCTTTGAAGCCACATCCCTTGTGTATTTCTCGGCTGCTTCCCTTTCATACATATAAGCATCATCAATGTATTGCTGCTGATAATCGCTGTTCCATCGATATACTATAGTTCCGTAATAATAGTCATTATAATTAATGTTCTGCGTTTCATACGTATCCAGGAGTTCTTGAATCCGTTCCGGATCGGTTATTTTCAAACCATTTAATTCTTTTGATTCTACAGTGATTTTACTGGGATAATCGAAGTTGTTCTCTATATCTTTCTGTACAACATGGAACACTTCTATATATTCGATATCAGCAGCCTTTTGGACGAATCGATCTTTGAAGCCATGCTCCTCAAGCCACTGAATTGTATTCTTATAGTTATCTGTGATTTTGTAAGTGACACTATTATCAATAAGCTTCTCAGGTGTGTCGGAATTTCTATTCTTATACTTAAAAGAGATCGTTGCTGCTGCATATTCATGCTTTAGGCTGATCATATCCTCAAAGGTCTGTGCTTTAAAATCCTTGTCTAAACAGTCCAAGAACTCCTTAATTTCAGAATAGCTCTTTATTTCAACTGACTTGGAGAACGGGAAATTGGAGCTTATATTAATATCAGTCAGTGTAATGTAGTTCAGGTTTTTTGGAGTAAAGAAGTTTTTAAATTCTTTAGATTCATAAATCTTCTTATATTCAGGGCTGTGTTTGTAATAATCATAATCAATTTGATATCTTCTGCTCACCGGAAAGGTGGAATCCGGATCATATGTGAGGAGAACACTGCTGGCATAAGTGTTTCCCAGATTTTCAAACCGATCTTTATTATCAGTTATGGACCGGTGAAGTTCTGTGACGGCCTTGATATTACCGGCATCTTTCATTCGGAATAGGTTTTCTCCTTCTGAACCTTTGTAAATCTGCTGGGTATAAATATAACTGCCATTAAGGTTATAGCTGTGATTGAAATTATCTTCTATATTAAAACTCCGAACCTTAGCAGGATCCGGAACACGTTTTTCAAATCCTGTAACATCAAAGTTCAACCCAAGAACGAAAAGTACAGCAATCAACACATAGATGCCAAAGCTTGTAAGGCTCTTTGTGTTGTAGATCCTGGGGGTTTTCTTAACTATCATGCGCCCGATAATAAAGGAAATAACTGTACCGGCTGCAAAACCGGCATATATATACCAGTCAGATTCACTCAAAACATCAAAGTAAAATCCGAGCAGAGTCATTCCAAAAAATGTTATGAGATAGCAGATAACAGGTTCCATAAAACCGAATACCAGAGAATCGGAAGCGCGCTCCAGACGGCGCTTATAGTAAAGGAATCCGGTAAGGCCAAACAGGATAAAAAAGCTTGCGATATAATATATAATAGTAATGACCTCAAAGGTTCCGCCGCTTCTGAGAACATTCAAGAATGGTGAGAGCCGAAGGCCAAAATCGCTAATATTTGCGGAAGTATTAAATCCGTAAAGGTAATGTGAAAAATAGGCAACAAATACAAAGTAAAGCATGGGAATAAGAAAATTAAACCAGGCAGCAATAGCAAAATGCATTAAGGCATTGCCTGTAAGCATGCCGGCAAATACCGAAACCGCATATACAACAAAAGCAATCAGCAGGGAAACCCAGATCCAGTTTAATACGTCTGATCTGGCGAAAACATTAACGGTATCAAGCATCATTCCGTTTTCTGTATGGTATTCGTTATATACAGGTTTACTTATGGCAAGGAGAATGAGCCCGTTGACCAGTATAGGCACAGCAATAAGAATCAGTCCGGATATGAATCCGCTGTTATAAAGCTTAGCACGGGTAAATGGCATGGAATGTATCACCGACACGGAGCTGACCCCATGAAGATATCTGAATATGACCACTGCAGCAACAATAGGGAAAATTAAGTGAGCGAACATATAGAACGGCTGCTGGTTGTTCAGCGACATTACGATGTAACGTGATAAGGAGTTTAAATTGGCGTATGTCATCAAAATCGGGAATACGCCCGAAAGGAAATAAACCAGAAACGAAAGTGCAGGTATAGCCCAGAATCGTCTGAGATTTTCTATTATCATAGGTTTTGATATGCTAAAATATGATGCTTTCGATTTCATTATCTCCGCCTCCCAACTCATAGATAAATATTTCTTCAAGGGATAAAGGAAGTATGTCGAATATGACAGGGTGGAACGCGTTT
>CAYLLJ010000004.1:58200-65895 GCA_964384725.1 uncultured Oscillospiraceae bacterium | reverse complement strand
CCCCCTTGATTCTTTATGCAGTACGTTTAAACCGGCATACGGGTTTTCAACCGGTTCTTTAAATGCCACCTGGATTTTATGTATATCAGATTTCAACTCATCCAGATCGCGTTCGATCATCATCTTACCTTTTGACAGAATTCCTATTGAATCACAGATTCCTTCAAGTTCACGAAGATTATGAGAAGAAACTAATACAGTCATTTCCCGCTCAGCCACATCCTCGACTATGTATTTCCATACAAGCTTCCTTATAATCGGATCAAGCCCGTCTATAGGCTCGTCAAGAATGAGAAAGTCAGGCATTGAAGACATTGTAAGAATAAATGCCGCCTGTTTCTGCATTCCTTTTGAGAACTTTGAGAGCTTGCGCTTTTCACCAAGCTCAAATTTTTTTATCATATAATCGCAGCGATCCTGATTCCAGTTGGGATAGATGGAGCGGTAGAATTTTGCTGATTCTTTCAGATTGTATGTTGAAAAGAAATATAAGTCATCCGGAATATATCCGAGACGCTCTTTCACCTTGATATTCTCATAAACGCTTTCACCGTCTATAAGTATTTCACCGCAGTCAGGCTTAAATATTCCGGTAACGTGTTTAATCAGCGTAGTTTTTCCGGCACCGTTGGTTCCGACCAAACCATAGATTGAGCCCTTTTTAACGTTAAGACTTAGATCGGAAAGGGCTTTGAAGCCATCGAAGGATTTATCCAGATTATTCACTTTTATCACTCCAATCACTCCTCTCCTCCAATAATTCATTGAGTATGCTTTTGATTTTGTCCTGAGAACATCCTAAGTAAAACAGTTCCCTTATATTTTTTTTCAGTATATTTCTAATCTCAGATACTTTCCTGCTATCAATTATAATCTCTTCGCGTGGCACAACGAATGTACCAAGACCGGCTGTTGTATAAAGAAATCCTTGATATTCCAGTTCTCTGTATGCTTTTTGTATCGTATTCGGGTTCACAGTGAGGGTTTTGGACAATTCGCGGACAGAAGGAAGCTTTTCCTCTGCACTTAACACGCCGGTTATAATAAGCTCTTTCACGTTGTCGACAATTTGTTCATAAATCGATTTTCTGCTTTTTAAGTCAAGCTGAAACACAGTCTTCACCCTCCTTATCTTCAATAAAATATTGGGATAATATTCATTTAACCCGTATACAGTGTACTATGTGACATAGTACACTGTCAACAGTTATTAATTATTTTAATTGACAGACTTAAAAAAATAGCGGAAAATAGAATAATATATTATTAGATATACTAATAGGAGTTGTTGTATGACAGAGGTAAGAGAATACAATATTGAAGCAATGGAAGCAGACAAGAAAAAAAACAATAGCAGGCTTAAAAAAACCTGGTAATTTTTGGCTGCATCATTGCAGGTATTATTGTTTTCGCTTTGATTGGAAGCAGTATAAAAAATGCAATATTTGGCGATGGAGATGATATCCAGGCAAGAGGACCATATATAGCAACGATCTATGTAGAAGGAACGATTGCAAAAGGTCAGACGGACTCATTCGGTCTTCCCATAGGAGACCAGCATAACTGGACGCTTAATAAAATAAATGAGCTTGCAGCTGATTCAAACAATAGAGGCCTCATAATTTTTGTGGACTCACCGGGCGGAGGTGTTTACGAAAGTGACGAGCTTTATTTGAAATTGAAATCTTACCGTGAAGAGACCGGAAGACCTGTTTATGCAGTAATGGGATCAATGGCGGCATCCGGAGGGTACTATATTTCAGCTGCGGCGGATAAAATCATAGCTAACAGAAATACCTGGACGGGGTCATTAGGAGTTACAATCGGAACCCTGTACGATATTACAGAACTACTTGAAAAATACGGAGTAAAAACGGTGACGATTACAGCCGGTGAGAATAAAGCGATGGGCAGTATTGTAGATCCGTTGACAGAGGAGCAGAAAGCGATTTTTCAGGATCTTGTCGATGAAGCCTATGATCAGTTTATTAATATTATATCCGAAGAAAGAGAGATCGGTCTTGATGAAGTAAGAAAGCTTGCCGACGGACGAATATATACTGCAAAGCAGGCTCTGAACCTTGAACTTATAGACGAAATCGGAACTATTGAAGATGCGATAATGGACATGAAGACTGTTTATGCCCTTCAAGACTGTGATATAATCGATGTGATTTATCATGACAATTCACTGTTGAGTTCTCTGTTGGGGGAAGTCAGGATTCCGGAAATGAACAGCAGTGATTTTAAAGTGATCCGGAACATTATTGAAGATGAGAGCAAATTTCCAATCTCATATGAGTCTGAACTTCTGAAATAGACAATGTTTTTTGCGGTTTCTATATGCTGGCAAGTATTTTTACTTGACAGCATATTTTTTCTGTGTTAAATTAATACGAATCTACAATTATTCAGAATGGAACGGCTGCAATGTTTGAAAAGATTATCGAAATTAATATGCTTTACGATTTTTACGGACAGCTTCTCACTATAAAGCAAAGAGAAATACTAAAACTTTATTACGAAGATAATTTCTCTTTATCAGAGATTGCGGAAGAATTCGGTATTAGCAGGCAAGGCGTTCATGATTTTGTCAAGAGGGCAGAAAAGTCACTTCATGAATATGAAAACCAACTTAGACTTGTCAGTAAGTTTGGTGAGACTGAAGAAGCGATCGCTGCTATTGACTCGGAAATTGAGCAACTGATTAAACAAAATGCTCATAATGACAAATTGATGGAGAGATTGCAGAAGATCAAATCTATCATTGATCAAATTAATGAATAAACATAAAAAGCCTCGCAGCTGAGGCATGGCAAGAATTGGTTAAGGAGAGCCGGATATGGCATTTGAAGGATTATCAGAAAAACTGCAGGGTGTATTTAAAAAACTGAAGGGCAAGGGAGTTCTTACAGAGGCTGATATTAATGACGCAATGCGTGAGGTAAAGCTGGCCTTACTTGAAGCCGACGTAAACTTTAAAGTAGTTAAGCAGTTTGTAGACAGTGTAAAAGAAAAAGCTATGGGACAGGATGTCCTGGCAAGCCTTACTCCTGCACAGCAGGTAATAAAAATAGTGCATAATGAGCTCGTCGCATTGATGGGTGGGACAAACAGCAAGCTGACATATTCCCCGAGCGGCTTTACAGTGATACTGATGGCCGGTTTGCAGGGTACCGGTAAGACAACGACCTGCGGTAAACTTGCGAATTACTTGAAGAAAAACGGTAAAAAACCTATGCTTGCAGCCTGTGATATCTACCGCCCTGCTGCAATCGACCAATTGGAAATAGTCGGTAAAAGCATTGATGTACCTGTGTTCACGATGCGAGAATGCAAAGAACCTGAGATTATCGCCGAGAAAGCGAAGAAAGAAGCAGAATATAAAGGCTATGACGTGCTCATACTTGATACATCGGGAAGACTTCATATCGATGATGCGCTGATGGATGAGCTTGTCAGGATTAAAAAGAGAACTAAACCGCATGAAATACTGCTTGTTATTGATGCAATGATGGGTCAGGATGCGGTGAACGCAGCAGTCGGTTTCAATGAGAGGCTTGGAATTGATGGTATCATCATGACAAAGCTTGATGGTGATATGCGTGGAGGTGCAGCATTATCGACAAAGGCGGTCACAGGAAAACCCATCAAATTCATAGGTGTCGGTGAAAAGCTTGATGCCTTGGAAGCATTCCATCCTGAAAGAATGGCATCAAGGATACTTGGCATGGGGGATATGCTGAGCCTGATTGAAAAGGCTCAGGAAAACATAGACGAAGAAAAGGCTGCAGAACTCGAACAAAAAATGAAAAAAAACGAGTTCACATTAGAAGACTTTCTTGATCAGATCGGTCAGATAAAAAAAATGGGAGGGCTTACTAAGCTGTTGGATATGCTACCGGGAATGAATTCTGCCCAGGTGAAAAATGTTGACATGGAAAATGGAGAGAAAGAATTTATCCAGATGGAAGCAATCATTCAATCCATGACAAAGGAAGAGAGAAAAAATCCGGACATATTAAATGCCAGCAGGAGAAAGAGAATTTCCGCGGGAAGCGGACAGCCGGTGAGCAGGATCAATAATCTCATCAGAAAATACGAAGATGCAAAAAAAATGATGAAGCAGTTTTCCAACGCTCCAAAATTCAAAAGAAACAGGATGTTTAAAGGTTTCTGAGTAAACTTTTAATACGTAGTTGATTAAATTCAGTTCATTACTGAGTTTAACATTATAGATTAACCGAAAGAAAAGGAGGTGGAACATTTGGCAGTAAAAATAAGATTAAAAAGAATGGGCGCTCATAAAAAACCATTTTATAGAGTTGTAGTTGCAGATTCCCGTTCACCCAGAGATGGGAAATTCATTGAAGAAATAGGATACTATAACCCCCTGACTGATCCGGCCGATATTAAAATTGACGGAGAAAAGGCAAAATCCTGGATTTCAAACGGTGCACAGCCTACCCAAACAGTAAAAAGTCTTCTGAAAAAATCAGGGATTATAGAATAAGGAAAGCGGTGAAAACTTATGGTAGAACTGGTTGAAGCTATTGCAAAGTCACTTGTTGATAATCCTGATGCGGTAGAAGTAAAAGAGATAGAAGGAAGACAGACTACGGTTATCGAGCTTAAGGTCTCCCCGGATGATATGGGAAAAGTCATAGGCAAACAGGGCAGAATCGCAAAAGCACTCCGTACTGTAGTAAAAGCTGCTGCAACCAAAGCAGATAAAAAAGTGGTAGTAGAAATCGTTCAATAAAGATGATTTTGTAATACTGCATTTTCGGCACATATATTGAATATATGTGCCTCATCTTTACACCTGACTGAATAAAGAGAAACAGCAAACGTATTTTACAACTGTTTTTCCTTATTCAGATAAAAAGTTTTGAGGGAATCATGGATAGGATTAAGATTGGACAGATCGTAAATGTGGTCGGTCTGAAAGGTGAACTGAAAGTTTACCATTATTCAGATTATAAGGAAAGATTTGCAGAACTGTCAAAAGTGTTTCTTGAGAATACACCTTATAGTATTTCAGGAGTCAGGTATATGAAGGATACCGTTATTCTGAAGCTTCATGGGATTGACGATCGATCTGAAGCGGAGAAACACAAAGGGGAAAACATATTTATAGGAAAAGAAGATCTTAGAATACTGCCGGAAGACACTTATTATATCTTTGATCTGATAGGTTTAAATATCATTGATGAGGAGGGCAGAGCCTTGGGTACGCTTAGTGATGTTATAAAGAACTGTGCTCAGGATATATTTGAAGTTGAGAGAGAAAATCATAAAAAATTTCTGATACCAGCCGTTGAAGAATTTATTTTAGATATAGATATGAAAAACAGAATCATGAGAGTAAAACTTATAGAAGGCTTATTATAGGAAGGAAGAAGTGCGGTTATGAGAATTGATGTATTGACACTGTTTCCCGACATGTTTAAGCCCGTTACGGAAGAAAGTATATTGGGCAGAGCACAAGAAAATAGAATTTTGGATATCAAACTGACAGATATCAGGGATTACAGCAGGGACAAACATAAGAAGGCAGATGATTACCCATTTGGCGGAGGAGCAGGAATGGTAATGCTTGCAGCTCCGGTATTCTGCGCTTTAAATGAAATACAGGCGAAAGGGAAGAGGATACTATATATGTCCCCCAGGGGCAAGATTCTCGATAAGGAGCTGATCCTCGACTTATCATCAGAAGCGGAGCTTGTGATTATGTGCGGCCATTATGAAGGTATAGACCAGAGAATAATCGATTATTGGGATATGGAGGAAGTTTCGATAGGTGACTATATTTTGACGGGAGGAGAACTGCCGGCTATGATTCTGATCGATGCGGTTGCCAGAATGATTCCGGAGGTTTTAGGAAGCAGCAGTGCGCATAATGAAGAATCAATATATTCAGGGCTGTTGGAATATCCACAGTATACGAAACCGAGACAGTATGAAGGTATGGAGGTCCCTGAAGTTTTGATTTCAGGAAATCATAAACTTATACATCTATGGCAGTTTGAAAAAGCACTTGAACTGACCAAGAAAAGAAGACCTGATCTCTTAGAAAAATTCCTTAAGCAGGAAAAAAATCTTACGAAGGATGAAAAAAAAATACTTCAAAAAATATTGCAGCATGACGGATGCAGTTGTAATGGCGAGGGCTTTCCTCTATAATTAATAACATAGAGGTAATGCGGAGGCGCAGCGAAAATGAAATGGAAAAAGAGATTAGTATTGTTATTTTGTACAACCCTGATTATTCTTTTTATTATCATATATGTATTTCCCAACGTGACCGGTGCTCTGAAGCAGACTGAAATTATTGAATACGGAAGCCTTCAGGAAACGGATCAGGTGACCGCTTTTTTTGTCAGAAGCGAAATAGTATACTTTGCAAATAAGCCCGGCACAATCCAGTATTATGTAAAAGAGGGCGAGCAGGTCAGAAAAGGCGTAAAGATCCTGGATATCTCTCTCGGTGCTCAGGAAGATAAGGAAAGCAGCTATAAAAGGATTATGGATAGAATCTCCAGATTTAATGGGGGAGAAAGCATCTTTAGTGACGATATAAAAAAAATCAGAATGCAAATAATTAAACTTGAAACAGAGCGAGGTATTGCTCTTGGTGAAGGTGAAACCAAACTGGCAGCAAACTTGGATGAGCAGATTAAAAGGCTTAACCAGAAGAAAGAATATATAGAGGCAACCGACGAAACAGCGAAAGAAGAGCTTGTAAGGCAGAACAGAACTGTAAATGGAGCAGGGATAATCCCGGAAAACTATATCAGCGATGCAAATGGTGTGGTAAGCTACTACATTGATGGATACGAGTCGGAGTTTACCCCCGAAAACATGGAGCTGTTGAGCAGGGAAAAGATTCAAAATATGAATTTTGATGTCCAAAATCTGACAAGAGATACCACGTTGACAAAGGAGCCCCTATATAAGGTGGTCGGCAATCAAAAATGGTATGCCATTTTCTGGATTGCCCCGGAACATATCGTTAAGTATGAAAAGGGTAAACCGGTAAAAATAAGCCTTCCATTAGGGCAGGTAGATGGAAAGATTTACAATATCATAGATGATAATGGTGAATGGCTTGTAATTTTAGAATTTAACAGATATTATGAAGAATTTGCACAAATCAGAGAAATTGAGGCGGAAGTTACAACATCCGATTATATGGGATTAACAATAAAAAATGAAAATATCACTTCGAAAGAGGGGCAGCCGGGGGTATTCGTCAAGGCCAAAAGTGGAGAATATGTTTTTAAACCTGTTAAAATTATTACAAGTGACGGAGAATGGTCCCTAATAGAAGCTTCTTTCTATTATACTGATGACGGAGCAACGAAGGTTGAAACAGTGAACATATATGATGAAATATTAAAAAAGCCGAATTGAATACATAATGCACATTATGAGTACTTTAAGAAGAAAACCTCGTCTTTAAATGCTTCGAATAAAGACGGTAATATGAGGGGGGAAATGACAGGAGGAAATGGGAACAATTAAAGATAACGTTGAATCAATAAATAATAAAAAGGAAGAGATTACGGCAAGGGCAGGTCGAAGGCCAAATGAGGTTCTGCTGATTGCAGTAACGAAGACCAGGTCGGCGGAAGAGATCAATGAAGCGATCGATGCCGGCATTACTGATATCGGCGAAAACAAGGTTCAGGA
>CAYLLJ010000004.1:31821-58167 GCA_964384725.1 uncultured Oscillospiraceae bacterium | reverse complement strand
TGATACACTCTGTAGATTCCTTCAAACTTGCCGAAGAAATAGACAAACGGGCGGCACAGAATGGGACAAAGATGGATATTCTGATACAAATAAATGCAGCAGAAGAAGATAGTAAGTACGGTATCAAAAGTGACGAAACGGAAAAATTGATTGAAGACATTTTAGGATACTGTAAAAATATAAGGATTAGAGGCCTGATGTGCATTGCACCTTTTGAGGATGATCCTGAAGATGTAAGGGTCTATTTTAAAGAAGTAAAGAAACTCTATGACCGTTATACTTCACAGACATCCCCGGCATTGGATTTCAGGTATTTGTCAATGGGTATGTCACACGATTATGAAGCAGCAATTATGGAAGGCTCTAATTTAATCAGAATCGGTACAGCAATCTTTGGAGAAAGAAATTACCGGAATGGTAATTAAAGGAGGAAGAAATGGGAGACGGTTTTTTTTATAAACTGAAAACAATGATAGGTATTGAGGAAATCGATGAAGAGGATCGTCCGGAAGAAATACCCGCAGCATCATCTTCTCAGGAACGTAAGCCAATGGATTCAAGAGGATCATATTCACCTGTACGGAATGATGTTAAAGATATAAAAGAATCAAAAGATAGCAGAGTTTTGCCTATACAGAATAAAAGCATAAATCAAAATACAAATCAATTTAAGCTAATAGTAATCGAACCAAAAAGTTTTGATGAATGTCCTAAACTTGTTGATAACCTTAAAGCAAGAAAACCGGTTATCATCAATCTTGAAAAAGTGGAAAGCGATACGGCAAGAAAGATATTTGATTTTCTAAGCGGAGCCACATATGCAGTTAACGGTAATGTTCAGAAGGTGGCAAATAATATTTTTATTTTTGCACCGGAAAATGTAGATGTATCTGCCAGCGTCGATCAAAAAAATATCGACTTCAGCGGTGCACCAAAGAATATTTGGAGATAATTAATATGAATGCTATTAATGCATTCTTCCAGATCCTGATATACCTGATCTTAGGAAGAGCAATTTTGAGTTGGTTTGTAAGGAGCCCATACGGGAGCTTGTCCAAGCTTTATACTATTACCATTCAACTGACTGAACCAATAATGGCTCCCTGCAGAAATCTTCTTGCAAGATTTGGCATTGGAGGAACCATCGATTTTTCGCCGCTTGTGGCTATTATTGCCCTTTCAGTGATTAATGGATTTATAATAAGTATTATTAGAATGTTGATAAACATATAAGATGACCTATATTTCAGATATTCAACAGATACTTGTGAGGTATAATTATGATTACTCCTTTAGATATTCAGAATAAAGAGTTCCCGAAGGTTGTCCGAGGCTATAAAGAAGAGGAAGTGGACGGTTTCCTGGATCTTTTGACACTGGATTTAGAAAAGGTATTGGAAGAAAATCGCAGATTGAAGGACCAGGTAAAAAATCTTAATAAAGAAGTAGAACGATTCAGAAATTCTGAAAATACTGTATTCGAAACGCTTGAGGCTGCCAAAGCATTGATGGGCGATATATCCGCAAGTGCAGAGAAACGTGCCGAAATCTTATTAAAAAACGCAGAATTAGATGCACAGCTGATTCAGAGAGAAGCGCGTGAAAATATTGAGCGATTAAATGAAGAAATGGTTAATATAAAAAATAGCCTTATCATATTCCGGGGCAGGTATAGAAGCCTGCTGGAATCCGAACTTGAGAAATTTGATAATTTGAGTGCAGAGCTTTTTGCCGATAAAGAGCTGACTGAACTGAAGTCTTATTCTGAAGAAAAAAGGGAGCCGGAATCCGGTGCTTTTTTTGGTGCGGCAACTATTGCAAATCTAAGAAAAGGGGAAGGGGTTTAAAAATCCCTTCGGTATCATAATGTATTTCATAATTATTGCTCTTATTGTCTTCATTGATCAATTGACCAAATATCAGATTAGAGAAAATCTGGAGCTTAATGCTTCTATTCCTGTTATTAATGATATATTTCACATAACATATATTCAGAACCGTGGAGCTGCATTCAGCTTATTAATGGACAAAACTGAGTTTCTTATTGCGATACAGATGTTAATCGTTACAGCAATTTTAGTCTATCTGTTAAAAAGAAGGAAAAAGGATCATCGATTATTGCTGCTGAGTATATCCCTCATTGCGGCGGGCGGGATAGGGAATCTTATTGATCGTGTAATAAACGGATATGTCGTTGATTTTTTGGATTTTCGTATCTGGCCTATCTTTAATGCGGCGGATATTTCAGTTTGCGTAGGCTGCGGGCTGCTGATCAGTTTTGTGCTTCTGATCGAGCCAAAGTTAGACAAAAATAAATAAAACAGCACTATAGATTTCTACTGCTGTTTGAGGAATTATTACATGAATGAAGCTGACAGAATTGAATTTATTGTCGAAGAAGACATGCAAGGGACCAGACTCGATGTGGTCCTTTCTGCTGTTATTGAAGAAGCCTCCAGAAGCTATTTGCAGAAGCTGATTGATAATGGTGAGGTTGAGGTAAACGGTCTTACGGAGTATTCAAAAAAATACAAAGTTAAGACCGGCGACACTGTTAGAGTGGGAATACCCGAACCCGTTCTTCTTGACGTAGTTCCGGAGGATATTCCTATTGATATCGTGTATGAAGATAAAGATGTTTTGGTGGTGAATAAACCGAAAGGTATGGTAGTCCATCCTGCGGCAGGAAACTATACCGGAACCCTTGTAAATGCAATACTTTTTCATTGCAAAAGCCTTTCCACGATTAATGGAGTGATACGTCCCGGTATCGTTCATAGAATCGATAAGGATACTAGCGGCTTGCTGATGGTAGCAAAAAATGACACTGCACACCGCGATTTGGCTGAACAGCTTTCAAGACACACTATAAAAAGAGTTTATCAGGCTATTGTATACAATAATTTTAAGGAAGATGAAGGGGCGGTAAATGCACCCATAGGAAGGGATCCAAAAAACAGGTTAAAGATGGCGGTAACCGCAGTAAACAGTAAGGAAGCAGTGACTCATTACAGGGTGCTGCAGCGGTTTGGATCGTTCACTTATATTGAAGCACGGCTTGAGACAGGCAGAACTCATCAGATCAGGGTGCACATGGCTTATATCAAACATCCTCTCCTTGGCGATGCTGTTTACGGACCAAAGAAGAAGGTTTTGGGCGTTGATTCACAGATGCTTCATGCCGGACTCCTTGGGTTTAAACATCCGGCAACCGGAGAATATATGGAGTTCAAAAGTTCTCTTCCAAAAGAATTTATAAATGTGATCCTTAAGTTAGGCGGTACCGCTGAAAAGTAAAAAGGCTGAGCCATTAAAGAATCAACCTTTTACCACAGCCGCCTGATATTTTTCTGGGGTTAATGAGAAGTTTGTAATCTGTTATGAATTATCGTTAGAGAAAGGGATTTGCTTATATAGTTTTAACGTGCTGCAGGCAGTTAACACAAATATATCCATTCTTAAACCGGATAACATGTGAGATACTGCCGCATATGGCGCAGCGTAATTCTCCTGTCTTGCTGTATCGATTATTAGTAGGTTCACTGATTCGCTCATTCATACATATCACTCCCTTTAAATATTCTGTCAGATGCTTTGCTTCGAATCTTAAATTTTTTCTTACTAAGATGACAGGAAAATTTAGGACATGTCCGTATATCAAAATGCGGCGGCAGCTTCGTATATAGGACGACTTAATTTTACAATGCAAATTAAAAGAAATCAAGGAACAAAATATAAAAATGTAAGAATTAATGTATTAAATGTAATAAATTAACACTATAATTTTTTCGGGTTTACATAAATGGTTTTATTATCAGTAAATATAACCATACCGGGCTTTGCTCCATTAGGCTTCTTTACATGTCGTACTTGTGTATAATCAACAGGTACATTTTCGGATTCGCGTGCCTTGCTGTGGTAAGCAGCTAAAGAAGCGGCTTCGAAGATGGCATTATCCGTAACCTTTTTTCCATCTGTAAACAAAATCACATGAGAACCGGGGATATTCTTTGTATGAAACCATATATCCTTTCCCGATGCCGTTTTAAATGTTAGGATATCATTCTCTTTGTTGTTTCTGCCGACAAGAATACGGAATCCGTCACTGGCAGCATATTGAAAAGGCACCGCTTTGCTGCGTGAAGGCTTAAAGTTATTTTTCCTTTTTCTAAGATAGCCGCCTTCTATCAGTTCGAGTCTCAGCTCCTCTATCTCTTCAACCTTGTCTGCATTTTCGATATAATTCAAAACAGACTCAATGTAGGAGATGTCATCATCTGTTTCTTTAAGCTGTTTATTTTTTTCAGTAATTGCTGTTTTAGCTTTACTGTATTTTTTAAAATATTTTTGTGCATTTTGAGCCGGTGTTAAATGTGAATCAAGAGGGATGGATATATTATCATTACTGTAATAATTAAGCAGCTCGACACTAACATCTGAGTGATTTATTTGATGCAGGTTTGCTGTGAGAAGTTCTCCGTATAGACGATAAATATCGGATTTTTCAGCCGCTAAAAGATCTTCCGAAAGCCTTTGCTTCTTTAGAAAAAGTTTATCCAGATTGTTCCCTACAGCACGAACTAAATCGGAAGATTTCTGCTTTACACGGTTTGAAGAATTTTTATTTGAGTAATAGTAAGATACTGCTTTGCTGATATCATCAAAGCTTTTTTCAGTATAATAAGGAGATATGGTTAATAGCGGAAAAAAGTGAAAATCAAAAGGTGTACCATCCTTAGTAAAATAGACTTTAGGTTCCGGATTTTCACAGACTATATTATTAACAAGGCTATTAAGAACATGAGTGATTGCGGTATAAGACCGGTCCTCTTCAAGAAGCCCCGCGCGGTGAACAATTTCTTCAGCAATGACAGGACTGATTCCCTGAATACTTGAAAGCAAAGCCTTTGGAGCATTGCCGGGGATACTTTCCATAAATAACTCAATCTGAGCCTCTGTGATCCCGTAATACGGAACCTTTCCCTGAGAAGGCGGATATACATATTGCTGTCCGGGAAGAAGCTGGCGGTACCTATTGACGTCGATAGAGATTCGCTTGATGCAATCGATTATTTTATTGGAGGTTATATCGACTAAAATTATGTTGCTGTGCTTACCCATAATCTCTACGATCAATTTTTTATTGACAGAAAAGCCCAATTCATTTATCGTATCAATTGAAATCTCTATAATTCTTTCAGAATCCTTTTGCTGGATATCAGTAATTCTTCCGCCTTGTATATGTTTACGCAACAGCATACAGAATCCCATCGGATTCAAAGGGTTGGCTGTTGATTCGCTTATAAGATGGATCCTTGAATGGCTGCTGTTTGCAGATATATATAATTTATGGTTTTCTCTGCCGGAGTGAATATTTAGGATAATTTCATCAGCCTCTGGTTGATATATTTTTTCAATTTTACCGCTGATCAGCAACTTTTGTAACTGATGAACCACTGCTCCGGTGACCATACCGTCAAAACTCATTATTTTGTCTCCTTTAATATTTGGAAAAACACATCGTCCCTATTTATAGATTTTCAATTTATTATGATGTATAATGTTTTAATAATATCATACACGTGAAAAATAACAAGACAAGGTTAGGAGAACGATATATGATCAAAAGTATGACCGGATTCGGAAGAAGCGAATACTCAGATGGGAAAAGGAGCATAATTGTAGAAATCAAATCAGTAAATCACAGGTACAGTGACATATCAATTAAAATGCCAAGAAGGTATTCATTTGCAGAGGATCGCTTAAAAGCTTCCGTAAAGGATATAGCAAGGCGCGGAAAAATCGATGTGTCTATTATGGTTGAAAATATTACAGAGGGCGATACCAATATAAGATTGAATACAATGGTTGCCAAGCAATATTACGACAACCTTCAGGAATTACAAAAGAATTTTAACCTGGGAGGCGATATCACACTTCAATTTCTGGCAACACTCCCCGATGTTTTAAAATCAGTACCGGTTCTGGATGATGAGGAAGCAATTTACAAAAGCCTTCAAATACCTGTGCTGGAAGCAGCCGGGAAATTGAACGAAATGAGGATTCTGGAAGGGTCGAAGTTAGCGGACGATATTATTGTAAGAGGTGATTACATCCGAACTCAGGTAACAGAGATTGAAAAAAGATCTCCGGAAGTAACCGCATGTTATGCGGAGAAATTAAAAGAAAGAATCAAGGAATTGATCGGTAACAACATTGCTCTGCCGGAAGACAGGATTCTCGTAGAAGCCGCCATATTTGCAGATAAATGTAATATAACGGAAGAGCTTGTCCGTCTTAACAGCCATATAATACAGTTAAACAACATAGTTTCGAAGAGTAATCAACCCGATGGCAAAAAACTTGATTTTTTAGTGCAGGAAATGAATCGTGAAGCAAACACTATCGGTTCAAAAGCTAATGATATAGAAATAACTAATAGAGTACTGGAGATCAAGAGCGAGATTGAAAAGATCAGAGAGCAGGTGCAGAATATTGAATAGCTCTGTACGTCCTAAAAATAAAGGCCTTTTATTTGTTGTTTCCGGACCGTCAGGAGCGGGAAAAGGTACTATTTGTAAAAGATTAATAGAAAAAAAAGATATTGAGCTTTCTGTTTCCATGACGACCAGGAAACCGAGACCAGGGGAAGTCGAAGGAAAAAACTATTATTTTGTATCAGAAGAAAAATTCCTTGATACGATAAAAAGTGACGGTTTTCTTGAATATGCCAATGTTTACGGAAATTATTACGGGACACCGAAAGATATTGTTGTACAAATGCTTGAAAAAGGCCGGGATGTGGTTCTGGAGATAGATATTCAGGGTGCGCTGCAAATAAGAGACTCCTATCCTAAGGGAATATTTATTTTTATTTTGCCGCCTTCCATGGCTGAACTAAGAAATCGAATAACAGGAAGAGGATCGGAAACTGAGGATGATATCAATTTAAGATTAGGGGAAACATTAAAAGAGGTAGCCTACATTGATAAGTATGATTACTGTGTTGTAAACGGCACAATTGATGAGGCTGTAAACAGGGTAGTTGCAATAATAGTTGCAGAGCATTCCAGGGTTTCAAAAGATATTTATGAATTGATAGAGAAGTATAAGGAGGAAATTTAAATGTTATATCCGTCAATTAATTTACTTAGAGAAAAGGCTGATAGCAGGTATACTCTTGTGGTACTTGCAGCAAAGAGAGCAAGAGATATTATAGATGGAAAACCAAAGCTTACTGAAGCAGACAGCGAAAAGCCCGTTTCAATTGCAGCGCACGAAATTGCTGAAGCACTGATTACTTATAAGAGATAAAAAACTTAACAAACTGAGAATCCTTGTTTTCCGGGGCAAAAAGGTGAAACCTCGGATTGATTTAGTGCTTTACAATTTTAGCACAATAAAGTATAATCACAATATAACGATATGTATTAGAGATGGAGGAGTAATTAAATGTTTAAAAAAGTAAGTATATTGCTGGTACTGGTTCTTATTATGAGTATATTTGCAGTGGGATGCGGCGGCGATGGAGCAGCTGAGAACGAAACACCTGCAGATGTTGATACTTCCCTGACGGATATCCAGGAAAGAGGAACAATAGTAGTGGGTATTGATGATCAATTTCCGCCTATGGGCTTTGTAGGAGAAGACGGAGAAATTACAGGATTTGATGTAGAACTTGCTAAACTGGTTGCGGAAAAACTCGGCGTTGAAGCTGAAATTCAGCCCATAGACTGGTCTGCAAAAGAAATGGAATTAAACAGCGGGAACATCGATGTGATTTGGAATGGTTACACTATTACCGCAGCGCGTATCGGACAGGTAGAATTCACAAAACCTTACCTGAATAATGAACAGGTATTAGTAGTTGCTAATGATTCGCCATATCAGACAAAAGCAGATCTTACAGGTAAAATCGTAGGCGCACAGGTAGAAAGCGCAGGTTTGGACGCGCTGAAAGCAGATACGGAATTAGCCGGTAATCTTGCAGATATACCTGAATATGATGACTACCTCATAGCCTTACTGGATTTAGGAACCGACAGGCTTGATGCGGTCGCAATTGATAAGATATTGATCGGGTACACAATGTCACAGCAACCGGACAAATACAGAATACTTGACGAAAGCCTTGCTGATGAGTATTATGGTATAGGCTGTGCTGAAGGTGCAGCAGCGTTAAGTGAAGCAATTGACATTGCCCTTGACGAATTATTTGAGGATGGAAGCATAGAAGCATTGTCAATCGAATGGTTCGGAGAAAACATCGTTATTCGTGATGTAGATCGGCTTACAGCTGCAGACTTCGAATAAACGTGATCCTTTGATCTGATAAGGAATTAGGCTTCTGCTGCGGCAGAGGCTTTATTCTTTCCAAGACAATACATAGAAAGGCGGTTCGCACTTGGAAAATCTTGTAAATATTTCGATATATATATTACAAGGTGCAGTGATTTCTTTGAAAATATATCTGATCACGATTGTTTTTTCAATACCATTAGGTATGCTTTTTGCTATGGGAAAACTGTCCAGATTTAAACCGGTGAAATGGCTGCTTGAAATATATACTTGGGTATTCAGGGGAACTCCGCTGCTTCTGCAGCTTTTGTTTGTATACTTTGGACTCCCGTATTTAGGAATAGAATTGAGCAGGGAGATGGCTGCCTATGTTACCTTTGTTGTTAATTATGCAGCATACTTTACAGAAATCTTCAGAGCAGGAATCCAATCTATAGGCAGAGGTCAGTATGAAGCGGCAAAAGCACTCGGCTTGAACTATAAGCTGACAATGAGGCGTATAATTATTCCCCAGGCAATTAAAGTAATTCTACCTCCAACAGGGAATGAAGCAGTTACTTTAATTAAGGATACAGCCCTTGCTTCTGTTATATCTCTTTCGGACATTCTTAGAAACGCAAAATCAATGGTCTCAAGAACAGCAAGCATAGAAGGATACATTATTGCCGCAATCTTATATTTAATAATGACATTCGTAATAATTAATATTTTTAAATATATCGAGAAACGTTTCGCATATTACCAATAGGAGGGATTCTTTGTGGAAGAAATTATTAAAGTAGAAAACCTGCATAAAGGTTTTGGATCGCTCCATGTCTTGAAAGGTATAAATTTTGTTGTAAGAAAAGGTGAAATCATTTCGGTAATTGGCCCTTCCGGTTCGGGGAAAAGCACGCTGCTGAGATGTCTGAATCACTTAGAAGTTGCTGATAAGGGCAGCATAAGTTTTGAAGGAAATTATATCGCAAAAGCAGATTCGTCAGGCAGGGCAGTATATAAAAGAAATAAAGAAGTGCTCTCCATATGCAGCAATATAGGTATGGTATTTCAAAATTTTAACTTGTTTCCTCATAAATCTGTCATTGAAAACATAATAGAAGCACCGATGATCGTGAAAGGTAAATCAAAAAATGAAGCCGAAAAAGCGGCTGAAGAACTTCTTGCAAAAGTAGGGCTTCAGGATAAAAGAGATGCTTATCCGTACCAGCTTTCCGGAGGACAGAAGCAGAGAGTAGCCATAGCAAGAGCACTTGCAATGGAACCTGAAATTATGCTGTTTGATGAACCGACTTCCGCATTAGATCCGGAACTGATAGGTGAGGTACTTCATGTAATAAAGAAATTAGCAGAAGAGAGAATGACGATGATCATTGTTACACATGAGATGAATTTCGCACGAGAAATTTCAGATAGAATCATCTTTATGGATGACGGACAAATAGTAGTGGATGGTGTACCGGATGATATTTTTGTCAACCCCGAGCACCCCAGGATCAAAACCTTTCTCAATAAAGTTTTATAGAAAAAATTAATAACAAAATAAAATTTTATACAAACATGAAATAAAATTGATTTTTAAATTATTATAGTGTATAGTATTCAAGGATATATCTCAAATTGAGATGTTATCATATTTTATATTTAATTTCACACATCGTGTTACAAAGAAATGGGTGCCTGAGTATGGTTGTTTTGATGGACGGCACGATGGAGGCAGAAAACCAGGAGGTAAAAAGTAATGGCAGTAATTTCAATGAAACAATTACTGGAAGCAGGTGTGCATTTCGGACACCAAACAAGAAGATGGAACCCCAAAATGGCTCCATATATCTTTACTGAAAGAAATGGGATCTATATAATAGATCTGCAGAAAACAGTAAGAAAAATCGATGAAGCATATGCATTCATGAAAGAAGTTGCGGTAACGGGAAGACCTGTTCTGTTTGTAGGAACAAAGAAACAGGCACAGGCAGCAATTTCAGATGAAGCCAAGAGATGCGGCATGTATTTTGTCAATGAGAGATGGCTTGGAGGCATGCTGACAAATTACAAGACGATTGCAAGCAGAATCAAAAGATTGAACGATATTAAAGCGATGGAAACAGACGGAACCTTTGATGCTTTGACTAAGAAGGAAGTATTCAAGCTGAAAGCAGAACTTGAAAAGTTGGAAAAATTCCTGGGCGGTATCAAGGATATGAAGGGCATGCCGGCTGCAATATTTGTTGTTGACCCGAAAAAAGAAAGAATCGCAATCAAGGAAGCAAGGATACTGGGTATTCCGATAGTCGGTATTGTAGATACTAATTGTGATCCTGATGATGTTGACTATATTATTCCGGCTAATGATGATGCGATAAGAGCAGTTAAGCTTATTACTGGAAGAATGGCCGATGCGATTATAGAAGCAAACCAGGGTGAAAGCTTTGCAGAAGCAGAAGAGATTGCGGCTGTTGAAGATGAAGCAGTACAGGAAGCTGCTGAATAATTCGGTTTAGCATTCTGTCCGGTGATCCCAGCACTGCAGACCAAAGTAAATGCCGGAGAAGCATTATAATATAGGAGGACTAAAATGGAAGTAACCGCGGGTATGGTAAAAGAGCTGCGCGAAAGAACAGGCGCAGGAATGATGGATTGTAAAAAAGCTCTTGTTGAAACAAGTGGAGATATGGAAAAAGCGATCGAGCTGCTGAGAGAAAAGGGACTTGCAAAGGCTGCAAAAAAAGCCGGCCGAGTCGCATCGCAAGGGTTGGTAAAGCTGGCATTTTCAGCTGACGGCAAAAAAGCAGCAGCCGTAGAAGTGAACTCAGAAACAGATTTTGTTGCTAAAAACGAAGAATTCATTGAATTTGTTTCAGCATTAGCTAATTTGGCGCTTTCATCTTCAGTTGCAGATTTAGACAGTTTTATGGCTTTGAATTATAAAGACGAAGGCACTGTTCAGGATGCATTAAACAATAAAATAGCCAAAATTGGTGAGAATATGAATGTCAGAAGGTTTTCGAGATATGAAACACCTGGCGTCGTGTATACAGGATATACACATGGAAATGGCAAGATCGGCGTTATTGTAGGATTTGAAACAGAAGCCTCTTGTGATGAGATAGCAGTAATGGGCAAAGATGTTGCAATGCAGATAGCTTCCATGAATCCAAAGTTTATCGATGAAACAGCTATTGATCCGGAATTCATTGAAAGTGAAAAGAATATATTGGTACATCAGGCATTAAACGAGGGTAAGCCTGCAAATATAGTTGAAAAGATGGTGGCTGGCAGACTGAAAAAAGAACTTAAAGAGACCTGTCTGATTGAGCAGAAATTCGTAAAGGACGGGGAAATCAGTGTTTGCGAATATATTGACAGTTTCGCCCGAACTATTGGAAAATCAGTCAAGGTTGTTGAAATGCTGAGATATGAAGTCGGCGAAGGCATCGAAAAGAAAGAAGAAAATTTTGCGGAAGAAGTCGCAAAACAGATGAACAACTAATCGGAATATGGTATAATAAAAGGACACTATTTATAGTGTCCTTTATATTAATTAAATAATAGCAGAAAGGACACAAGTATGGAGCCAAAATACAAGAGAGTGGTTTTAAAAATCAGCGGGGAAGCTCTGGCCGGAGAATCAAAATTTGGCTTGAACGAAGATATGCTGAGCATGGTTGCAAAACAGGTAAAGACACTTACGGAAATGAAAGTTCAGGTGGCAGTTGTAGTTGGTGGCGGGAATTTCTGGAGAGGCAGAACCAGTAAAAGCATGGACCGTGCCACAGCGGATTACATGGGAATGTTAGCTACGGTAATCAACGCATTAGCGCTTCAGGATGCTTTCGAAGCTATCGGTATACCGACAAGGGTACAAAGCGCTATAGAGATGAAAGAGATAGCGGAACCTTATATCAGGAGACGTGCAATGTCTCATCTTTCAAAAAATATTGTAGTTATTTTTGCGGCAGGTACAGGAAATCCATTTTTCTCAACAGATACCGCAGCAGCATTGAGAGCTGCCGAAATTGAAGCTGATATCATTCTTCTGGCAAAAAAGGTCGATGCTGTATATTCTGATGATCCTGAAAATAATGCAGATGCAATCCGCTATGAACAGCTGGCTCATAAAGATTTATTGGAAAAAACACTTAAGGTTATGGACTCTACAGCAGCCTCTTTATGTATGGATAACGAAATACCGATTCATGTATTTGGGCTGGCGCAGCCTGACAATGTTATTAAAGCAGTTTGCGGCGAAAAAATCGGCACGATAATCAGGTAGTGTGGGAATTTAAGATCAAATATAATTAATTATGGAGGATGAATTATGAGTATTGATATTCAAAATGTTCTTGATGAAAAGATGAAAAAAAGCATATCAGTTCTAAAAGAAGAACTAAACACAGTAAGAGCGGGTAGAGCAAATCCGGCTTTATTGGATAAAATAATGGTAGATTATTACGGAAGTCCTGCTCCATTAAAGAACATATCCAATATTTCTGTCCCGGATCCAAGAAGCCTTTTGATTTCACCTTTTGACCCAAAATCCATCCATGATATAGAAAAAGCGATAAATATCGCAAATTTGGGAATCAATCCTTCCAATGACGGTAAATCAATTCGTTTGGTGATCCCCGCAGTAACAGAAGAAAGAAGAAAAGAACTGATCAAGGTTGTTAAAAAATATGGTGAAGATACGAAGATTGCGGTACGTAATGAGAGAAGAAATGCCAACGACGACCTGAAAAAACAGGAAAAGTCCGGAGAAATGACAGAGGATGATTTAAAAAAGTCAATGGATGAAGTACAAAAAATGACTGATAAATGCATCAAAGACATAGATACAATTATTGCAGAAAAAGAAAAGGAAATCATGGAGGTTTAGCTATTGAGTGATTTTCCTGATGTTTTAGGTATAGAGCTTAAAAATGCAGAAGCCCTTCTGGAAGCAGAAGGGTTAGATTTTATTGTAAATGAAACGAGACCGCCAAGGCGGGAACTGACAGAAGGAACACTTAGAGTGATACGTCTGCAGAAGCAGAATGACAGAGTAGTTTTAACGGTATGCAAAATATGATCGATTTAGAGAAAATCCCTGCTCATATCGCCATTATTATGGATGGAAACGGAAGATGGGCACAGAGCAGAAACTTGCCGAGGGTGGCAGGTCACAATGCCGGCATGATAGCAATGAAGGAAATTGTAAAAGCGGCATCATCTATTGGCGTACAGCATTTGACTGTATATGCTTTTTCTACGGAAAACTGGAGACGCTCCATTGAAGAGGTCAACGGAATATTTAAGCTGCTTATAATATATGTCGAAAAAGAACTTAATGAACTACACCATAATAATGTGAAAGTAAGGATACTCGGAGATTATGAGAAGCTTCCGAATGACGCAGTAAAAAGTCTGGAACGTTCTCTGAAAACAACGAAGGATAACAACGGGCTGCAGTTTAATATCGCATTGAATTACGGCGGAAGGGATGAAATACTGCGATCTGTTAAAAAACTTGCGAAGGAAGTAGAGATGGGAAGGCTGAAAGCAGACTCGATTACTGAGGAAGATATTGCGAAAAATCTTTATACTTACGGGATTCCTGATCCGGATATGGTAATCAGGACAAGCGGTGAAATGAGGTTGAGCAATTATCTGTTATGGCAGAGCGCGTACAGCGAATTTGTTTTTACTGATGTGCTATGGCCGGATTTTACCAGGGAAGACTTTGAAATGATGATTGAGATATTTCAAAACAGGAAAAGACGATTTGGCGGGAGGTGAAAAACGGAATGAAAACAAGGATATTATCGGGACTCATAATGCTGCCGCTTCTGGCCATTGTTTTTATAGGAGGCAGACTGCTTCTTGTTGCCTGTTTTGTAATAGGAGTAATGGGGATAAGAGAATTCTATAAAGGATTTGAAAATATAAATATAAAACCCTCTTTGTTGATTGCTAACGTCAGTATTCTTGCTGTTTATGCCATCAATCTCTTTGCACCGACACAATATCAGTATTATATGCTGTGGTTTATGGCAGTAATAATCATGAGTCTCCTTTACCTATTCAACATAGAACACAGAGAGCTTGCAGATGCAATGGCGACTATGACAGGAATTTTTTATGTCGTATTTCTCTCGTTACATGTAACTTTGGTTGAACAAACCGGAGAATACGGCATTTTGGTTTGGCTGATATTCCTGACTGCTTTTGGTACAGATATAATGGCGTATTTTACGGGTTATGCTTTCGGTAAGCATAAACTTGCGCCGAAAATCAGTCCTAAAAAGACGATTGAGGGTTCTATCGGCGGAATTCTGGGAAGTGTTATATTTTGTGCGGTCTTCGGTTACTTCGCGACTCCGGGATTATTGATGCATTGCATTATTATCGGCATTCTTGGCGGAGTAATATCACAGTTCGGAGATCTGACAGCATCTATATTTAAGCGTAAAATGGGCATAAAAGATTATGGAAATTTAATTCCGGGTCATGGCGGAATCCTGGATCGTTTTGACAGTGTGCTGTTTACGGCTCCAATGGTATATTATTATATCATTTTCATATTAAGTTAGGCGTTGCCCCAAGCTTGCTTGGCAGGCAATTACCTCGATAATCAAACTGTTTAGAGGATGCGATGTATAAAGGCATTCACCGAGCTCAAAAATAGTAAGGAGTCCACATGAAGAAAATTGCCATACTGGGTTCGACCGGTTCTATCGGGACCCAGACTCTGGATATTATAGAAGAAAACCCCGACTGCTATCAGGCGGCAGTATTAACCTGCGGAAAAAATATCGAATTACTCGGAAAGCAGATAGAAAAACATAGTCCTTCACTGGCAGTTGTCATGAATGAGAATGATGCAGCATTAATGAAGAAAAAGTATCCTCATACCGAAATATTGTACGGAATGGAAGGCTTAGTGACTGCCGCTGCTGAAACAGACTGTGATATGGTTTTGAATTCCTTGGTCGGTATGTTAGGTTTAACTCCCACATACTATGCCATTAAGGCGGGAAAAGACATTGCACTTGCAAATAAAGAAACACTTGTTGCCGGGGGCGAGCTTATTATGGATGCCATTTATGATCAAAAGGTTCGGCTTCTACCGGTTGACAGCGAACACAGTGCTATATTTCAAGCGCTGCAGGGGAACGAACAGAATGATATCAAACGGATCATCCTGACAGCTTCAGGCGGACCGTTTCGCAGGTATACAACTGATCAGCTTGAACATATTACCAGCAGCCAGGCACTGAAACATCCGAACTGGAAGATGGGTGCAAAAATTACGATAGACTCGGCAACAATGATGAATAAAGGACTGGAAGTTATTGAAGCCAGATGGCTTTTTAATATTCCTCCGGATGCAATAGAAGTGACAGTACATCCTCAAAGCATCATACACTCAATGGTGGAATATGTTGACAATTCCATAATTGCGCAGCTGGGAGTACCGGATATGAGAATACCTATCAGTTATGCTTTAAGCTATCCAAAAAGACTGGATAATTCGTACGAAAGCATTGATTTTACAAAGACGGGCATACTTACATTTGAAACTCCGGACTTTAATACTTTTGAATGTCTTGCACTTGCCTATGAAGCAATCAGAGAAGGCGGAAGCTATCCTGTTGTTTTAAATGCCGCAAATGAAGTTTTGGTACAACAATTTTTAGAGGATAGGATAAGTTTTTTAGATATTCAGAATACTATAAAAAAAGTTATAGAACAACACGAACCGGAATATCATTTAAATTTAGAGACTATATTAGAGATTGATCGTAATGTCAGGGGGGATTTGACACTGTGATAATGATTGTATATGCAATCTTAATATTTTGCCTGCTCATATTTGTGCATGAGTTTGGACATTTTATAGCCGCGAAGGCAGCCGGGATTAAAGTCAATGAGTTTTCTTTAGGAATGGGACCGCTATTGTTTCATTTTACTAAGGGAGATACAGAATATTCATTGAGAGCATTACCGATAGGCGGATATTGTAAAATGGAAGGTGAGGATGAAGAATCAAGCGATGCTTCAGCTTTTAACAATAAACCATGGCCGGCAAAAATGATAGTCGTAGTTGCTGGCTCAGTAATGAATCTTTTACTTGCAATCCTGATTCTTTCAATCGTTTATTTTGCTGTAGGGGTACCCAGCAATACAATAAAAGTGTTATCGCCGGAAATGCCTGCAATCAGATCCGGTCTTATGCCCGGAGATCAGATCGTTCAAATTGAAGATGTGACAATAAGTGAATGGAATGATATTCTTGAAGCCATCGGAAATAGCAAAGAATATACTTTGACGGTTACTGCAGATCGAAACGGACAAAATATGATCTTTGCAGTAGACGTGGTGATAGCTGAAGACGGAAGAAGAGTAATAGGGATACAGCCTGATTTTGAAAAAAGTCCTATAAAATCAGTTATACTGGGAACTCAAGGGACTTTTCAAATGGGAGTTGAGATGATCAAAGTCATAGGTCAGCTGATTTCGGGGGAATTATCAACACAAGCGCTGACCGGGCCGGTCGGAATCGTGTATATAGTTGGTGATACTGCGAAGTTGGGAATGCTTTATCTGGCGCAGCTGACCGCATTGATAAGTTTGAACCTCGCAATTGTCAATATGCTGCCATTCCCCGCATTGGACGGAGGACGTGTACTATTCCTTATAATAAGGAGATTTACAGGTAAAGCAATTTCTGATAACACTGAAGGAACGATTCATTTTGTGGGTTTGATGCTGTTGTTCGGTTTGATGATCTATATCACTTATCAAGATATAGGAAGGTTTTTACTATGAGCAGACAGGTTAATTGCGGAGGTGTTCTTATTGGAGGCGGAGCTCCGATAACTATACAATCCATGACAAATACAGATACAAGAAATATAGCTGACACTGTTTTGCAGATCGAAAGATTAAAAGAAGCAGGCTGTGATATTGTGCGCTGTGCGATCCCCGATATGGAAGCGGCAGAAGCTTTCGGAGCAATAAAAAAGAGAGTAAAAGTTCCGCTTGTTGCCGATATCCACTTCGACTACCGTTTGGCAGCAGCCGCTATTAAAAATGGAGCGGACAAGGTTCGTATCAACCCCGGAAATATCGGAAGCCGTGAAAGGGTAAAAGCTGTCATCGATGCAGCTAAAGAGAGACAAATCCCCATTCGCATCGGAGTAAATTCAGGTTCACTTGAAAAAGAAATTTTAGAAAAGTATAAGGGTGTGTCCGCAGAAGCACTCGTAGAAAGTGCCTTGAAAAATATTAAGATGATTGAAGATATGGATTTTTCTGATATAGTTGTATCCCTGAAATCATCAGATGTCAGACTGAATTATCTGGCACATAATCTGATTTACAGACAGATGGATCATCCTTTGCATATAGGTATCACAGAAGCGGGTACAGTAGAAAGCGGCAAAGCAAAATCTGCTGTAGGAATTGGTTCCTTGCTTCTTCAGGGGATTGGTGACACTATAAGGGTTTCCCTGACAGGAGATCCGGTAAACGAAGTCTATTTTGCGGTCGAAATACTGAAAGCCTTAAATTTAAGACATAGTTCGATTAATTTCATTTCCTGTCCTACATGCGGCCGATGTGGTGTCGATCTGGCAAAAATAACTGCAGAGGTAGAAAATGCTTTAAGACCCATCGAAGAAAAAATGAAAAATAACCTCATGCCGTCCTTCACAGTGGCGGTTATGGGCTGCGAAGTTAACGGACCCGGAGAGGCCCGGGAAGCAGATTTTGGTGTGGCATGCGGAAAAGGAAAGGGACTGATCTTCAAAAATGGTAAGATAGTTCGTACTGTGAAAGAAGAGGAAATAGCAAAAGAATTGATTCAATATATCAAACAGGAAAAAGTGCTAATATAATCATATTCAATTGGGAAGGGAGATATTTATGATAGCTGGGTTTGAAGTATCTGAACCGCTTATCTGGATAGTGATAGCTGTGATATTTGCAATAATTGAAGGCTTTACTATGGGACTGACTACCATATGGTTTACCGCAGGCGGAGTAGCCGCATGCATCATAGCATTAATTGGAGGGTCATTGCTGCTTCAGGTAACAGTTTTTCTGGCAGTATCTATTATACTGCTGTATTTCACCAGGCCTCTTGCTGAAAAAAGGCTGAGAATAGGACACGAAAAAAACAATATCGATCAGATGATAAATAAAACCGGTATCGTAGTAGAAACCATAGAACCTTATCATACCGGACAGGTAAAATTGAACGGGATGATTTGGACTGCTGTATCAAAGAATGATGATGAAATTCTGTTAAAGGGGAATATCGTTAAAATTGTTAAAATACAAGGGGTTAAGCTCATTGTTGAGCGGGAGAGAGGAGAAGAGTAAATGGGAGATTTCATATCGATATTATCTATTTTCTTACTGATTATTATTGCGATTTTTCTTGTTGTTACCAATATTCGAATTGTTCCACAGGCAAGGTCATATGTGGTTGAAAGACTTGGAGCGTATCATGCTACCTGGCAGGTCGGACTTCACATTAAAATTCCGCTTATAGATAAAATAGCAAGAAAGGTTTCTCTTAAAGAGCATGTGATAGATTTTCCGCCTCAACCGGTAATAACGAAAGATAATGTCACTATGGAAATAGATACCGTTATTTATTTTCAAATAACGGATCCGAAACTTTATGCGTATGGTGTTGAAAATCCAATGGCTGCCATTGAAAATCTGACGGCTACTACGCTGAGAAATATTATCGGTGACCTTGAACTTGATGAGTCCCTGACAAGCAGAGAGCATATCAATACAAAGATACGTATTGTGCTTGATGAGGCTACGGATCCCTGGGGAATCAAGATCAATCGAGTCGAAGTAAAGAATATAGTTCCGCCTAAGGATATCCAGCAGGCGATGGAGAAGCAGATGCGTGCGGAAAGAGAGCGCAGGGAAGCTATCCTGCGTGCAGAAGGTGAGAAAACATCAGCAATTCTTATTGCAGAAGGAAACAAACAATCTGTAATTCTGACAGCCCAGGCTGATAAAGAATCTAAAATTCTTGAAGCAGAGGCGAATAAGGAAGCACAGATAAGAAATGCAGAAGGAAAGGCAGAAGCTATTCTGCTGGTACAGAAAGCTACAGCAGACGGCATCAAGATGCTGGTGGAATCAGACCCGACCAAGCAGGTAATAGCTTTGAAGAGTCTTGACGCCTTTACAGCCGCAGCGGATGGTAAAGCGACAAAGATAATAATTCCTTCAGAGATACAGGGTCTTGCCGGACTGGCATCTTCATTGTCGGAACTTATAAAAGAAGATAAGGACGATCATAACGATAAAAGTTTATAAATATAAGAAACCGTTTAAGTGCAGCAATTTTGGAGGCAATCATTGAAATCATTAATTGAAAATACAGTTCACTGGAACAAAATAGGAAAGCATTCAAAGGACAGTTATATATATTCCGTCGAGAAAGCAGTTGTTTCAAAAGAGACAGCTGCTCTTTCTATGAATATCAGGCTGAATTTTATAATACCTTTTGCGGATGCAGATCGCATCTGTAATGCTATAAAAAATGAAATTTCCGGACTGCAGAGAGTAAATATTAATTATATATATGATAATGTGATTCTCACAGAAAAAGAAATCATGAAACTATACATAGAGCACATGATACATGAGATAAACGGCAGTTATGCAGCAATTACTAAGACTATATTTCCGAAAGAATTTACATATGAGAGCGGAAAACTGACGATCATGGCATTGGGAGCTGTAGCGGTCCATGAGTTGAATGACAAGGTCGCAGACGAGTTCAAGAGATATCTTAAGCGTGATTTTGGTCTGCAGGTTGACGTAGAATTCGCCAATCATGTGGATACCTACAAAGAAGTATCAAGGAAAAAGGCGGAACAGGCGCATAAAGAACTGGAAGAAACGGATAAGACTCAAAAACTGGCTGCAGCTGCTGCAAGCGCGGCCGCCAGTGCCAATGGCAGTGGAAATAGAAACGCAAATATCAATGGCGGCAGCAGCGGTAATAGCTCAGCCAAATGGAAAAACAATGTAAAAGAGTATCCGGCGGACGGAAATAGAATCATGGGAAAACCGATTAATGATGAAACAGTATCGATAGCTGAATTGGCTGTGGATAACGGACAAACAGTAATAGAAGGAATGCTGTTCCGCAAAGAAGCAAGGACTATCAAGCAGAATAAGAAACTTATTACTTTGCTGATTACCGATAAAGTCACTTCTGTCTGTGTAAAGGTATTTGCATCAGAGACAAAATGGAGTGAGATTGATAGCATTTTACAGCCTGGAGACCATGTTAAAATAAGAGGAAATGCTGAATATGACAGCTATGAAAACACCTTGGTATTCATGGGTAAAGACATTGAAAAAATTGAAAAGAAAGAACGGCAGGATAACTGCGAAAAAAAGAGAATCGAGCTTCATGCACATACTAAGATGAGTGCCATGGATGGTTTGAACGATGTGGCAGAGTTAGTACGAACTGCAGCAAAATGGGGTCAAAAAGCGATTGCAATAACTGACCATGGAGTGGTACAGGCATTTCCTGAAGCTGAAAAGACAGTTAAATACGAAAATCTTGATATAAAAATAATTTATGGACTTGAGGGCTATCTTTATGATGATTCCGGTGATACAGAAAAAAAGATCGATTATAAGTCAAAGAATACAAATCATATAATAATATTGGCCAGTACTCAGGAGGGGTTAAAGAATCTCTATAAACTAGTATCTTTTTCACATTTAAATTATTTCTATAAGAAGCCAAGAATACCAAAGTCAATTCTGACTGCCTACAGGGATGGGCTGATTATTGGATCGGCGTGTGAAGCAGGCGAAGTATATCAAAGTATTTTGCACCAGAAACCGGAAAGCGAGATTGAACGTATTGCAGAGTATTACGATTATCTCGAGATTCAGCCTCTTGCAAACAATCAATTCCTTATAGACAACGGTACAGCTGCTGATGCCGAGACATTGAAAGAAATAAACCGCAAGATAATTGCGCTTGGGAAAAAACTGAATAAACCGGTTGCAGCCACCTGTGACGCTCATTATGCCGACCCTGAGGAGGCACTGTACCGAAAAATATTGATGGCCGGACAGGGATACAAGGATATTGAAGGCGATAAGGGGCTTTATCTCAGAACAACAGAGGAGATGATTGCAGAATTTGAATATCTTGGTGATGGACTTGCAAGAGAAGTAGTGATAGAAGCAACAAATCATATTTCCGATATGATTGAGAAAATAGTTCCTGTTCCGAGCGGAAAATTTCCACCTAAAATCGACGGTGCGGATGTACGGTTGAGAAAACGCTGCATAGAAACTGCTTTAAGCATATATGGCGATCCGCTTCCTGAACTGGTGCAAAAGCGGCTTAATCGGGAATTGGATTCCATCATTAATAATGGCTATGCTGTTATGTACGTCACTGCGGAAATGCTTGTTCAAAAATCAATATCAGATGGTTATCTGGTAGGTTCCAGAGGTTCTGTAGGATCTTCTTTCGCAGCAACCATGGGCGGCATTACTGAAGTAAACCCGCTTCCGCCGCATTATATATGCCCGGATCAGGAATGTAAATCCTCTGAATTCATTCTGGACGGAAGCTATGACTGTGGAATTGATATGCCGGATAAAATATGTCCGAAGTGCGGCACTGTGTATAAGAAAGACGGCTTTAATATTCCTTTTGAGGTTTTCCTGGGGTTTGAAGGGGATAAGGAACCTGACATCGACTTAAATTTCGCAGGTGAATATCAGCAGGTGGCGCATAAATATGTGGAAGACATATTCGGGAGGGAAAATGTATTTCGTGCCGGCACAATCGGCACCGTAGCAAGTAAAACAGCTTTCGGTTTTGTAATGAAATATTTTGAAGAACGCCAGCAGCCGATAAATAAATGGGAAGCGGACAGATTGACAGAATGCTGCACAGGCGTCAGAAGAACGACAGGCCAGCATCCCGGCGGTATCATAATTGTGCCGGAAGGCCATGAAATCTATGAGTTTTGTCCTGTTCAGCATCCTGCAAATGATATGAAAACAGATATAGTAACCACGCATTTTGACTATCATTCCATAGATGAAAACCTGCTAAAACTGGATATTTTAGGACACGACGTTCCTTCTATGATAAGACAGCTACAGGATATGACAGGTGTGGATCCTTTGAAAGTACCGTTGAAAGATAAGAGGGTGGACAGCATTTTTAACGGAATCGAAGGCCTTGATATCAAAGATCCCAATTATGAATTCGTGCACGGAAGTTATGGTATCCCGGAGTTTGGAACGAAGTTTGTACGTCAGATGTTGGACGATACTAAGCCGGCAATGTTTGCTGACCTGGTTCGAATTTCCGGTTTTTCCCACGGGACTGATGTATGGATCAACAATGCACAGGAATTTATTCGTGATGGTTCTGCTACCATGAAGGACGCAATATCAACAAGAGATGACATCATGAACTATCTTATTCAAAAGAATATTCCCAACAAGATCGCATTTAAAATTATGGAAAACGTCAGAAAAGGCAAAGGTATCACACAGGAAGAAGCCGACCTTATGACTGAACATAATGTTCCGGAGTGGTACATAGAATCATGCAGAAGGATAAAGTATATGTTCCCTAAAGCTCATGCAGTGGCTTACGTAATGATGTCATACCGCATTGCGTATTACAAAGTATATCATCCTATAGAATTCTATGCGGTGTTCTTTACTACAAAAGTGAATGACTTTGACACGGAGACTATATTAAAGGGTTCAAGAGCGGTACAAGATAAGATTAAAATGATCGAGACAAAGGGCAAGAATGCCTCAAAAAAAGAAACGGAAGAGTTAACAGTTCTGGAAGTAGCTTATGAAATGTATGCCAGAGGCTATGAATTTTATCCTGTTAAGATAGGAAGATCACATGAAACTCGCTTTTTCTCGGATGAAGGAAAAGTAAGACTGCCTTTTGTTGCGCTTGCAGGGGTCGGAGAAAATGCTGCGAAAGCTATCGCTTTTGAATATACAAAAAAACCCTTTCTTTCAGTCGACGATCTTAGAAATAGAGCGAAACTAAATAAGACGGCAGTTGAAGCACTGATAAACCAAGGTGTTCTTTCCGATTTGCCGGAATCGGATCAGCTAAGTCTTTTTTAAGAAAGAACTTGCAATATCAAGCCTTTTATGCTACTCTATTATAGTAGTAAAAATCTTGACTTGTGAACGCAAAAGAGTGGGCAATCCCACTCTTTCACTTTTATAATCAGCTTAAGGTTGAGTAACAGGTTGTTTAAAACCTATGACAAAGCTTAATATATTCAAAAGGAGCGGGAGATGGCAAAGACTAAAATAAAAGAACTTGTTGCAGAAGAACTTGCAGGGTTTTTAGAGGAAAACGGATATGAGCTATACAATGTCGAATTCATAAAGGAAGGAAAGGACTGGTTTCTTAGAGTCTTTATCGAGAGGGCGGAAGATGCTTCGGATATTGGGATCGGAACAGATGATTGTGAGAAAGTAAGTCGGTACTTAAGCGCAAGAATGGATGAATTGGATCCTATCGAGCAAAACTATTATCTTGAGGTATCTTCACCGGGAATAGATAGGGTTTTGATTAAGGAAAGTGATTATACAAGATTTGCAGGGCGTTATGTAGATGTCACTTTATATCAGGGAATAAACGGAAGCAAGACACTGTTCGGCAAGCTTGAAGGCATAAAAGATGGAAGCATGGTAATAACGGACGATAAAGAAAACAGAATTGAAATACCAATGGAAAAGGTTGCAAAGACCAGATTGGCTATAACGTCATTTTTTTAGGAGGAGTATTGAAATATAATGAACAGAGAATTTATTAAGGCAGTAGAAGAATTAGAAAAAGAAAAAGAGATATCAAAAGATCTTCTTATTGAGGCAATAGAATCTGCCCTTGTATCTGCATATAAGAAAAATTATGGGACTTCTCAGAATGTCAGAGTAAATATCAATAAAGAAACCGGTGATATTGATGTTTTTATGCGAAAAGATATCGTGGACACAGTCCAGGACAATCTGGTAGAAGTATCAATTGAAGAGGCTCGGGAAATCGATCCAAAGTATCAGGCTGGTGATATATTGGAAATACAAGTTACACCAAGAGATTTTGGAAGAATTGCAGCTCAGACGGCAAAGCAGGTAGTTGTTCAGAGAATTAGAGAAGCGGAGAGAGGCCAGATATATGACGATTATTCTAACCGCCAGTCAGAAATCGTGACCGGAATAATTCAGAGAATCAGCAATGATACAGTTTTTATAAATATGGGAAGAACAGAAGGTATTTTAGCTGTGACAGAACAAGTTTACGGTGAGAAATATGTTGTAAACAACAGAATAAAAGTATACATCATGGATGTAAAGAAGACAACAAAAGGCCCGCAAGTTTATCTTTCAAGATCACATCCCGGATTGGTTAAAAGATTGTTCGAACTTGAGGTTCCCGAAATACAAGATGGAGTTGTTGAAATTAAAAGCATCTCAAGAGAAGCGGGATCCAGAACAAAGATGGCTGTGTATACGTCAGATGAAAATGTAGACCCTGTCGGTGCATGTGTCGGTTCAAGAGGAACAAGAGTCCAGGCAATCGTAGATGAGTTGTTTGGTGAGAAAATTGACATAATAAATTGGAGCGATGACCCCGAAAAACTGATAAGCAGCGCATTAAGTCCGGCGAAGGTTGAAAAGGTCATAATCAATGATGACGGAAAATCGGCGACTGCTATAGTACCGGATTATCAATTATCTCTTGCCATAGGGAAAGAAGGTCAAAATGTGAGACTTGCTGCGAAGCTTTGCGGTTGGAAAATTGACATTAGAAGTCATTCGCAGTTCTTCACCGATGAAACAAACGACCTTGATGACTTTGATGATACATTCGAGGAAAATATTGAAGGCATTGATGAGAGCAATTTAACAGCTGAAGAATAAATATATTGAAAAACAGCATTAACAGGAGGTGCTTCTGTGAAAACGAAGAAAATTCCAATGCGAAGATGCGTAGGATGCATGGAGTCAAAACCAAAACGTGAGCTGATTCGAATCGTTGCGGATAATGGCATACCAAAAATCGATGAGTCGGGAAAGGCAAACGGCAGAGGCATTTACTTATGCCCCGATGAGGGCTGTTATATAAAAGCCAGAAAGAAAAAGGCTATAGGAAGAGGCCTGGATATTACTCCGGGAGATCAGGAGCTTGATAATTTATTTAAGGAGTTGTCTTTGCATGAGAAAAAAAGTTGACAGCTATTTAGGATTTGCTGCCAAATCTCAAAATCTGATTTCCGGTTATCATACATGTTTATATGGAATAAAACAAAAAAGGCTAAAATTATTAATCCTATCGGAAGACCTATCAGAAAATACAGTAAGAAAACTGATAAAGCTTTCGGAAGAAAACGGAATTCCATCACGTATCTATGGAAAAACAGATGAGCTTTCAAAAGCTACAGGAAACCGGGAAAGAGGAGTATTCGGCATCACGGATATAAATTTTGCAAATATAATATTAAAGGAAATCGATGGGAAATAAAAGGAATGGAGGTGTTCTTATGTCCGGTATAAAAGTACATGAGTTAGCAAAAGAACTGAATATGACAAGTAAAGAATTATTAGATAAAATAAATACTATGGGTATTGAGGCAAAGAGCCATATGAGTACGGTGGCTGAAATAGATGCTATTTCGGTTAGGAATACAATTTTACGGAGCAAAAGCGGTTCGGAAACAAAAATAGTCAAAGTTGTGTCAAAGAAAACGGAGCCAAAGCAAGATAAGGAAGAAGTTAGGGTGGTTGTTAAGGCTGCGGTTAAGCCAAGTGTGAGCCCGGAGGCAACAAAAGTAAGACCTGCTGCAAAACCACGAAACAATCAAAATAAAACGGCGTATGATAATCAAAGTCATCCCAATAGAAGCAATCAAACATCGTCAAACCCGGCACAGGATACACGCACATCACAGCAAAGACCGGCACAGGATACACGCACATCGCAGCAAAGACCGGCACAGGATA
>CAYLLJ010000004.1:21795-31721 GCA_964384725.1 uncultured Oscillospiraceae bacterium | reverse complement strand
CAAAGACCGGCACAGGATACACGCACATCGCAGCAAAGACCGGCACAGGATACACACTCATCACAGCAAAGGCCGGCACAGGGTACGCAGACAAGGCCGGATTACCGGCCAAGACAGGAACAGCACAATCCAGTCGGGGAAAGACAAAATACCCAGGCACAGCCAACCGAACGCAAAGACTCACAGTATAGACCTGCAGACACGAGACATAGTGAACAGAAGCCACAAGGAGGACAACGACCACAGCAGAGAACTGGCCAGCAACAGCAAGGAGTACAAAGACCACAGCAGAAAACCGGTCAATCATCACAGGATAATCAAAGACCCCAGGATGGCCAAAGACCTCAGCATAAAACTGCAAACAGACCTGGTGAACAGAAACCACAAAGTGGCCAGAGGCCGCAACAGCAGGCAGGAAGACCTAACCAAGGTCAACAAAAACCCGGATCAGGCAATCAGCAATCATCTTATCAGAAGTCGGGCAAAGGGGGCAAGCCGCAAGGAGGGCAAGGATTAGGCGCACATCATAAACTAAAACAGCAGCCGAAACCTGTCGAGCCTGAAATAAATCTTGTCGATCTGCCGCCGGGAACAAAGATAATAAATGTACCGATTACAGTAGCAGGTCTTGCAGATCAGATAGAAAAAACAACATCACAGGTTATTATGGCATTGATGAGACTTGGAATAATGGCAAATATTAATCAGAATATAGATGAAGACACAGTTGTCATTCTTGGAGAGGAATTAGGTGTCAATATCGTTGTCGGTAAAGTTGAAGAAGAGGCAGTTGAAGAGGGACTGGAGTTATTTAAAGATAAAGAAGAAGAATTAATAAACAGAGCCCCGATCATAGCAGTAATGGGCCATGTCGATCACGGTAAAACATCATTACTTGATGCGATAAGAAAAACAAACGTAACCGCATCAGAATCAGGCGGAATTACACAGCATATCGGTGCTTCAGAAGTCTTTTCAAAAGGTCAGAAAATAGTACTTTTGGATACGCCGGGACATGAAGCTTTCACCGCAATGAGAGCAAGAGGCGCACACGCTACGGATATTGCCGTCTTGGTTGTGGCCGCGGACGACAGTGTTAAGCCTCAGACAATAGAAGCGATCAGTCATGCCAGAGCCGCAAACGTTCCAATCATAGTTGCCATCAACAAAATAGATAAGCCCGGCGCTGATTTGACAAGAGTAAAACAGGACTTGACAGAAAAAGGAGTTCTTATTGAGGAATGGGGAGGGGACACTATTTGTGTTCCGGTGTCTGCAAAGACAGGTGAAGGAATCGACTCTTTGCTTGAAATGATTTTACTTCAGGCTGAGGTCTTGGAATTAAAGGCGAATCCGAACCGTCTGGCTATGGGTACTGTAATCGAAGCCAGATTGGATAAAAATAAGGGCCCGGTAGCGACACTTCTTGTGTTGAACGGGACGCTGCAGGCGGGAATGAGTGTCGGGGGGGGAACTCGCTCCGGGAAAATCAAGGCGATGACCAACTTCAAGGGTGATGCCATCAAAAAGGCAGGCCCCGCAACAGCAGTTGAAATCCTTGGATTGACCGATGTACCTGAAGCCGGGGACGAATTCAATGCGGTCAAAGAAGATAAGCTGGCGAGGGAGATAGCCGAAAACCGAAGACTTAAACAGAGAGAAGAAGTAATGGCGAGAAATTCCAGTTCGACTTTAGAGCAGCTCTTCAGTCAGATACAGGAGGGTGAAGTCAAAGAACTTAATCTGATTATAAAAGCTGATGTACAGGGATCTGTAGAAGCATTGACTCAATCTCTGGAAAAGCTCAAAAATGAAAATGTAAAGGTTAAGATTATTCATACAGGTGTCGGCACAGTCACAGAGTCGGATATAATGCTGGCAAATACCTCTTCCTCCGGAACAGTTATAATTGCTTTTAATGTAAGACCCAGCTCTGCAATATCTTCCATGGCAGATCGCGAAGGTGTAGAAATAAGAACATATCGCGTAATTTACGACGTTATTGACGATGTGGAATCCGCAATGAAGGGTATGCTTGATCCCGTATTTAAAGAAGTCGTAATGGGCAAGATAGAAATCAGGAATACTTTCAAGGTTCCAGGTGCCGGAATTATTGGCGGTGCCTATGTTTTAGAAGGTAAAGTACAAAGAAATGCTGAGATCAGACTTGTCAGAGATGGTATCGTAATCCACGAAGGTAAAATTTCATCGCTCAAGAGATTTAAAGATGATGTTAAAGAAGTCGCTCATGGGTATGAATGCGGTATCGGCATCGAAAATTACAATGACATTAAAGAAGGAGATATCATAGAAGCATTCAAAATGGAAGAAATAGAAAGAAAATAAACTGAAAGATAATAGAAGGAGCAAAAATGGGTAAAGGATATAGACAAGGCCGACTGAGCGAGGAAATCAGGAGAATCGTCAGCGAATTGCTTATCAGGGAAATCAAGGACCCCAGGCTATCAGGAATTGTCACTGTATCTGCCGTTGACGTTACAGAAGATGGAAGCTATGCGACAATTTACATTACAAAATTAGGAAGCGATGTTGCTGAAGAAACAGGTGCTGACGAAAAAAATGAAGTATTGACAGCATTCAATAGTGCTAAAGGTCTGATCCGCAGGGAAATTGGACGACAGATAAAACTGAGACATGTACCGGATCTATCATTTAAAATGGATACATCTTTGGAATACGGGAGACATATATCAAAGTTGATCGACGAACTTGGCATTGAAAAATCGGAAGAAAAAGATGAATAAAGATATATTGAAACAGATCACTCAAAAACTTAAAGAAGCAGAAACAGTATTAGTGTATCCCCATGTCGTTATGGATGGGGATACTTTAGGTTCCTCAATAGCCTTATGTATAGCACTCAGAAAGCTTGGAAAAGAAGCATATATTCTCATTGAAGATGAAATTCCTGGGTATCTTCTATTCCTGGAAAAAGATTACTGTACTTACGATCAACAGGTTATCGATGAACCTGATGTGTCTATCGCAATAGACTGCAGTGATATAGAGCGATTTTTGGAAAGGAAAGAAAAGTTCCTTTCAGGAAAAGTCAGCATAAGCATAGATCATCATAAGACGACTAAATTGTTTGCCGATTTAAATTATATCGATGAAAATGCTGCGGCAACAAGCGAGATTATTTTAGATCTGATCAAGCTTTTAGATGTTGAGATAGACATAGAAATGGCAGAGTCAATTTACACTGCCATTGTCACAGATACAGGCAATTTTCAATACACAAACACAACGAAACACACGCATCTTGTAACAGCTGAGCTTTTTGATAAAGGTATAGACTTGGAAAAGATCAGTGTGGAAATCTATCAGAACATCAGACTTGAACAGCTGAAAATAGCCGGTGTGGTATTTGACAATATGGAGATGTTATATAACGGCAAGGGAAATACCGCTTTTGTTACCCAGGAAATGCTCAAAACAACAGGTGCATTAATGGAAGAAACAGAAGGAATCATAGGAACTCTCAGAAACATCAGCGGTGTAGAAATTTCAGCTTTCTTAAAAGAAAAACAAATTAATGAAATTAAGGTTAGCTTAAGAGCTAAGACATATGGTGACGTTTCGGTAATTGCCCAGAAATTTGGCGGAGGCGGTCATAAGAAAGCAGCAGGATGTACATTGTATACTTCTCTTGAGGATGCAAAAAAACTGATTTCTGATGCAATCATAACTCACCTAAAAGAAGCAGATGAAAAGGTAAGAGGGACGGGAAACTGAGAGAATTATGATACAAGATGGAATAATCAATCTGCTAAAACCAGCAGGTATGACTTCCAGTGATGGAGTTAATCTGCTTAGGAGGCTTACGGGGATTAAAAGGATAGGACATACCGGCACACTTGATCCAATGGCGGTTGGAGTTCTTCCCTTGTGTATAGGAAGTGCTGCACGTATAAACGAGTATCTGGATTTGGATTACAAGAAATATCGCTGTGAAATGCAGCTTGGGTTAGAGACAGATACTCAGGATATATGGGGGACTGTTATCAGCAGTGACAATAGCGAAAATATGCCGGATGAGAGCAAAATCAGGGAAGCATTAAGCAACTTTCAGGGTGTGATTTACCAATACCCGCCTCAGTATTCAGCTGTACGAGTTAATGGAAAACGATTATATGAATATGCCAGACGCGGAGAAACCGTTGAAATAAAACCAAGGCAAGTTAACATAAAAAGCATTACGGTTACTCGAATGGAATTAGATAGAAAACGGGTGACTTTTGATGTGGAATGCTCAAAAGGGACATATATTCGGACAATATGCCATGACACAGGAAAGATTTTAGGGTGTGGTGCGGTAATGAGCTGTTTGATTCGAACTGTTAGTGGAGCATTTATACTTAGTAACACAGCGACGATAGAGGAACTGAAAGAAAACGGCCCTGAACGGTATCTGCTAAAACCCGATTTCCCTCTAATTCATTTCGGACAGGTTGCTGTTAACGGAGAGAAGGCGAAATGGTTTGTAAATGGTGGGCAACTCAACATGTCGGATATTAGTATCCTTAAAGAACCGGAATACAAAAACAAAAACGATGGATTCAATATTCGTAAAGAATACAAAACCGCTTATAACGTTTATGTAAATAAAAATGAGGCCACAGAAGATGCCGGCAGATTTTTAGGTGTTGCATTCTATGACGAAAATAATAATAAATTAATTGCGGATAAAATATTTTATCGGGCAGGGTGTCAATTATGAAACAGTTCTACTCATTGGATGATATAAGAAATATAAAAGAAACCGTCGTTGCTTTGGGAAACTTTGACGGTGTCCACAAAGGCCATCAGGAACTCATAAGAAGGACGGTAAAAAGTGCAAAAATGGCCGGACTTAAAAGTGCAGTATTTACTTTTACCAACCACCCTAAAAATGTATTTTCAGGAAAACCCGTAACAAAAAATATATTATATCTGGAAGATAAGGCGGAAATCATAAAATCATTGGGAGTGGACTATCTCTTTTCTCTCGAATTCAATGAGATTATACAACATCTGTCAGCGGAGGAATTTGTTCAGAAGCTGTTGATCGAAGCATTTAAGATGAGAGAGGCATATTGCGGTTTTAATTATCATTATGGATATAAGGCGGAAGGAAGCCCGGAGACATTGATAAAAGCCGGCCTGAGATATGGTTTTGGCATTCACGTTCTTGAACCTTATAGAATAGACGGCAATCTGGTAAGCAGCACCTTGATTCGTGAATTAATCGCTGAAGGTAAAGTCAGCGAATGCAAAAGATATATGGGAAGAAATTATTCGGTAGGAGGTGAGGTTGTTGTAGGCAATAAGATAGGCAGAACAATAGGCTTTCCCACATCAAACCTGCTGATAGATGAGACTATGGTCACGCCTGCTCATGGAGTATATGTGACATATTGCAAATATAACGGGATAGTCTATCGGGGAATAACGAACGTCGGTATAAAGCCAACTATCGGGGATAATAAAAAGAATATTGAGACCCATATCTTTAATTTCAGCAAAGAGCTGTACGGAAAACAGATTCGTGTGGAATTTCTTGAAAGATTACGACCTGAAATAAGATTCAACAGTGTGCAGGAATTGTCAAAACAGATAGAAAATGACTGCAAGGAAGCAGAACTATATCATCAGAAACTGGATATGGAAAACATTGATAAAATAAAATAAGTGTTATAAATTCTCGCTTGACATTATGTGTTTTAGCGAATATTATAGTTATAAAATATTAATAGCGAAAAAGCGATGATAGAGGAAAGTAAAAATTTGGGATCTGACAGGGATTGTCCATCACTGACTGGAAATGGACATCAGAGAAGTTATTTTGAAGTTCCCTCTTGAGCTCCGGGCTGAACATTTTAAGAGTAGGCTTAGGCGTATTCCCACGTTACAGGGATAGAATATCAAGTAAGACTTTGTATTCGAAAAGAGTGCAGTACTATCGAGTACTGAATTAAGGTGGTATCGCGGAAGATATGAATAATAACTTTTCGTCCTTTTGTTAGGGCGGAAGGTTTTTTGCTTTACAAGACTTTTTTGCTATTACTCAAAGTATGTGAGTGAAGGAGAAGAAAAAAATGATTATTGTATTAAAAGATGGTACGACACAGGAAGACATTAATAAAATAGCCGGATGGCTGAGCCGTTATCATGTTGAGGTTAGCCCTATAGTTGGAGCGGAGACGACAGTTTTAGGAATCGTAGGAGATACTACTTCGATAGACAGAAATTCCGTTTACCTGAGTGAGTATGTCGATAAAATCATAAAAGTCCAGGAGCCGTATAAACGTGCAAACAGAAAAATGCACCCCGAGGACACTACAGTAAATGTTGGCGGAGTAAAAATAGGGGGAAAAAGAATTGTTGTTATGGCAGGACCGTGCTCTGTCGAAAGAGAGGAGCAGATAGTCGATATTGCACTGCACATAAAAGAATCAGGAGCATCTGTGATCCGAGGCGGGGCATGGAAGCCCAGAACCTCGCCGTATTCATTCCAGGGATTAAAAGCTGAAGGGTTGGAACTGCTGAATCTTGCGAAAGCAGAAACAGGTCTGCCAATCGTAACCGAAATAACTAATCCGACACACGTGGAAAAATTCATTGGAAAAGTGGATTGTTTTCAAGTTGGAGCCAGGAATATGCAGAACTATGAATTACTGATAGAATTGGGAAAAGCAAGAATACCTGTACTTTTGAAGAGAGGCTTTTCCAACACACTTGAAGAGTTCCTAATGTCGGCTGAATATATACTAAGCGGCGGAAATGAAAATGTGATATTATGTGAAAGAGGGATTCGCACAAATGAGACATTTACAAGAAACACATTAGACATCAGTGCAATTCCGGCATTAAAAAAAATAAGCCATTTACCCGTTATTGTTGATCCGTCACATGCTTCGGGAAAAGCATGGATGGTTGAATCATTGTCAATGGCGTCTATTGCTGCCGGTGCTGACGGTCTGATGATAGAAGTTCATAACGACCCTGAAAATGCCTTGAGTGACGGGGCACAAAGCCTGACATACGAAATGTTTGATAAGACCATGAAAAAGCTGAAATCCATTGCTGCGGTGGTAGATAGAGAATTATAGATTATGAAAGTTTTGACATTGAATGGAAAACAGAATACATCTCAAATCATCATCGGAAATGGAATACTTAAACAGATTTCCGAATTGTTATCCGGGATATACACCGATCAGAATGGTCCTTCCGCCATCTTGATAATAACAGATTCCAATGTGGCCGAGATCTATCTTCAATATCTTGAAGACAATTTGGCTGAATTGGATATTCCGGTGTATCACCATATTATTCCTGCCGGGGAGGAATATAAAAATCTTGAGACGATAGCAAGTATATATAATACACTTGCTGACAGCCGATTCGGAAGGGACGACATGATCATCGCTTTAGGAGGAGGGGTGACAGGTGATATGGCGGGTTTTGCTTCCGCCACTTATATGAGGGGGATACGTCATCTGATGCAGATCCCGACCACCTTACTGTCACAGGTGGATTCATCAGTAGGAGGGAAAACCGGTGTAGATCTGACCCAGGGTAAAAACATGGTAGGCGCATTCAGACAGCCAGATCTGGTGCTTATCGACCCACAGGTACTGGATACGCTGCCGGACGACGTGTTTAGAGCCGGGCTCGCTGAAGTTATTAAGTATGGGTGTATATGGGACCCGGAGATACTCGATATAGTTTCCGGAGAAAATATTACAGCAGGGTTGGAAGATTTAATAGAACGATGCGTAAGAATTAAGATAAAAATAGTTGAAGAAGACGAAACTGAGAAAGGGCTCCGAAGGATACTGAATTTTGGTCATACAATCGGACATGGTATCGAGAAATTGGGGGATTTTGCAAAATATTCCCACGGTGAAGCTGTGTCAATCGGAATGGCATCAGCGATAAGATTAGGAGAGAGCCTGGGAATTACGAAAAAAGGTAATTACAGCAAGCTCAAAGCAATTTTGGATTCCTGCGGTCTTCCGACGGAGTTGACTTATTCGGTTGAAGATATATATGAGGTGATACTGCTTGATAAAAAGAAACAGGGAGAGAGTCTGAATTTTATTTTTATCGAGGATATCGGCAAAGTACTTGTTAAAAAAATTCCGGTTACAGAATTATTAATAATGATGAAAGTGTTAGGTGATTAAAATGGGGAGCACTTGGGGAAATCAATTGAAAATATCCATATTCGGAGAATCTCATGGAAACAGTGTAGGTGTTGTCATTGACGGGTTCCCTGCAGGATCAGACTATGATATAGAAATGATAAGCAGGGAATTGACAAGAAGAGCTCCGGGTAAGAACAACCTGACGACGGGCAGAAAAGAAGAAGAGAACCCCGTCATACTATCCGGTATTATCGATAATAAGACAACAGGAGCTCCAATCTGCATGATGATACTGAATTCTGATACTCAAAGCAAAGATTATGAGCAGTTCAGATCGATTCCGCGTCCGGGACACAGCGATTATACAGGACATGTTAGATATCGAGGTTATAATGATATTCGCGGTGGAGGACATTTTTCGGGAAGACTGACAGCACCTCTTGTCTTTGCCGGTACACTATGCAAATGTTTCTTAAGAAAGAACCACAATGTAGAAATCTTCTCCCATATTTATCGAATAGGTGATGTTTTCGATTATCCTATTGATCCTGCATCTATTGATAGCAAACTTATGAAGCAATTACAGATGAAAGAGATTCCGGTTTTTTCTGATGAAGCGGCAGTGAAAATAAATGAAACAATAATGAATGTGAAAAACGATCTTGACTCTATCGGAGGAGTGATCGAATGTGCGGTTACCGGTGCAGAGCCGGGTATAGGCAGTCCGATTTTTCAGAATGTAGAAAGCCGAATCGCATCAATTCTTTATAGTGTTCCTGCAGTAAAGGGCGTTGAGTTTGGATTGGGCTTTGCTGCTGCCGGAAAACGAGGTTCCGAGGTCAATGATTGCTATGCCATGGATGACAGTATGATACGGACGAAAACTAACAACAGCGGCGGTATATTGGGAGGAATCACAAATGGGATGCCAATTATCGTCAGAACAGCCTTTAAACCAACACCTTCTATCGGTATAGAACAGACAACTTTGAACTTAGAGACACTAAAAACGGAGGATCTTAAGATTCGGGGACGGCATGACCCGTGCATTACCTTGCGTGCACCGGCAGTAGTTGAGGCGGCTGTTGCTGTTGCAATGATGGATTTATATTTGGAGGCTTACGGGTATGACGCTAAATGAATTAAGGAAAAAAATCGATAAAATTGATCTCAATATAAAAGAATTGTTTTTTAAGAGAATGGATATAGCAGAGGAGATCGCCAGTATAAAATTCCATACAGGAGACAAAATACTAAAACCGGAAAGAGAAGAAGAGCTTATTGAAAAACTCAGCTCTGATGTAGAAGAAGATTTCAAGCATGCCTATTCATCGCTTCTGAAAAAACAGATGGAAGTCAGCAGATGCCGTCAATATCAAAAAATGCTTAAGTTTGGTGTGGATTTCCGCCTTGCATACAATGAGGAGCCGCTTATGGCGAAATCAGTCTGCTTTCAAGGCATACCTGGCTCGTATTCGGAAATGGCGGTGAGAGATATATTCCCTGATATTGATGCGTACCCTGTTGATACTTTTGATGAAGTATTTCAAAGCATCAGCAGCGGAAAACATCAGGCAGGAGTCGTACCCATGGAAAACACCACGGCGGGCGGCGTATACGAGGTATATGACCTGCTGAGACAATATGATTTATTTATTAATTATATTGATATTATAAAGGTAGATCATTGCCTTGCAGGCACTCAAAGTGCATGTTTGGAAGATATTAAAGAAGTTTGTTCACACCCTCAGGCTATTGCGCAGAGTGCAGAGT
>CAYLLJ010000004.1:9857-21765 GCA_964384725.1 uncultured Oscillospiraceae bacterium | reverse complement strand
ACCGCAATTGCCGCAAAGGATGTGGCATTGCGGAATCAGAAAAGCAGAGGCACAATCTGTTCACGTGAAGCTGCGGAGCGTTATGGTCTTAATATTCTGATGGAAGGAATAAATCATAAAAAAGATAACGCAACAAGATTTGCAGCTGTCTCAAAACATCTGACAGTTCAAGAAAATCATGATAAAATCGCAGTTGTATTTGCATGTCCGAACCGAAGCGGCAGCCTGGCAGGAGTTTTAGGCATATTTGCAGATTATGGAGTAAATCTGACAGGGATACACGCAAGACCGGACGGAAAAAATCCATGGGAGTACATTTTCTATGTGGATCTTACGGGGAATCTGAAAGAGGAACGAATAAGATCGCTGTTTTATCAGCTTACGGAAGAATTACCATTTGTAAAAATTATCGGAAGCTACCACAGTTAAATTGTAACAGGAGATACTTAAATGGAAATTAACCCTTCAAAGGGCCTGCAAGGGACTTTAACAGTTGCGGCGGACAAATCCATATCCCATAGGGCTGTAATACTGGGTTCTATTGCAAAGGGAAATACTGTTATCCGCAATTTTCTGAACGGAGAGGACTGCCTTTCAACCGTTGACTGTTTTCGAGAAATGGGGATACCAATTGTAATACAAGGCGATCAAGTCTCAATAGAAGGAAATGGACTATACGGCTTGAAGGCACCCAAAAATATTCTTTATACCGGAAACTCCGGAACGACTACGAGATTGCTCTGCGGTCTGTTAACGCCGCAAAGATTTTCTTCTGTTATTGACGGAGATGCTTCCATCCGAAAAAGACCAATGAAACGTGTCCTCGAACCTTTGCTGAAAATGGGCGGTATTATATACGGTACAAATGAAGATTATGTTCCTATTACAATCAAAGGAACTGAACTTGAAGGAATTGAATATGTCATGCCGGTTGCAAGTGCACAATTGAAATCAGCCATATTGCTTGCAGGACTTTACGCACATGGGGAAACCACCGTTATTGAACCGAAACCATCAAGAAATCATACTGAGCTTATGATAAACGGCTTTGGCGGCAGTCTTGAAGTTGATAAAAACAAAATTACAATCAGACAGGCAGATGAGCTGTTATGCCGGGAAATCGTTATACCGGGGGACATATCTTCCGCTGCATTCTTTATGGTTGCTGCGCTGATTATACCGAATTCAGAATTAAGGATCAAAAATGTAGGCCTGAATAAAACAAGGACCGGTATTATTGATGTGTTAAGAACCATGGGAGCCTCTATAGTGATTGAGAATTTTTGTGATGAAATTGAGCCTTCGGGCGATCTGATAATAAGATCTTCTTCACTGCATGGTGTTGAAATAGGCGGCGAACTGATACCGAGACTTATTGATGAACTTCCCGTACTTGCGGTTGCCGCAGCATTTTCAGAAGGTACAACCGTAATAAGGGATGCAGGAGAATTAAAGATAAAAGAGTCAGACAGGATATATGCGATGGAAACAGGATTAAAAAAAGCCGGAGTTGAAGTCACATCCGCCGCAGACGGGATGACGATTGAAGGAGGCAGAGCAGTACGCGGCGGTGAATTTGAAACCTGGCAGGATCACAGGATAGCAATGTCTATGGCTGTTCTTGCACTGGCAGCAGAGGGGACAAGCACTATCAAAGATTCACAATGTATAAAAATATCTTACCCGGATTTTTTCAATACGCTTAGTGCCATAGAAAGGAGATAAAAAATAACTAAATAAACTTTACAATAAATTGCCGATATGATATCATTTATTGTCAAACAAATATACCTTTAACTGAGTATTTCGAAGCTCCGACGTAATACACGGATAGAGGTGAAATAAAAAAAGGAGAAATATCATGATTGATCACACAAAAAAAGCAGAAATTATTGATGAGTACAAAACAAAAGAGGGAGACACAGGTTCACCCGAAGTTCAGGTAGCGATTCTTACCTTTAGAATAAACGATCTGAATGAACATCTGAAGATTCACAAAAAGGACCATCATTCAAGAAGAGGTCTTTTAAAAATGGTCGGCCAGAGAAGGAATCTTCTGAATTACCTGAAAAACAAGGATGTAGATCGATACAGAGATCTAATTGCGCGATTGGGATTAAGAAAATAATTCCGATATGCAAAGGCGGGGTTTTCCCCGCCTTTTATTTAGTGAAAGATTAACAGGAGGAAGTTGTTAATGAGATTTGAAGATTACAGAACATTCAGGACCGCAATCGGCGGAAGATTATTGCAGTTGGAAGTTGGCAAGGTTTGTGAGATGGCAAACGGAGCGGTCATGGTGAAATATGGCGATACCGTTGTCAATGTGACTGCTACGGCATCTGCAGAGCCCAGAGCAGATATTGACTTTTTCCCTCTCAGTGTTGACTATGAGGAAAGAATGTATGCTGCGGGGAAAATACCGGGAGGATTTATAAAAAGAGAGGGAAGGCCTTCAGAAAAAGCAATATTGAACTCAAGATTGATTGACAGGCCGATCAGACCGCTCTTTCCAAAGGGCTTTTACAATGATGTACAGGTTGTTGCGACAGTTATGTGTGTTGACCCTGATTGCACCCCGGAAATTGTAGGAATGATAGGTTCATCGGTTGCTTTGTCCATCTCCGATATTCCGTTTGACGGACCGACAGCATCTGTATTGATTGGTTTAATCGACGGCAGATTCATTATAAATCCGACATTCGCCGAACGAGGAGTAAGTGATCTTCATCTGGTCGTATCCGGCACAAAGGAAGCGATCATGATGGTGGAAGCAGCTGCAAACGAAATACCTGAGGATGTTATCCTTGAAGGAATCATGTTTGCTCATGAAGAGATCAAGAAGATTATAGAATTTATTGAAGAGGTTGTTGCCGAAGTAGGAAAACCGAAGAGAGAAGTTGTTCTTTATAAAGTTGATGAAGAAATTGAGGCAGCGGTCAAAGAATTTGCATCAGATAAGATGAGAGCGGCAATCCAGACATATGATAAGCAGGAACGGCTTGATAATATGGATGCTGTGGAAAAAGAAACAAAAGAACACTTCGCGGAAATATATCCGGATAACAAGAAGGATATAGCTGCGGTGATATATAATATCACAAAAGAACAGGTAAGAAGCCTCATTTTGGATGACGGCATAAGACCTGACAACAGAAAACCCACGGAAATCAGACCTATCTGGTGTGAGACAGGGATTCTACCGCGAACTCATGGGACAGGCCTTTTTAAGCGTGGCCAGACGCAAGTGCTATCGATTACAACAGTAGGACCTTTAGGTGAATCGCAGACCATCGATGGCATTGGAGATGAAGTCGAAAAGAGATACATGCACCACTATAACTTCCCGCCTTACAGCGTAGGTGAGGCAAAACCCATGAGAAGCCCCGGAAGACGTGAAATAGGCCACGGTGCACTGGCGGAAAGAGCATTGCTTCCAGTACTCCCGAACGTTGAAGAATTCCCGTATGCCATCAGAGTCGTATCTGAAGTATTATCTTCCAACGGAAGTACTTCTATGGGATCTACCTGCGGAAGCACGCTGTCCTTGATGGACGCAGGAGTTCCGATCAAGGCTCCCGTTTCAGGTATTGCTATGGGTCTGATCGAAAGAGTAGAACCGGACGGTTCCAGCAAAATCTCTATACTTTCCGACATTCAGGGTATGGAAGACTTTTTAGGGGATATGGACTTCAAGGTGGCCGGTACGGCAAAAGGCGTTACTGCAATCCAGATGGATATCAAGGTACATGGACTCTCCAGACAGATCCTTCAGGATGCACTGAAGCAGGCGTATGATGGCAGAATGTTCATAATGGACAGTATGCTGGAAGAAATCAAGGAGCCAAGAAAAGAAATGTCACCGTATGCGCCCAGAATCATCTCTATGCAGATCGATCCTGACAAGATCAGAACAGTAATCGGGCCGGGCGGCAAAACGATAAATAAGATTATTGCGGAGACGGGCGTTAAGATCGATATCAACGATGAAGGATTGATATATATCGCCGCACCCGATATGGAATCCGCCAATAATGGTGTCAGGGCTATCGAGCTTCTTATAAAAGAAGTGGAAGTGGGAGAAATCTATGAAGGTAAGGTAACAAGACTTATGAACTTCGGAGCGTTTATAGAAATACTCCCGGGTAAAGAAGGATTGCTTCATATTTCCAAGATGGCAAAAGAAAGAGTGGAAAAAGTTGAAGATGTTATGAACGTTGGTGATATCGTAAAGGTTAAGGTAACAGAAATAGACAGTCAGAACAGGATAAACCTGACCAGAAAAGAATTGCTTGACTAGTTGGAATATATTAAACCCATATATAATAACAGCTTGAGGCTATATCTGGAATTTCAGATATAGCCTTGTTTTGAGGAGAACTTAAATGCTATTTACGTCTTTGATTTTTATCATCTGTTATTTACCGGTTATCTTGATTTTATATTATACAATTCTGAGAAAGAATAGAAAACTGCAGAATATATTTTTGCTGATCGCAAGCCTCATATTTTATGCTTGGGGAGAGCCGAAGAATGTATTTATCCTGATGATGTCCATAGTAGCAAATTGGTTGTTCGGAAAGGCTGTAGCCCGACACCGAGAAAATCAAACTCATTCCAGGTGGATAATTTTTGCCATGGTTGCGTTCAACTTGGGCATTCTTTATGTTTTTAAATACTTGATGTTCACAGTTGAAAATACCAACCGTTTTTTTGGCACAGATTTTACCGTTTCTAAAATCATACTGCCTATAGGAATCTCTTTTTTCACCTTCCAGGCGATTTCTTATGTAATTGATGTTTACAGAGGCAAAGGGCATGTTCAGAAGGATCTGATAAATGTAGGTCTTTACATTTCCTTTTTCCCGGCTTTAGTGGCAGGTCCCATCATCAGATATGAAACCATTGAAGATCAGATTATGAACAGAAAAGAAAATCTTGACAACTTTTCGGAAGGCGTCTGCCGCTTTATGGTCGGGTTCGGGAAAAAGATATTACTAGCCAACAATTTTGCGGTTATTGCAGACAGAGCCTTCATAATGTCGGGAGACGAGCTTTCGGTTTCCTTTGCATGGCTTGGTGCCATTGCCTATACGCTCCAGATCTACTTTGATTTTTCGGGATATTCTGATATGGCCATCGGTCTTGGTAAAATGTTCGGTTTTAAACTACTTGAAAACTTTAATTATCCCTACATTTCTAAATCGATTTCAGAATTTTGGAGGAGATGGCATATTTCTTTGGGATCCTGGTTTCGAGATTATGTCTATTTCCCGCTGGGAGGAAGCAGAGTAAAATCAAAGAGACGGATGATTTTAAACCTTTTTATAGTATGGGCACTTACAGGGTTTTGGCATGGAGCAAATTGGACATTTATATGTTGGGGTCTCATGTATTTTGTTCTGATATCCTTTGAAAAACTTACGAATTTTGAAAAATTAGGCGGAGACTCTAAGACGGGTAATTTCTTAAAAAGAATATATACAATGCTTTGGGTAATAATCGGGTGGGTATTTTTCAGGGCAACAGATATCAGCAGCGGATTTGATTACTTAAAAACAATGCTGTTTATGAATGGATCTCCTATTTTTGATGAGTTGACAGCGGTATATATCAATGAGAACCTGGTGTTCCTGCTGATGGGAATTGTATTTTCAATGCCCATTGCTAAAGCAATTCCCAAGCGGTATAATCATTTTTCGGGATACATGGGTTCTCCGACAGGAACATTGGTTAGCTTTGCATATATTTTGGGCTTTGTATTTCTATTTTTGCTTTCCATGTCGTATTTAATAAAAGGTTCTTATAATCCGTTTATTTATTTCAACTTCTAAATAACATGAGAACAAGCAGAGGGAAAATGATATGAGACATTTTAATTTGAAGGATTTAAGTAAGGAAAAGATTACTGCGGCGGTTTTTCTGATAATTATTTTTGGAATGCTTGCTATGACAGTCATAAGCATAAGACCGATAGCAAGTGAGCTTTTATCCTCATATCGAAACAGCATTTCTCAGGACAGTACACCTTTTCAGAAGGTGAAAACTATCATCGGAAGCACAGATGGAGCCTTGGGAAATGGCCTTAAAGGAAGAAATCTCTTTATAGAGTTATACGGCTCTGCACAGATGGCAATGGGTAAACAAATTGTAAATGATGCCAGCTATGGAGCTTTATATAAAACTCCCTATGGGCAGACTACATTTGCGGTAGGATATAAGGATGTTTCTGACGAGCTTGCACGTATCATCAGCTTAAAAAAGCAGCTGGATAAAGAGGGAATCCCTTTTCTATATATACAAGCCCCATTTAAGCTTCCTCCAAATGAGATACAGATCCCTGTTACCGCAGCAGATTACAGCAATAAGAATGCAGATGACTTTTTAGAAGGGCTTGATGCGGCAGGAGTAGACTATTTTGATCTAAGGCCCGGCTTTTGGTCCAGCGGTATGTCGCAGAATGAGCTTTTTTTTGATACGGATCATCACTGGACAATCAATGGTGCTTTTTACAGCTTCGGACAAATCGTAGAAAAGCTCAACAAAGAGTACGGTTTCAGTATTGATCCACAATTCACCGATATCGTGCATTATAAGCAGAAACAATATGAGGATTTTTATATAGGCTCTATGGGAAGAAGAGTGGGAAGGATTTACGGCGGTGTGGATGATTTTACTTTAATCACACCTGATTTTGATACGAAATACACGTTATATGAACGGGATTACGGAGGAGAAGTAATATATGAAGGAAGCTTTGAAGAAGCAGTTCTATCAAAACACTATATTGATGAGGACGCTCCTCTTGTGACAAACCGTTATGCTGTATATCACGGAGATAACAGAGAGCTGGAATTTGTTAATCACAACATAGATGAAGGAAGCGTTCTAATGATAAAGGATTCCTTCGGACTTCCTGTGTATTCTTTTCTTTCTCTTACCGTTCATGAAATCAGAGCATTAGATATGAGACTTTTTAAAGATTCTGTTCTTGAATACGCTGTTGATCACAAACCTGATATTGTCATTATCATGTACAATGCTGATGTATTCGGCGGAGGCATGTTTGACTTTGAGGCAAGGTAAAATATTCCTGAATTGTTTGTAATAGAAGTGTAACTTGAATAGTCCGGAAGAGGGGTGTTAGAATAATATGAATGCAAATAATGATTAGCAAAAAGGTTGGGGGGTAAGGGATAAATGATATTTACGAGCAGCAAGAGATTCACCGCATGCATTTTAGCAGCCGCATTGGCAGCGGGAACATTTCTGACAGGATTTACCTATCAGGACGGAATCGGAAATGTATACTATGAAACAAAATCACAGGTTTACGATAATGCCGTCTATTCAGAACAATTGGCAGGGCATGGCACGAATGGCATCGAACGTGCCTATTTTATAAACGCAGACCTGGAGGGATCGGATTTAAAGCCCTATGTATTTGAAGGCGAGATTACAGGTACCTATACCATGGATAGTATGGTCAACACGCTGGAAAGTCAGGGATACAAGGTCGTAGCAGGAATAAACGGCGATCTCTATGATACCGCATCAGGCACGCCGAAGGGCCTGACCATCCATGACGGGAAAATCAAAACATCAGGATATGCGCCGGAATACGTCATCTCCTTTGATGAAGATGGGGTGGCATCCTTAGAAAAGGTCAATCTCGGATATTCTCTAAAAGGAACCATCAATGTATCGACTGTTATTGAGGTTCAGGCTTTAACAACAGATCCGGCTTTAACAACAGATCCGGCTTTGACTGCAACAGACTCTGCGGTAACGGCAACACAGCAGATTACATATATACCGACGGAATACAATGCACCCATCGGTTTTTTTAATGTCCCGCACGGCGGAGCAAAAGCACTGCATCTTTTCAATCGACAATACGCACCCACTACAAAAACATCTGTCAATTCGGTAGAAGTTATTCTGGATGCAGGTTCAGCGGAAAACACCGAACCTGTGGTGGGCGGTACTATTGTGGCAACTGTAGCTGAAGTCAGAAACGGGACAACCAATACACCCATAGGAGAGAATCAACTGGTTCTTTCCGCAGCCTGGGATTCCCCGTATGCAGTTCCGATTTCCCAGCTTGTTCCAGACAGCACCGTTGAGATTTCTATAACAGACTGGAACAACGGAGGCTTGGAGGACAGCAAGGAGGCTGTCGGTGTTTACTATGTTATGTGTGATAACGGACAGATCGTTTCGAACGGAACCAACGTAAATCCAAGAACTGCTGTCGGTATCAAACCGGATGGAAGCATAATTTTATATGTGCTGGATGGAAGACAGCCAAACTTTTCGGCAGGACTGAGCTTGACCGATATGATGAAACATATGATGGCATTGGGCTGCACCACCGTTGTGAATATGGATGGCGGCGGTTCCTCAGTCATGGCGGTGAGGGAAGGCGGCATTGATAATAAGGCAGCTGTAAAAAGTTCACCATCTTCGGGAGCCCAGAGGAAGACAACAAACGGCTTGTTTCTTGTATATCAAGAAAGCGGGAACTCCAAAGCGGAAAATTTGCATACATATGTCAACAGTCCTTTGGTGATGCCGGGAGCAGATGTTCAATTGACCACTTATGCTTCGAATGATAAATACGAACCTGTTCAATTAAGAAAAGATGTAAATTACCTTGTTAAAAATGATCAAACAGGCTCAGTGGATGAAAGCGGCCTGTTTACTGCAGGCAGTGATATCGGCACCGGGGTAATTGATGTAGAGAGCGGAGCTCTGAACACGACAGTGAAGGTGGATATACAAGATAATATTACTTATACAACCAATGTGCAGAATCTGGTGATAGATCCCGGTAAAACTGCCGATATCAATGTGACGGCTAAATTCGGCTATGCACCGATTGCAAGCAGAGATAATCTCTTCACATGGAGTTGTGATGCAAATATCGGCACTATCAATGAAAACGGATTGTTTCAATCAAGTAATGAAACGGGAATTACCGGTAATATTTATGTTGAATACAATGGTGACAGGAAGACTATTCCGGTGCAGATCGGCGCTTCCATGATCGACTTTAATGATACGACGACACATTGGGCCAGAGAATACATTGGAAAACTTGCGGCGCGGGGCGTTGTCAATGGAATGGGTGAAAACCTTTATATGCCGGATAATTCTCTTACCAGGGCGCAGTTCCTGACAATGCTGGCAAAGATGGTATACGGTTTAGATACTACAATGACAGCACCTGCAGGATTTACAGATGTGCCTGAGACGGAATGGTTCTACAGTTATGTTAACTGGGGCTTCGCAAATGGGATCGTAAGGGGAGTCGATGATGTGACCTTTGCACCGAATGAAAGGATAACAAGGGAACAGATGGCAATAATGCTGGATAACTTTACAAGAAGTACAGAGCTGCCTGAGAACAGTGCGATGCCGACTTTTTCCGACACATCTATGATAAGCCCATGGGCTGCGGCATCTGTCAACAAGATCATTTCATCCGAAATTATGAGCGGTTACCCGGAAGGCGACTACAGACCTCAGGGTCAAGCTACAAGAGCTGAAGCGGCGACAGTCATCTACAAACTGATCAACATAAGAGATAACATTGCGAAGTCAGGTATTAGTCAATAATGTGAAATAAATTTTCACCCCCAGGCATAGAATGCTTTGGGGGTGCTTTTATGAAGGTAAACAAATTTATTATTTTTATGGTTTTTACAACGATATTTGTAATATTTACATATCAGATTGCTACTCTGGGAATGATCCTTCATGAGAATTATTCCGCAATGAAAAATGAGGGAGTTCAAATCCTGTCGCCTAATGAGGAAGGAGTCGTTATTCGCAGCGGCCTGCCTAACAGCGGTCAGCTTACCTTCAGCTGCAATGTTGACTGGGGTGAAAAGGTGATTCCTGATATGCTCAGAGTTCTTAGTGAAAATCAAATCAGCATCACCTTTTTTGTGAGCGGAAAGTGGGCAGAGAATAACCCGGAATTATTGAAGGAAATGTATGCTGCAGGTCATGAAATACAAAGTCATGGTTATAGTCATAAATTGAGTTCGCAAAATTCTGTAGAAACCATAAAAGAAGAAATATTAAAAACAGAAAAGGTTATAATTGACATATTAGGAGTTAAAACGAATGTATTTGCACCGCCGTCCGGGGACTATGACGAAACAACGGTGGAACTCTGCAGGAGCCTGGGTTATAAGATGGCATTATGGAGTGCGGATACAATAGACTGGCGGGAGGGTTCCACTTCCGAGGTAATAAAGAACAGGATTCTGAAAAAACATTTGAACGGAGCAATCGTACTTATGCATCCAAAAGAGGAAACAGTGAAGGCGTTGCCTGCTCTGATAAAAGAAATCAGAGCACAGAATCTAAAGATCGTGCCCTTATATATGTTATCAAAATAAATATCACTGTAGCTGAAAGGGTATCACCTGTACTGTACTATCTCACCCAATTCATGCAATGAATTGACGGCGACCGAAGGCGATTTGTATATTTATACCTGTCTAATATGTAAAGAAAATTATCGGTAGTAAATTTTCAACCGATGCGTTATAATGGTGCAATAAGTCTGGCAGAATACTAAGTCGATAATTTTCTACTAATGCATTAAAATGATAACTAAGAAAGCGGTAAACAGTATGATAATAAATACAAAATTAAATTGTGGAGTCAGGATTGTTATGGAGAAAATACCATATGTGCAATCCGTTTCAATAGGGGTATGGGTAAGAGCCGGTTCTGTTGATGAGACACAAAAGAATTCCGGGATATCCCATTTTATTGAACATATGCTTTTTAAAGGCACAGATAAAAGAAGCGCAAAAAAAATTGCTGAAGATGTGGACAAGATTGGCGGACAGATAAATGCATTCACAGGAAAGGAAGCCACATGCTATTATTTGAAAACGCTGTCACATAATATTGACCAGGCAGCTGATATTCTTATAGACATGTTTATGCATTCGAAGTTTGACAAAGAGGAGATGGAGAAGGAAAAAAGGGTCGTCTGTGAGGAAATCAAAATGATAGAGGATTCACCTGAGGATGACGCCCACGATATTATAAGTGAGCTGATTTTCAAAGGGAACCCATTTGCTAAGTCTATTATCGGAACTCCTAAATCCTTGCAGGGTATTACACAAAAATCAATAAGAAAATATATGGAGGAAGAGTACACAAGAGATAATATTGTTATCTCTGTCTGTGGCAGTTTCGACCCAGATTATGTCTGTAATTTGTTCGAGGGTGCGTTATCGAATTTAGCAGCCGAAAAAAAACCCAAAGATTTTGGGAAAGCAGAGTATAAAGCAAATTATAAGACAAAAATTAAGGATATCGAGCAGTCACACATCTGCTTGGGCTTACAGGGAGTATCTCTGGGTGATGACAGATATTATTCCTTGGTTTTGCTTAACAACATTATGGGCGGGAGCATGAGCTCCAGGCTTTTCCAGAATATCCGTGAGGAAAAAGGGCTTGCATATTCGGTTTATTCAATGTCAAGCTCATTCAGCAACACCGGCTATTTTAATATTTATGCCGGAGTCAGCCATGACAAGGTAAAGGAAGCGCTCATTGGGATCAGAGATGAGCTGATAATTCTGAAAAAGTGCGGGATTACACAGGAAGAACTGCAGACTGCCAAGGAACAGCTGAAAGGAAGTTATATTTTCAGCCTTGAAAATGTAAATGGAAGAATGTTTTCAATCGGAAAAAGCATGCTTCTGTTGGACAAAATATATACGCCGGAGGAGGTCATGGAAAGCGTGGATGCGGTAACAATGGATGATATATACAGTGTTTCCGACCTTATAACGGATATTCATAACTACTCAGGTATTCTTATCGGAAGAAATAGGGTTGACCTGAAAAAAGTTATTCAGGCATAGGATGAACC
>CAYLLJ010000004.1:0-9847 GCA_964384725.1 uncultured Oscillospiraceae bacterium | reverse complement strand
AAAAATCAATATAAAATATCTAAATCAGGAAATAAAAAGATTGGAATACATCGACGGCAAATCTGACTGGATTGATCTGAGATCCGCCGAAAAAGTGAAATTGAAAGCAGGAGAATACAAATTGATTCACTTAGGTGTTGCAATGCAGCTGCCAGAGGGTTATGAAGCCCACATCGTGCCAAGAAGCAGTACATTTAAGAATTTTGGAATAATACAGACAAATCACTGCGGCGTTGTGGACAATAAATACTGTGGACCTAACGACTGGTGGCATATGCCAGTATATGCAATAAGAGATACGATAATCGAACCAAATGACCGCATCTGCCAATTCAGAATCGAAAAAAACCAGCCTGCAATCAGCTTTGAAGAAGTAGGAGAGCTTTCTGAAGAAGACAGAGGGGGCTTTGGAAGTACAGGGAAAAAGTGAATATATTTCTATCATGCCGAATACAATATTATATTATATTGTGTTATAAAAGCATGAAAGGAATGAGGTATATGTTTAAGCAGGGCAGAGATTGTCCTTGCAATGAGATGAGAAACAATCAGATATACGGTTTAGTAGATTATGGTCCGGAACCTTTTGTAATCAACATAGAAGAAGCAACTAAACGAAATAATACATTTCGCACTGCATTATGGACAGGTGATTACTTTCAATTAACTCTTATGTGTATCCCGGCCGGGGGAGATATCGGACTGGAGATTCATAACAATGTTGATCAATTTCTGAGAATTGAAGATGGTCAAGGCATTGTAAAAATGGGTTACAGTGAAGACAGCCTGGATTATCAGGAAAGGGTATGTCCCGATTACATAATAATAATACCTGCCGGTACATGGCACAACATTTACAATACAGGGAACAAAGCACTGAAATTGTACTCGATATATGCACCGCCGCAGCATCCAAGAGGTACCGTTCATGAAACAAAAGAAGATGCAATGGAAGCAGAAAATCATTAATATCAAATAATAGTTCGCCGACATTTGAATAGAAAATTGCCGGCGAACTTATTTCACGAAGCCATGTTTTGCAAATCTCACAGTTATTTAATTCAAGGAGCAAGCATAAAAGTATATTATGCAATGCTCCTTTTTTCTCTTTTGTTCATATACTGTACTGTTTAAGGCGTGCTGAACGATTTGGAAAAGTAAAAACCACTTATAAACCTTTCCGAATCCATAAAGTGCAAGGGCTTTGTCAATTATCATATATACTTATGCACTTTATGCGGCATAACTGTTGCTTATTGATGGTTATGCCGGTTCAGTCAACGGACAGAATGATAACAGGAGGGAGACATATGAACCAGGATAAGAGCTCACTAACAGCTGGAAAGAATGGACCGGTACTGCTTCAGGATATCCGGCTTATTGAAAAATTGACCGGATTAGTCAGAGAACGAATTCCGGAAAGAATTGTTTTCTCAAAAGGTTCAGGAGCCCATGGTTATTTCAGGGCATATATGCCAATGAGTGATTTTACCAAAGCAGCATTTTTGCAGAATACTGACAGAAAGACCCCGGTATTTGTAAGATTCTCAACAATGACCGGATCAAAAGGTTCTGCAGATACACTGCGTGACATAAGAGGCTTTGATGTAAAATTCTATACGACAGAAGGTAACTGCGACTTGCTCAGCATAAGTCTGCCTGTTTTTTTTATACGTGATGCTATTGGTTTGCCTGATCTGATACATGCAATAAAACCTTCTCCGCATACAAATATCACTGAATCTGCACGGTTTTGGAAATATATATCAGAGACACCGGAAACAATACATGCAATAATATGGCTGTTCTCTGACAGAGGAACAATAAAAAGCTATCGGCATATGGAGGGTCATGGAATTAACACATATGTATGGGTGAATTCAAACGGTCAGAGACAATTGGTAAGGTATCACTGGAAACCGATGCAAGGGGTAAAAAGCATCTCACGACAAGAGGCAGAATTCTTGGCGGGGTTTGACCCCGATGCCGCTGCCAGAGATCTCTGTGACTCCCTCGAAAGAGATGAATTGACAGAATTTGAATTAAGCGTTCAGATGATTCCATATGAAAAGATGAACAGATATGATTTTAATCCTTTGGATGCAACAAAACTTTGGCCTGAGAAAATAGTTCCTCAAATGAAAGTAGGAAAATTGACATTAAATAAATCAACAGAAAACTATTTTGAAGAAGTTGAAAAGTCAGCTTTTTTACCGGCTAATATTGTACCGGGAATCGAATTTTCTTTTGATCTTCTGCTGCAGGGCAGCATTATTGCTTCTCTTGATGCTGAAAGGTATAGATTAGGCACTGATTTTGCTCAATTCCCGATCAATCAAACCAAATACCCCATAGATCCCGAACGCTTACATCAAAGCTATACAATTCCCATTGATGTACAAGGAAAGGTTGAACGATGTCAGGAATCGCACTCCGATAGTTTTTCACAGGCGGGAGATAGCTACCGCTCTATGTCTACAAGGGAGCAAGATACTTTAATTAATAATATTATAGATAATTTAATGTTTGTCGATGATGAAATACAGCAAAAAGTTGTAAGCTATTTTATGAAAGCTGATGATGAATTCGGAGCTAAAATTACACGCGGACTTGACTTTTAATGTCAAGTCCTTTACAATTATTTCCACATAATAAATTACTATTTGTTTTTAGATTTATAAGGAGTTTCGACGATAGGATGGGGTATAAATAAAACATGTATAAATAAGTAAATATTTAAACAAATAAATATAATATAATTTGCAGTTGTAATAAGATAGGGAATTGCCATGATACTAAGAGAACAAATAGAACAAAGAGAACAGGAAATTCTTTCACCATTTGCTTCAAAGGCTGCGGAAACCAAGGGGAGGCAGTATCAAGAAGAAAAGTGCGGGGTAAGGACCGATTATCAAAGAGATCGAGACAGGATAGTTCACTCTAAATCATTCAGAAGATTGATGCATAAAACACAAGTATTTCTGGCGCCGGAAGGAGATCATTTTCGAACCAGATTGACACATACCTTAGAGGTATCCCAAATCGCAAGGACAATCGCAAGAGCGCTTGCTTTGAATGAGGATCTGACGGAAGCCATAGCTATGGGTCATGATCTTGGGCATACTCCCTTTGGGCACAACGGTGAAAGCTTTTTAGCAGAAAGACATACGGGCGGTTTTAAACACAATGTACAAAGCCTGCGAGTTGTCGACATCCTGGAATCTTCGGGTAGAAGGGCATTCAGGGGAATGAACCTGACATTTGAGGTTAGAGATGGGATTTTAAATCATACAGGAAATTCAATGCCTGCTACGCTGGAGGGACAAATCGTAAAATTCAGTGACAGAATTGCATACATTAACCACGATATTGATGATGCTCTGCGCAGCTTGGTTATCAAGGAAACAGATTTACCCGAAGATTGTGTTAAAGCTTTGGGGAATGATCATAGAACGAGAATAAATACTCTTGTAAACGATTTAATAAAGAACAGCGATGGAAAAGACGATATCATAATGAGTGAAAACTGCAGATTCCATATGGAAAAACTGAGGACCTACATGTTCGAAAATGTTTACCATAGTAAGACAGTAAAAAAAGATGAAGAACTCGATAAAATAAGGAATATGATTTTTTCCCTTTATAATTACTATGAAAATAATCCGAAAGAGCTTCCTGCTGAGATCAGAACCCTTATTGAGGAGTATGGAATCGAAGAGATTGTAAAAGATCATATAGCCGGTATGACTGATCGTTATGCCATAAATATATTCAGCACATTATTTATTCCGGAAGGATGGAAATAGTATAATAAAAATATTAATTATAAAAAAGGAATATCGCTTCTTTTGTCGAATATGTTACTAAACGTTGAATATTTGGGGACAAAATGGGTGTGGGTATTCGTGATAACATAATTGATGAAATTAAAAACAGGTGCAACATCGTTGATGTGATCGGACGTCATGTGACCCTTAAGAAAACAGGGAGCAATTACAAAGGTATCTGTCCTTTTCACAAAGAGAAAACACCTTCTTTTGTTGTTTCCGATACCAAACAGATTTTTACCTGCTTCGGCTGCGGAGCAACAGGCGATGTGATTGAATTCGTTCAACGGTATAACAATCTGGATTTCCCTGGTGCAGTAGAAAGGTTATGCGAAGAGTACGGTATTGAAATAAAGAATTCGAATTTCCGGAAAGAGCAGGACAAGACTGCCTTATATGAGATCAACAGGGAAGCAGCAACCTTTTTTTATCGAGCCTTTACGAAGATGCCAAATCCCGGCTATGAATATATGAAGAGACGCGGTATGGACTCAGAAACACTTAGGAAGTTCGGAATCGGTTACGCCGACGGAGAATGGGACAGCCTGTATCAGCATTTTATAAAGAAGGGAATCAATCCTCAAACCTTGCTTGAACTCGGAATCATATCTCAATCCAAAGAAAAATATTATGATAAGTATCGGAACAGAGTGGTTTTTCCGATTATCAATACAAGAGGCAAGGTCATAGGATTCGGCGGGAGAATTTTAGGTGATGGAGAACCAAAATATTTAAATTCCCCTGAATCCCCTGTTTTTCTAAAGAAAAACAATTTATATGGATTAAACCTAACCAGACAGGATATAAATAAAGAGAATTATGTGATTCTTGTAGAAGGTTACATGGACGTTATATCTCTGTATCAGCAAGGTATACGAAATGTGGTCGCTTCACTGGGAACTGCATTGACAGAAAACCAGGCAGCCATGATGAAACGATATACTGAAAATGTAATCTTAGCATATGATGCAGATACGGCAGGACAGACTGCTGCTTTGCGTGGTCTCGATATTCTTCATAAAGCGGGATGCAAGGTCAAGGTGCTTCATATTTCCGATGGGAAGGACCCCGATGATTTTATAAAAAAGAATGGAAAAGAAGAATTTTTAAAATTGATACAAAAAGCAATGCCTTATGCAGATTATAAAATCTATCTGTTAAGACAAAGGCTGAATCTTCATACAACGGAAGGAAGTGTTGAATTTTTGCAAGAAACAGCTAAAATCTTAGGTGAATTAAGTCCTGTTGAGGCTGACATCTATATCAAGAAAATAGCAAGGGAAACAAATATTTCCGAAGGGGCTATAAGACTAGAAATTAATGGCAATAATAATAGCAAAATAATAAGGACTTCCAATGAGACCCCAGTATGGGATAGTGGAAGAATGAGACAGTACGATGAATCTGTTATTGGGTTCGGGACGATGCTGGAGAAAAACCTCATAAAGCTGATGCTTCAGAAAAGCAGTTATGTGAATCGGATAAAATCCTATGAGAAGGTTTTTCAAAGCCCGTCGGCATATAAAATTTATGAGTTGATCCTATCTGAATATAAGGAGGATGAAGAGATCGACATAAAAAAGGTGGAAGACAGTCTTGAAGCGGAAGAAAATAGATTGCTTCGGGATATTCTGGAAAATATTCAGCTGGCAGATAAAGAAGAGCAGGTTTTCCAAGACTGCTTACAAAGCATTGAAGAGGCTGGATTGACAAAACGTGAGCATGAAATCATTCAGATAATATCAATGCTAGATGATGAGAAAGATCGGGATAAAATTGAAGCCCTTACAATAGAAATGATGAAATTGCGGAAAGGGAAAACCAATGATAGGTAGGTGGTTCGCATGAACTATGAAGCAGGACATAATGAAAAAAGGTTTGAATGTGTAAACGAATTATTGGAAAAAGCGAAGAATAAAGGCGCAATATCTTACAGAGAAATATCAGATTATCTGGAAAATATTGACATGGATAAGGATCAGATGGATGATCTTTATGATTCACTGATTTCAATGGGTATAGAAATCGTATCTGAAGTTGATCCGGATGATTTCGAAATTATATCAATGGAACAGGAGGAGCCGGACGGAACTTTAGATAATATTCAAACGGAAAGCGGTGAAGTTGATCTCGAAGCTACTCTGCCTAAGGGAATCGCAGTTGACGACCCCGTCAGGATGTATCTTAAGGAAATCGGCAAGGTACCGCTGCTTACTGCTGAGGAGGAGATTGAGCTTGCAAAGCTGATGGAGCTTGGGGACGAAGAAGCAAAAGGGCGGCTTTGCGAAGCAAACTTAAGATTGGTAGTCAGTATCGCAAAACGCTATGTCGGCAGAGGAATGCTGTTTCTCGATCTCATTCAGGAAGGAAATTTAGGATTAATAAAGGCGGTAGATAAGTTTGACTGGAGAAAAGGATATAAATTCAGCACATATGCTACCTGGTGGATCAGGCAGGCGATTACACGTTCTATTGCAGATCAGGCGAGAACTATCAGAATCCCTGTGCATATGGTCGAAACGATAAACAAACTCATTCGAATATCAAGGCAGCTGCTTCAGGAATATGGAAGAGAACCTACTCCTGAGGAAATCGCAATGGAGATGGATATCACCGAGGAAAAGGTCAGAGAGATACTAAAGATTGCTCAGGAACCGGTTTCTCTGGAAACACCTATCGGAGAAGAAGAGGATAGCCACCTGGGGGATTTCATACCGGATGACGATGTACCTGCACCGGCGGAAGCAGCAGCTTTTTCAATGCTGAAGGAACAGCTCGTCGAAGTTCTGGATACTCTTACTGACAGAGAACAGAAGGTTTTGAAACTTAGGTTCGGATTAGATGATGGACGTGCAAGAACACTGGAAGAGGTTGGAAGGCGTTTTGATGTCACAAGAGAAAGAATCAGGCAGATTGAAGCCAAGGCGCTGAGAAAACTTAGACATCCAAGCAGAAGTAAGAAATTGAAGGATTATTTAGAATAAGAATTTATGATTTTATTTTATCTTTCAATTTGAAAAAAGGACCAAATATTAACGCATATAGCCCGTCAATCACAAAATTAAATCCTTTAGCCACGATGGGTCTTGATAAAACCCATACCGAAACAGCCACCAAAAGCATCGGAATAATAAAGGATAAAAGCCCTCCACCGAAATCCGTATCTAAAGCTACGATTAAGTGTCTAAAAGGCAAATGGAGTGCATAAACAGACATGGTATTTAATCCAACACTGGAATACCATGTTTTTTTATCCGGCACCAGGTTAATAAAGACTATAAGCCATCCGAAGCCTGTTAACAAGATCCAGGAGCGCACAGGTACACCGGCAAGAGCTGTTAAGCCGATTGATTCGTAGGAGGATTTTAAAAACCAGGCAGACAGCGGCAATACTTCTTTATAAGCCATAAATCCCGAATAAACCACCAAAAAAAGCAAAAGAATTATAACCCCGGTCTTTGGAAGATTTCTTAATTTTTTAATATGTTCCGGTTTGAAGAAATAGCCAAGAAGGAAAAAAGGAAGGAATCCAAAAGCCCTTCCAAGTGCCAGACGCGCGTCCAAAAAAGGCAGCAGTCCGGCGGCAACAGAAACCACAATACTAATTTGCAATATATATTTTATTTTAACCAAATCTTTCAGCAAAAAGCGATAAAAGAACATTACAATTAAAAACCAAAGTGCCAAAGAAGGATAAAGGAAGCTTAGAGTTGCGTTGCCATAGATGAGATATCGAACTCCATACATGAAAACCGTAAGAACAAGATATGGGAACAGCAAGTTTTTAAAAGCATTTCTTCTGACTTTTTCAACATTTATGAAAAAGTAACCTGAAATAAAGATAAAAAGTACCATATCAAAGGAGATAAATGTAAGATATGTAGCACCGCTCAAGGTTGGGACATCAAATCCTGCAGTGGCTCTTAGGTAGTGCGTACTTACTACTACAAAGATCATCAGGGACTTCAAATTATCAAACAGATAACTTCTGTTTGCATCGTTAGCGGAGGAAGTTTGATTTACTGTTTTCTTTAACATAGCTATGATCACCTTTATTTTTCGATATATGTATTCATTAAAAAATATAACGCTTTTAATATTATATACTAATGGAAATAAATTTCCATTATAATTTAATAACTTACATATAAGATGCTTCCTTCTTCGAAAATCCGGAGGATCATAACTATTCACATAACAGGAGATATTCAAGATGATAAAACTTTCTGACAGACTTAAGGCAATTGAAGGATTGATTCTTCCCGGCGAAACGGTTGCCGATATCGGAACAGACCATGGGTTTCTCCCAATGTCATTATGGGAGACGGGTAAAAGCCCTCATGTCATAATGAGTGACATAGGCCAAGGCCCTTTAAAAAAAGCGGAAACAAACATTTCAAAGCATTTCCGCGATCATCAGTTCGATATAAGAATCGGAAGCGGATTGGAGACTCTAAAACCCGGCGAAGTCGATGTAGTCGTAATAGCGGGCATGGGAGGGCAGTTGATCTCAGATATACTTGGGTCGGATTTGAATAAAACAAGAAGTTTCAGTAGATACATATTACAGCCACGGAGCGCACAGAACAGGCTCAGAGGCTGGCTAATCGATAATGGATTTTGTATTACAGATGAGATATTAGTAAGAGAAGGCAAATATATTTGTGAAATAATCTCTGCCAATTCATGGAATGAAAACATGGAAAATATACCAAACTGCTCTAAAATAGCAGAGTATGATGAAATGGACCTTGAAATCAGTCCGATTCTTTTTGTTAAAAAGGATCCTTTATTGGTTGAATTTGTAGAAAATAAGGTTAGAATAGAAGAGAAGATACTTGCAGAATTAAAGGCAGGTACAAAATTAACCCAATCATACAAGATAAGAATGTCCGAAGATCGAATTAAAGTCTTGAAGGAATTTCGAAAGAGGAGTACGCCAAATGAGTATGAAAATGAGTGAGCTGATAGCAGAAATAGAAGTTATTGCACCGAGAGAACTGGAGGAAGAATGGGATAACTGCGGCATGCAGATAAACATGGGAAATGATGATATAACCCGTGTTTTGGTTGCCTTGGAAATCACAAAAAGCATTATTGCCGAAGCGACGATGAAAGGGGTTGACTTTATAATCACTCATCATCCACTGCTTTTCAATAAAATAGATGTGGTTGACAATAATGATATTACTGGAAACTATGTGATTGATCTTATCAGAGCGGGTATATCCGTATATACCGCACATACCACCTTTGATGAAGCATTCGGAGGCAATAACGAATATCTGGCTGAGATTATTGGTTTGACAAGAGTAAGAAAAATTCTAAATAAAAAACCTTACATAAAAGAGCAGGACCTTGCACACCCGGGAGGGCGAATAGGCGATTTTCCGGAGCCGATTACGATGGATGCGGTATGCAGACTTGTAGAAAAGGCACTGGATGTCACCGGTGAACTCAGAACTGTCGGTGATTCGAAAAAAATCATCAGAACTGTAGGATTATGCTCGGGAGCCGGTGGTGGTATGCTGACATACGCAATTAAAAACGGTTGTGACTTATTTATTACCGGCGATGTCAAACACCATGAAGCACAGCTTGCAAGAGAGTCGGGAATCTGTTTGATTGATGCCGGGCATTATGGTACAGAACATAGTTTCGCTACGAATTTTGCCGATAAATTAAGAAAAAATATTGGATCTGAAATCCAGATTTTAGAATCAGAAATCGTTTCAAATCCATTTTCAAATATGATATAATACCACATGTGAGTAAGCTGGGCAATCGCGTGCATACACTGATATTCACGAGGAAAGTCCGAGCTCCATAGGGCAAGGGTGCCAGATAACGTCTGGTGAAGGCGACTTTAAGGAAAGTGCAACAGAAACATACCGCCGATCAGCATTTTGCTGAGGTAAGGTTGAAATGGTGAGGTAAGAGCTCACCGGCAGTATGGTAACATGCTGGCCGTGTAAACCCCACCCGGAGCAAGACCAAGCAGGGCGCAAAAATGCGGCGGC
>CAYLLJ010000003.1:87404-94251 GCA_964384725.1 uncultured Oscillospiraceae bacterium | reverse complement strand
GGTGATGGCGGCGGAAACCTTGGCCGGGGAGGGGATCAGTCTCCGTGTTATAGATATGCACACCATAAAGCCTATAGATAAAGAAATTGTAATAAAGGCAGCAACCGAGACAAAGGGGATTGTAACCGCGGAAGAACATTCTGTTATTGGCGGGCTTGGTTCAGCCGTATCAGAGGTTGTAGTGCAGAATTGTCCTGTTAAAATGGCATTTGTAGGTTTGCAGGATACTTTTGGTGAATCCGGCAAGCCTGCAGAGCTTCTTACGAAATATGGACTGACAGCAAATGATATAGCAAATGCGGTAATAAACCTGAAAAGATTATAAACATTTAAAAATTACGAATAATAAGCTCCCTCTTTGAATAGATTTTAATAAAAATTTATGGCAGGAGGGAGTTTTGATTGTGAAAAAAACAGGTGTAATAAAAAGAATGCGCAAGCCAAGTAAAAGAACAATAATTATAATTGCTATTATCATAATTGCAATTGCCGCAGTTGTGGCAGGATTGTATTTTTTTGAAGGTGATGATAAGGTGAACTACAAGGTTTTAGGTGAGACGGAAATTCCTCAGCAGATTGCAAACCAGGTAATACCCGAATATCGAGCTTTGGAACGAGCGTTAGCATGTGTAGTCGATGATAAGATTTATGTGATCGCTTCACGAGGTGAGAAACCCACTTCAGGATATGAAATTGCCATCGATAAGATGACTGTTTCCGAAGAAGACGGATTAAAGACTTTGCTGGTATATGCGGTATTTAAAGATCCTCAGCCCGGCACAGCACTTACACAGGTATTGACATATCCGCTGCAGGTGGCAGAAACGGAACTCACCTATCTGCCGGACAATATCGAATTAAAGGTACAGTACGAAGAATAAAACATGAGAACATATCATTTCTCCCGGGTTATCTCCTGACCCATTTGACCGGATCAGGAATAACCCTTGTTAACATTCTGTCCGATGCCTCAGCTAACGTTCTGCCCGGTGCTATAGATTTACCCGCTCGATAACCATAATTTGACAATGTGATTTAAATATGGTAATATTATAAATGACAAATATGGAGTCGGAGGTGAACGAATGAATCGAATTCTATCAAGAGAGGCTGAAGAATCCGAAAGATATTCCGTACAGGAGAAACTGAAAATAGGGATTGTTGGAATCTCTGATTATGCAGGGACGAGCTTTCTTGCCGGCTGCCTGGCAAGATATCTGGCGAATACCGGAAAACACAAACCTGCAGTCATTGAATTTGGGAAGGGCACTCTATTTGACTCCTATGGCATGGACAAGCGTTTTGCCGGGAGATCTTATGTTCAATTCTATAGTTCAGTGGCACAAAATAAAAGCATACGGGGTTTGCAGAACATGGATGAAGGAATCAACTGGATTCTGAGATCCCCCGACGAGCAGAATATTAACCTCACCTTTGAACAAAAGCTCAGGCTGATAAATCATTCCAGAGGCGATGCCATATTATGTGATTTCTCCGGAAACCAGGATTATGGCAGTCAGCTTAATCAGCTGCTGCTAAGTATGGATCAAATCATTGCAGTAATAGATCCAATGCCGTCAAAGATGCTTGCAGGACATCATTTATTATGCGGCATAAAAGAGATGGAACAAAATTTCAAAATCTCTGAGGCCCACTGTTTTCTTAAAGATGCCGGAACTATAATTTATATAATTAACAAGTTTAACGAGGGAGTTAACCGGCGCCAGATGCTTTCTTACTTAAAAATAAGAAAACCTATCATCTTACCCCTTTTAAAAACAGAGCTTATCTATACAGCCGAATATAATTGTAAAATTCCTTATTCCTTGAGTGAAGCAAAGAGTATGCTTCAAAAACCCCTGTCAGAAATAGCTGCCATGCTGAACTTTTAACATCAATAAGGAAATGTAATGAACTTGTAATGTAAGAAAGTATTCTATATTCCCCTGTTTTGTATTATAATAATTTGTAGAATTATGAGAGATTTTGTATGAAGATGCAAGACTCTATCGAATGATGGGACTTTACTAATATAAGGTTTTTATAAATTACTGGCGCAAAACGGAAAGGACTCCGGATATATATATGATTGCTTTTAATAGTGTAACAAAGTCATATGGTACAAATATAGGCATTCAAGATGTGACTGTCAAAATCGACAAAGGAGATTTTGTGTTTTTAGTCGGCCCAAGCGGTGCGGGAAAGTCGACATTTGTAAAGCTGATATTAAAAGAAATAACTCCGGATAAGGGGAGTATCAAACTAAATGGTATGGAAATCAATCATATCGCAAACAGACAAATTCCAAAGATCAGAAGGAACACAGGCATAGTATTTCAGGATTTCAGGCTGCTTCCTAAAAAGACCGTCTTTGAAAATGTTGCCTTTGCTATGGAAATCATACATACAAGCCAGCGAACCATACGCAGGCAGGTGCCTCAGGCCTTGAGCCTTGTAGGCATAAGTTCAAAAGCAAATAAATACCCAAATGAGCTTTCCGCCGGAGAACAGCAAAGGGTAGCAATCGCAAGAGCGATCATTAACAATCCCAACCTACTGATCGCGGACGAGCCTACCGGAAATCTGGATCCGGATACTGCGTGGGAAATTATGAGGCTATTGGAGCAGATCAATCTTCGCGGGACAACCATTCTAATGGTTACGCATGCAAAAGATATTGTTGACAGAATGGGAAAACGGGTTATTGCCATCGACAAAGGGCGCATTGTTCGTGATGATGCCAGCGGAAGCTATGGGGCATACGAGGATGAGAGACTGCTGGGTTTTCTGAATACAGGGGGAGTATTTAACAACAATGCTAAATAGTTGGAAGTATGCCTTTAAGCAGGCATTCAAACAGGTTTTTCGCAATAGGGCAATGAGCGCGGCGTCGATGTTCTCCATCACCGCCATGCTTTTAATATTAGGAATGTTCTTTATACTTGTAGTCAATGTCAATATGGTTTCAGAAACAGCAAAAAAGCAGTTTGATACAATTCAAGTGTTTCTGCTGGACGAGACTACATATGAAGAAGCCTCGGTCATGCTTGCGGATTTGAACGGAATGGACGGCGTCAGTGAGGCAACTTATCTTTCTGATCGGGAAGCAATGAACCAATGGAAAAACAAATGGGGCGACAATGCATATCTGCTGGACAGCTTAGATGAAAACCCTTTGCCGAATTCACTTATGATTAAGGTGTCAAGATTAGAAGATGCCGATTCGGTGGTTACTCAGGTCAAAACATATAATGGGATCGAGGACATCAAGTATTACAAGGATACAGTTGATAAGTTGATGAAGATTACGGGATTCATACAGATCGGTGCCTTAGTCGTGATTCTGTTTCTGATAATAGTATCAGTAGTAGTTGTATCAAATACCGTGAAACTTACAGTGCTTGCCCGTGAACGGGAAATAAGCATTATGAAATATGTAGGAGCTACAAACTGGTTTATCCGCGGACCTTTCCTGATTGAGGGTATCCTTATAGGAATCCTGTCAGCATTGGTTTCAGCAGGTATCATCAGCTATATTTATTATAAAATATCAGAATTGATAGGAGCGGATGTTTTCGTCATGCTTTCTACTACTATGGTCCCGGGTGATTTTCTTGTCAGCCATCTGATATGGATATTCCTTGCTTTAGGCATAAGCATCGGGGCATGCGGCAGTATTGTTTCAATGAGAAGATTCTTGGATACATAAGGGATTAGGGGGGAGTACATAGTGAAGAAACTTATTTCATATGCATTAATTTTTGCGTTATGCGCCTCTGTAGTTACTATAGGCGTGACTTATGCTGATGAGCAGGAGGAATTGAACAGTATCAACAGCAAGATCAACAAGACGCAGTCAGAGCTTAATGCAGGAAAGAAGAAAGAAAAACAGCTGAGCGATCAAATCAAAGATCTGGAATCTAAGATTAATGCAACGGAAAAGGAAATTGCGGAAATCAAGGGGGATATCAATAAGACAGAACAGAATATCGCAGTTACTGCAGCAAATCTTGCGGCTGCTGAGGCGGAAACAGCAGAACAGAGCGATAATCTTAAGAAACGTCTGAGAGCTATGTATAAAAACGGTGATACAGGCTTGGTACAGATTCTGTTTGGGTCAGAAAGCATAACAGATTTTATGTCCAACATGGATATGATTCAAAAGATATATGATTATGATGTAGAAGTACTGAAAATCATGGAAGAACAATGTAATAAAATAGAACTGCAGAAAAAGGAATTAGAGTCATTACAGGCCATGCTGCAATCGGAAAAGCAGCGGGAAGCCGAAAGACAGGCTTCGCTTCAGACAAATCGGGGGCAGGTTGCACATCTGAAGACCGAAGTCGCGAAAAGCAATGCAGAACTTGAAGCCCAAATCGACGCATTAAATGCTGAAGCTGATCGTTTGGTCGAGGAAATCAGAAGGCTGCAGGGAGATGGTGCGTACACTGGCGGTAAATTTGCATGGCCAGGTGTCAGCACCTACGTCACCTCTGAGTTCGGAATGCGGTTTCATCCAATCCTAAAGGTGAATAAATTACATACCGGAATAGATATCAGAGCGGCTTCCGGATCCAAAGTCATGGCCGCCAACGCAGGGACAGTCATCAAAGCTGGGTGGAACAACAGCTATGGCAACGTAGTCATGATAGACCACGGCGGCGAGATCGTAACCTTGTATGCACATAACAGCAAGCTTGAGGTAAAAACGGGCGATGTGGTATCCAGAGGTCAGACTATTGCGCTTGCAGGCTCTACAGGCAATTCTACAGGCCCTCATATCCATTTTGAAGTGCGTGTCAACGGACAATATCAGGATCCGAGAAATTGGTTATAGAAACGAAAATTTCTGTAAAGGCGTTATATTATGAATAAAATTCATCCATTGATACGCAAAATTTTAAAAAACAGAGGAATTACGGAAGAAGATGAAATCCTGGAATTCCTGTCAGATAAACCAACGAGAACATATGATCCATTCTTGCTGAAAAATATGGAAGCGGGGGTGGATCTTCTATTGTCTTCAATAAGGAAGAACAGCAGAATTTGTATATACGGAGACTATGACGCTGACGGTGTGACATCCGTCAGTCTTCTTATCCAGGTATTGTCACATCTCACTGATAACATCTTTTATTACATCCCCTCACGCTTCGATGAAGGATACGGACTTAACAAGTATGCGATCGATACTATAAAAAAAGAGGGCGCGGGACTCATCCTTACCGTTGACTGTGGAAGTGTATCATACGATGAAGTGGAATACGGCAAGAGTAAAGGAATAGAGTTTATTATAACCGATCATCATAATATTAATGACAGACCGGCTGAATGCATTCTGATCAATCCGAAACAGGCAGACTGCCCCTATCCGTTCAAACACCTGGCAGGCTGCGGTGTGGCATTCAAACTGGCACAGGGAATTCAGCGAAAAGCAGGGCTGCCAAGATCGGTTCTTTCCGACGTGCTCGATTTGGTTGCATTAGCGACGATTGGAGATATCGTTCCTCTCATCGATGAAAACAGGACGCTTACAAAATACGGAATAAAAAAGATCAACAGCAGAAAGCGGCCGGGCTTGAAACAGCTCATAGAAGAAGCCGGTATTTCTGCAGGTGAGATAAATTCAGATAATATTGCATATATTATAGTGCCGCATCTAAATTCTGCCGGAAGGATGCTGGATGCCAAGACAGGAGTTGAACTTCTGACATCATTGGATAAGGAAAAAATTGATAAGCATACTGCTGTTTTAATTCAAAATAATAAAGAAAGAAAAAAATTACAAGAAGAAGCCTTCATAAAGTGCAAGAAAAATGTTGAAGAGGAGATGAAAGAGGACTTCTTCTTCATCATTGCTCCTGAGGATGTTCATGAAGGGATTGCAGGTATAGTCGCAGGTAAGATTAAAGATGAATTCGGAAGACCGACTGTCATTCTTACAGAATCGTATAAGAAAGGATATCTAAAGGGAACCGGCAGAAGCATCAGCGGACTTAACCTTTATGAAAGCCTTAAAAAATATGTACCACTATTTGAAAAGTTTGGCGGCCATTCGGAAGCCTGCGGATTTACGATGAAATCCAATCATCTGTCGGAACTCAGGATCTGCCTGAATCGGGATATAGGAGACCTTTATCATGAAAATAATGCTCTCTTTGATTTCGAATTGCCTGTCGATCTTGTCGTGGAAGAAGAAAATATCGAGCTGGAGCTGGTATCAGAGTTGGAAAAACTGGCTCCGTTTGGATGCCGGAATGAAAGACCTTTGATTGAGATAATAGGAGTAAAGCCAACAGGGATAAATTATATGGGAGATAAAAGGCAGCATGTCCGTTTTTATGGATTGAGAAACAGCGGAAACGTAATTTCCTGTGTTTTGTTTCAGAAGGCACAGGATTACAGTGAGATCCTTCAAAAATGCGATCTGATTAACATGTCAGGATATCTTGATATCAATGCATGGAATGGTGATACTAAAATTCAGTTTGTATTAAAATCTATCACATGTTAAACTAACTATCGTGGAGGACAATGAAAATGTTCATGATAAAAAAGCGTAACTTTATTTTTGTAATAATTGTTTCGATATTAGTCGGAGCTTTGGCAATAGGCGGTTCGGTTATAGTGGCCGGTCAGGCGTCAGGCGGTTACCGTACAATAACAAATGAGGAATATGAAGATTACAAGCTGATGAAACAAAAATACGGTAAGCTTGCTGAACTGGAAAAATATATACAGGAAAGATACTATGTCCCGGTAGACGAGAGTGCTTTGATGGAAGGTCTTTATAAAGGCTTGTTTTGGGGAATCGGAGACCCGTATTCCGCTTATCTTTCCAAAG
>CAYLLJ010000003.1:80172-87348 GCA_964384725.1 uncultured Oscillospiraceae bacterium | reverse complement strand
CTGATGAGAGAGGTCTGATTAATGTGGTGTCTCCGATTGACGGATCGCCTGCAGATAAGGCGGGAATAATGACCGGGGATAAGATTATAAGCGTTGAGGGCGAAGTCTATGACGGCAGCAGTATTGACCAGGCAGCAGCTGCAATGAGGGGAAAACCGGGAACAAAAGTAGATCTTGTAGTAATTAGAGGTCAGAAGGAGCTCCAATTTACGATAACCCGTGCGAATATTATCATGCAGACCGTACGCTCAGAAGTTCTTGACGGAAATATCGGATATATAAGGATCAGTTCATTTGAAGAAAAGACGGCGGATGATTTTAAACAGCATTTGAGAAACATGGAATTGAAAGGTGTTCAAGGCCTTATTTTAGATCTGAGGGATAATGGCGGCGGACTGGTTGAAGTCAGTATTGAGGTTGCTGATGCGCTTCTGGATGAAGGAACGGTCACCTATACCGAGGACCGGCAGGGAAATAAGGAATATTATAAATCAAAACCGGGCAAGACCGGCCTGCCTTATATAGTACTTGTGAATGGCGGAACAGCCAGTGCTTCAGAGATCGTGACCGGGGCAATCAAGGACCATAATTCCGGTAAAATAATCGGAACGACAACTTACGGCAAAGGTATAATTCAAAGTATCGAGCAGCTGTCGAATGGTGATGCAGTAAAGCTGACTATCATGCAATACTTTTCACCGGACGGAAATGTAATACACAAGGTTGGAATCAAGCCTGATATAGAAGTGGAGGAGCTTGTTGACGATGAAGTGGATCAGCAGCTGGAGAAAGCAAAAGAGCTGCTGAAATTGCGTTAAATTGATTTAAATAGTTGAGCTATTTTATTCTCAGCAGTTTTAAATAAGCTTCCACACCAGTCACTAAAATATCTTCATCAAAATCGAAAGTATTACTATGAAGAGGGGTATCCGTGCCTGTTCCTAAAAACATCAGCAAACCGGGAGTGTATTGCTGATAAGAAGAAAAGTCTTCTGATAGCATTAACGGTTCTTCGAAAGTATAAAAGTCAAATTCACTGAGAGCCGCTTTTGCTTCTTCAAAGAGGTCGGGATCATTTATTACCGGCGGATAACCAAGTGATTGGCCTATGTCAATTTTGCATTGATATCTCTTCTCATATGACTCTGAGATTTCCCGAATTCGACGACCAAGAAATTGGAACGTATCGTCACTAAAGCTGCGCAAGGTTCCTTGCAATACAGTTGATGAAGAGACTGAATTCCTCACTGACCCGCTTATCATTCTTCCGAATTTCAACAATCGATATTCTGTTTCGGGCAACTCTGCCTGCACCATATTATATAATTCGATAACAAGCTCACATCCGATTGCAAGGGCATCGATGCCATGATCCGTAAAGGCAGAATGTGAGCTTTTTCCATATATCGTTATATTCAACTCACAGGATCTCGACATTATCTCATTAGCCCTGGAACCTATCGTATGTTCTTTAAGCATGGGCAACAGATGAAATGCATATATTCTGCCGACCTTATATTTGGAGAGTATTCCTGAGGCGCAGATATCCTTTGCACCGCCTATTGTTTCTTCTGCAGGCTGAAAAATGAGAAGAACATTGTGCGGTATTGTTTTCATGGAATGATCAAGCTCTCCGGCTAAGGCTATCAGCATGGCCATGTGACCATCGTGTCCGCAGGCATGCATTGCACCCTCATGAACGGAGGCATATGCCGCATCAGTTTCCTCATTCATGGGAAGTGCATCCATATCACTTCTAAGGGCTACTGTATATTGTTCCTTTCCATCCGAAGAATCTTTCATTTCAGACCGGAAGTAAGCGCAGACTGCGGTTCCGCATAACTCAGTTATTTCGCAGCGATACTGCCGCAGCTGTTCCATAATGTATGCTTTTGTTTTATATACATCATATCCGATTTCCGGGATGCTATGAAGGTCACGACGATATTTTTTTAATAAGTTTCTCATATCAGGGAACAACTCCTTGTCATTGAGGGATGGATTTAAACATTAATACTGTTAAGGTTTTCTTTGTTCATTGACACTATAGAGCAGTCTTGTAAATTAGTCAAGTCAGAAGTCCTGAGCAAACTAATTTGTGAATTTATGTTAAGGTGCTAATAATCCCGCATGTGAGATTTTGCATAAAATCAGAAAACACTTGCAATTGTCTAATATATACAGTAAAATAAATTCATTATTGTTGATAGAGGTCGCGAAGTAAATGAAGATATGATGAGCCGGCGGGTAATGACTCATATCGGAGGTAACCTTCGCCGAACCGGGTTTTTAGGCATAAATACCCAGGTGGGTTCATGGTAAATAACCATGGAACTGTCTACAAATGTAGATGCGCTATCCTTGATGACGAGAAGTAAATAGTATAAATATTGCCTTATACGGGAAAGAAAATACTATTGAGTCAGTAAGGAAGCTTACTGACTTTTTTATTTATTAAGATTCAGATCAGAATGTGAGGGGTCAAACAGATGAATTATCGTGGTTTAAATCAAACAAGCAATGAAATAAACAGAGCAGCAGAAAAAGGAACGAACAAGACATTAAATAACGGTATCCTTGAAATTGGCGGAGTATCATGCGAAAAACTGGTGTCTGCCTGCGGAACACCTCTTTTCGTATATGATGAGGCAGCAATAGAGGAGCAGCTCAGGAGCTATAAAGAGTATTTCCGTTCCGATAGCTTTGAAACTGAGGTAATCTATGCATCCAAGTCATTTACCTGCATTGCGTTGCTTCAGCTGTTGAAAAAGTATGGATTCGGGCTGGATGTTGTAAGCGGCGGAGAACTTCATATTGCAGCCCATACAGACTTCCCAATGGATCATGTCTATTTCCATGGGAACAATAAAACATATGACGAATTGGAATTGGCCCTAAACCTTGGATGCAAAACAATCATAGTCGATAACGAGATGGAATGCAGAATGCTCGTAGATATAGCGGAGCAAATGAAAAAGCCTGTGAATGTGATAATAAGAGTCAACCCCGGAGTAACCGCACATACTCATAAATACATCATAACAGGTGATATGGATTCTAAGTTCGGAGTAGCATTGAATGATGAAAATCTGATACTGGGCATGATAGAGCTGATTCAAAACAGCAGGTATCTTTCATTTGAGGGACTGCACGCACATATCGGCTCTCAGATATTTGATCTCAGAGCGTATGACGCATTAATAGAGAGAATGATAAAGCGAATAAAAAAATTGACAACAGAACATAAAATAGAAATAAAAGCTCTTGATATCGGCGGAGGTTTTGGAGTCCGTTACACTGAAGATGACAAGCCGAAGTCAATACAGGAAGTCTGTCAAAGAATCATAGCAAAATGTGAAGCTGAACTGAAAACAAACGATCTATGCCTTCATAAGCTGATGATTGAGCCTGGCCGATCTATTGCAGCTGAAGCCGGGAATACTCTCTACAGGGTAGGATTTATGAAACAGACACCAAATGTATCTTATCTGTTTGTTGACGGAGGTATGACGGATAATATCAGAAAGGCTTTGTATGACGCCCTTTATGAATGTGATTTGGCCAACAAGATGGGGTCGGAAAAATCAGTAAAATATACAGTTGCCGGAAAATGCTGTGAATCAGGGGACATTCTGATTGAGAATGTTATGCTCCCCGAAGCAGAACAGGGGGACATTTTAGTTGTTTACGGAACGGGTGCCTATTGCTATTCCATGGCAAGCAACTATAACCGCTTGAATAAACCGGCTGTGGTTTTTGTCAAAGACGGGAAAGCCCGTATTGTAATAGAAAGAGAAAGCTATGCGGATCAATTACGTTTTGAAACAGATAAGGAGGTAATCGTATGAACGTAGTGCAAAAATATGGAGGAACGAGTTTAGACAGCATAGAAAAAATTCGCGCCGTTGCTAAACACATTGCTTCCTTTCGAAAAGAAGGCGATGGAATAGTAATAGTTGCAAGCGCAATGGGCGGCATCAAAGACGAACTTATTTCCCAGGCTAAACAAGTCGGTGAAACTATTCCGAAAAGAGAATTAGATGCGCTGTTGGCTACGGGAGAACAGAAAACAGTGGCACTGCTTGCTATTGCGTTACAGAATTTAGGGGTACCGGCTGTATCAATGACCGGATTCCAATCCGGATTTATTACTACGAATCAACATTCAAAAGCACGGATCAAGGAAATCAATACAGAGCGAACAGAACAATTTTTGAAAGAAGGTAAGGTCGTTGTGCTTACAGGCTTTCAGGGAATTAGTGAAGATGGAGATATTACTACCTTGGGAGGCGGCTCTGATACCACAGCAGTAGCTATCGCAGCACAATTGGGTTGGGATTGTGAAATATATACAGATGTTGATGCAATTTTTAGCATCGATCCTAAAATCTATCCGAAAGCGAAAAAACTTGACCGTATCACATATGAAGAAATGATGGAGCTTGCGTCAGGCGGAGCTGCCATACTTGAGACGAGAAGTGTTGAACTGGCTAAAAAGTATAATGTAAAGTTATATATAGGTAAATCGCTGGAAAGTGATAAAAGAAAGGGAACATATGTCATGAATGATACTTTTTATATTGAAGAAATGCCTGTGACCGGCATCAGCATATCGGATGATTGCTCTATATATTCACTGCAGGGTATGAAAAATGACGGAATTGTGATTGCAAGCCTTTTCCAGCTTATGGCGGATCACAATATCAATGTTGATATGATCTCAAAACAGATATATGGAGATAACCTTTGCACAGTATCCTTCAGCTGCACGGATGCTCAATCTGAAGAACTTGATGCTGTGATTGAAAACAGTAATATCTTAGACGGAATTACACTGAAAAAACAGACGAATCTATCCATAATCTCACTTGTGGGAGTCGGAATGGCAACATCTCCGGGGGTGGCAGGCAAAGTATTTGCAATCTTAGCAAGAGAAGGGATCCCTTATTATCAGATTACAACATCTGAAATATCAATCTCTGTTACGGTTAACCGGGATGAGAAAATTAAGGCAGTCATCGCTCTATGTGAAGCCTTTGGCCTGTAAGTCATTGAAGGGAGAATAAAATGATAAGAGGATCTATAGTTGCATTAATAACACCGTTTAATGAAGACGGCAGTATAAATTATGAAAAGCTTCGCGAATTAATACTATGGCATATAGAAGAAGGAACTGACGGGATATGTGTTTTAGGGACCACAGCGGAGACGCCGGCTCTTTCAGTGTCTGAAGGAGACAAAATAGTAGAAATTGCTATCAAAACCGCAAACAAAAAAATTCCAATCATAGTAGGCAGCGGTTCCAATAATACTATGGTTGCTAAAGAACAGAGCATAAAATATGAAAATATGGGGGCTGACGGTCTTCTGGTAATCACCCCGTACTATAATAAAACCAACAAAGCCGGCATGATTCATCATTTTACTGATATTGCCGATGCAGTTTCAATTCCTGTCATATTGTACAATGTCCCGGGCAGAACAGGCTGCAGTCTTACTTATGATGCATTGAAGGTATTGAGCCAGCATAAAAATATTGTGGGAATAAAGGAAGCAAGCGGAGACATATCTCTTGTATCGAAGATAGGAAGGCTGACCGGAGATGATTTCGCCATGTATTCCGGAAACGATGATATGATAATACCGCTTATGTCAGTAGGCGGATCGGGAGTAATCTCTGTTGCGGCAAATATAATACCAAATGTCATGCACCGAATGGCAATGGCATATCTGGACGGTGATATTGAACTGGCAAGAGGGCTTCAGTTGAAATACCTGGACTTTATCAATGCACTGTTCATTGAGACAAACCCAATCCCGATCAAAGAAGCAATGAATATTATGAATATGAATGTCGGGAAATACAGGCTGCCTTTATACGAGATGGAGAGCGATACAAGGAATTGCCTGCTCAATGCCATGAAAGGAGTATTCGATAACATAGAATAAGCGGACACTAATAAGAAAAAAAATACTCAACTTCACTAAGGCGGAGTTGAGTATTTTTTTATCTTCTCATACTAAGGTTTGCATATCATGCATTCTTTTTCTTCAAATACCTGGCGAAAACAAACAGCTCGTGGAACCAAAGAGGTGCTGTGGATAATGCAACAAGTGTCATCCACTCACTTAAGCTCAGTTCCATCGTACCGAACATATTGATAAAGATTGGTATTTCGGTAACGGCTACCTGCAGAAGGATACCGAATATAAATGCAAATATCATCATCCTGTTTTCCAGATGATTGAAACGGAAAATCGAGCGGTTTAAGTTTCGCATTCCGATCGCATTAAAAAGCTGAGAAACAGCCAATACTGTAAATGCATAAGTTTGAGACTGAGTATAAATACCTTCATTTAACATTATAAGCTTTAGATTCTCTAAAGTTATGGACTGCCCCGCCGCCATAAGTGTATTGATTGGTGTAAACAGAAAGGCTGACAAAGTTATCGATCCGATAACAAAGCCGAAAAACAAGATTGTTGTAAGGCCGCCGTGCGCAAACAGACTTTCCTTCGGGTTCCTGGGAGAAGTTTTCATGATGTCGGGATCACCTGAGTCAACACCGAGTGCAAGCCCCGGCAGAGAGTCGGTGATCAGGTTGACCCATAGAATATGGATTGCTTTTAAAGGTGATGCCAAGCCTGCTACAATTGCCACGAACATAGTGAATATCTCACCCAAATTGGATGACAATAGAAAGAGTACAGATTTTCTTATGTTATTGTATATATTTCTGCCTTCTTCAATAGCCTTTTCAATAGTAGCGAAATTATCATCAGTCAGAACCATATCCGCTGCACCCTTTGCCACATCGGTTCCGGTAATACCCATTGCAACACCAATATCTGCTGTCTTCAGAGACGGAGCATCATTGACACCGTCTCCTGTCATGGAGACTATATGACCGTGTGAGCGGTAGGCATTAACTATCATTACCTTATTCTCCGGTGATACACGTGCATATACACGAAGCTGAGGCGCAGCGGCATTAAGGTCTTCCTGAGTCATACGATTCAAGTTATCTCCCGTTATACACTGGTCCTCACGTTCCGCTATACCAAGTTCCTTAGCAATTGCAAAAGCAGTATCGATGTGGTCTCCGGTGATCATTACTGTTACAACTCCCGCTGTTTTGAATCTTTCTACGGAAGCTGCAGCTTCAAGACGTGGCG
>CAYLLJ010000003.1:71763-80162 GCA_964384725.1 uncultured Oscillospiraceae bacterium | reverse complement strand
AAAAATTTCAACAGCGTCCCTCGCCTCCGGTCTCGGCGGGTCGATCATTCCCACAAGACCTGAAAATATAAGGTGTTCTTCTTCAGCCGAGTTATCATCAAATCTTACGGCAAGAGCCAGAACACGCAAAGCCAGAGAAGCCATTTCTTTTGCAGCAGATTCGATTTTCTCTTTATCAGCATCCGTGATAGGTCTGACAGTTCCGTCAATAATAATTCCATCACACTTTCCGATAATTCGATCCATAGCCCCCTTTGTATAGGAAATCAATCTGCCGGAAGAATCTTGATGTACGGTTGTCATCATTTTACGATCAGAGTCGAAAGATTTTTCATTTATACGTGGTGCCGAAGCTTCCAATGACTGCTTAGTCACATTTACATTAACGCCCATATCAAGCAGAGCAAGTTCAGTCGGATCTCCAAAACGAGAGGTTCCTTCAATGGAAGAATCGGTACATAAGACAAATCCATCTATCAAAAGCTTATTTGTATCATAATCAAGATTTGATACCTGATGCAGCGATTCATCTGCATAATACTTTGTTACTGTCATTTTATTCTGTGTCAGTGTACCGGTTTTATCCGAACATACGATACTGACGGAACCGAGGGTTTCGACGGCAGGAAGCTTTCTTACAATAGTATTTACCTTTACCATTCTTTGAACGCCTAAGGCCAGGACAATAGTTACAACAGCCGGAAGACCTTCAGGTATTGCGGCAACAGCTAACGCAATAGCGGTAAGAAGCATCGCCATTACATCTCTGCCTTGTATGAGTGCAACTGCAAAAAGCAAAACACATAACACAATAGCAAGTATTCCCAACAATTTCCCAAGCTCACCGAGACGCTTTTGAAGAGGTGTTAATTCATCCACGCTTTCGCTGATCATCCTGGCAATTTTTCCGATTTCAGTATCCATGCCGGTTCTGACAACAACGCCTTCGCCTCTGCCGTAGGCTACACTGGTCGACAGATAAGCCATGTTGAGACGATCTCCTAAAGTGACTTCGCCGTCAGCAATAAATTCAGCATCCTTCTGAACCGGTACAGATTCTCCTGTCAGGGCTGATTCTTCTATTTTCATATTAATAGTGCTGATCAGTCTTAAATCCGCAGGTATAACTCTGCCCGCCTCTAATAGGACAATGTCACCAACAACTAAATTCGCGGCAGGTATTTCAACAGTAGCTCCATCCCTTCGGATCATAGCAGTAGGGCTGGACAGCTTTTTTAATGCTTCCAGAGATTTTTCCGCTTTTGATTCCTGAACCATACCGATGGTAGCGTTCAACAGGATAACCGCCATTATAATGATTGCGTCGCTGAATTCACGGAGCAGTGCAGATATTACCACCGCAGCCATCAATATATAGATCATGGGATCTCTTAGTTGTGACAGGAACATTTGCAGCTTTGTTTTCGGTTTCTTTTCCTGAAATGCATTTGGACCGTTTTTTTCAAGCCGTGCTTGAGCTTCATCGCTGGATAAGCCTTCATTACGACTTACGTCAAACTGCTCTAAGACTTCATTTATTTTTTGTTGTTCGAACATTTGTACCTCCGCTAACATATGTGAATTTTTTTAATTTTGGGTTTGTTCAGCAGCTCCTAATTATGATAGCTTTCCCATTTTTATAAAAAAAAAGAGACCTTTCATAACATTCGAAAAACCCGAATGAACATGACAAAGTCTTGTTACCTTGGTGGGCTTATGGCCAGACAGCTATGTGTCGAATTGTTGAACCATAAACTAAAAACTACTCCCTTTGTTTACAATAAATTTTAATGGAAAAATTATCTGTTGTCAAGCTATGAAGATGATGATATAATCACTGTAAGACATTAAAGTATTAAAGCACATTATAGAGTAGAAATAAAGAGAGGTTTTGAGGATGAGTTACGAGTCAAGGTTTAAAAATAAAGAGGTTGACGAGCTCTTTAAAGCGATTTTAACACTTGAAACAGAGGAAGATTGTTATCGCTTTTTTGAAGACATCTGCACGATAAATGAAATCCACTCTATTGCGCAAAGGTTGCATGTCGCAAAACTGCTTTATGAACATAAAACATATAATGAAGTTGAAGACATTACAAAAGCCAGTACTGCCACTATCAGCCGTGTCAACAAATGTCTGATTTACGGGGCAGATGGCTATCGCAGGATCTTGGAGAAAATCTACCCTCAGAAATGAGATTTTTAAGGATTTACAAGGGAGGAATTATATAGTAAGATAAACGGGTAGGGTGTGCTCAGCACACAAAGTAGTTTTGAAGGTAGGTATTTAATAATGACACAATTGATTGCAACGATTTCACTCGTAGTTTTTGTGATTGTAATGCTTTTAGTGGGTATTTACAGCACAAAAAAGGCAGGTACATTAGAAGGGTTTTTACTTGGCGGCAGGAATATGGGTCCGTGGCTTTCGGCATTTGCTTATGGAACCACTTATTTTTCGGCCGTTATTTTTATTGGTTATGCCGGTATGTTCGGTTGGAATATCGGTATCGGCAGCATGTGGATCGGCATAGGAAATGCTTTAATCGGCTGCCTGCTTGCCTGGATTTTTCTTGCTAAAAGAACGCGTAGAATGACGAGAACGCTTAATTCCCGGACTATGCCGGAGTTATTTGCCGCAAGATACAACAGCAGGCGGATGAAGTTATATGCGGCATCCATAATTTTTATATTCCTGGTTCCGTATGCAGCCGGAGTTTATAAAGGCCTCGGGACCATGTTCAGTGCCATATTTACAGGTGCAGATCCGAATACAGTGATGTTTATAGTAGCTGCACTAACCGGAATATATCTTGTACTGGGCGGTTATGTAGCAACAGCCACTAATGATTTTATTCAAGGAATCATTATGATTTTCGGAATTGTGGCAATGGTATGCATCCTTATATCAAGGCCGGAGGTGGGAGGATTCGCTGCCGCATTTGAAAAATTGGCAGCTATTGATTCGCAGCTTACAGATTTCACCGGAGGCAGCAGCCGGGGTTTCCTGATAACTAATATTTGTCTGACAAGTTTTGGTGTATGGGGACTTCCTCAAATGGTACATAAGTATTATGCAATCAAAAAAGAGAGTGACATAAAGATTGCAACTGTCGTTTCTACCATTTTTGCAACGCTCATTGGCTGTGGAGCATATTTTTCAGGCTCACTGTCCAGACTTTTTCTGGAAGCTGATGCCAATGGATTTCCTAATGTGGCAGGCGGTTACGACAATGTGATGCCGACCCTGTTAATGAAAGCTTTGACAGGCAGTATCTTTTCAATGATTGTACTAAGTGTAATTTTGCTTTTGCTCCTTTCGGCTTCTATGTCAACTCTATCTTCCATAGTTTTGTCGTCAAGTTCGGCAGTATCGGTAGATCTTGTAAAAGAGATACATCCTGATATCAAACCAAAGCATCAAGTGCTGCTGCTGCGGGTTTTATGTGTGATTTTCATAGTACTCTCATACATATTTGCTACTGCAAACATATCTTTTATAGTAAATCTGATGTCTTTTTCATGGGGTGTAGTTGCAGGCTCATTCATCGGTCCTTATCTATGGGGTTTATACTCAAGAAACGTCACAAGAGCAGGGGCTTGGGCAGGAATGCTATCCGGTATCATAGTAGTAGGATGCATGCTTATATTCTATACTGTTACAGCCGGATTCGATGCGGCAAAATCAATGGCTCCGGTTTTCGGAGTATCAGCGATGGCTGTATCACTCATAGCAGTCCCGATAGTCAGCTTATTTACACAACAGTTCAGCGATGAACATAAAAGGATCGTATTTAAAGTAACGGAATAAAAAAGGGATCCTTTAATTGACAGCTCAGAAGTCGTATGATAAAATAAACATATGAATACATATTCATATGTTTATTTTTTAATGAGTGTTCGGTCTGCTGCGTTTAATAACCATACAGACAGTACAGGATCATATGTTAAATGGAGGAGCGTACATGAACAAACAAAACAGTATAGCAAGGTGTGAAACTACTGTAATACATGATGATGTTATAGATCGGGTTAAAAAGGAAATGCCTGCAGAAGAACAGATGTACGATCTTTCTGAATTGTTTAAATGTCTGGGCGACCAGACGAGGCTTAAAATACTTTTTGCCTTATCAAAAAACAGAATGTGTGTCTGCGATATTGCTGCATTGCTTGATATGTCCCAATCGGCAATCTCACATCAACTGAGGGTTCTGAGAAATGTTAGGCTTGTTAAATTTCAGAAGGAAGGCAAGGTTGTATATTATACACTTGATGATAACCATGTGAATGAAATATTTAAGCAAGGTTTGAATCATGTCAGACATCGATGAAAACAGATAGGGAAAGCGGGTGAGAAAGATATGAATGAATCAACTACAGAAAAGAGAGGATGCTGCTGCCATGGAGATGAATGCATTTTGCACGAGGATGAACGTAAACCAAAAAGCTATTATGCCGGAATCATATTATTTGTTATTGGAATTGGAATAAGCCTCTTCCTGAAACAGATTCCTCAATATGCCATGGTTGGAATTTATCTGATTTCTTATCTATTAATAGGTAAAGATATATTATTGACTGCGGGTAGAAATGTATTATCAGGTAAAATCTTTGATGAAAACTCCCTTATGTCTATTGCCAGTATAGGCGCATTTATTATTGGTGAATATCCGGAAGCAGTGGCTGTGGTGCTTTTCTATCAGATCGGAGAATATCTGCAGGATAAAGCGGTTGCAGGTTCCCGGAAATCCATCTCTTCTCTTTTGGATATCAGACCCGATACGGCAAATATCAAAACTTCGGAAGGAATCCGAGTGGTGGCTGCTGAAAATGTCCACCCGAATGATATCATCGTCGTGAAAGCCGGGGAAAAGATTCCGCTTGATGGAATAGTAACGAATGGAGAATCCGCTGTCGATACAAAAGCCTTAACAGGTGAATCCCTGCCACGCGATGTAGGAGTCGGTTCGGAAGTACTTTCAGGCGCTATAAACGGTCAGGGCTTATTAGAGATAAAAGTAACTAAAGAATTTGGGGAATCCACTGCATCAAAGGTAATTGAATTGGTACAGAATGCAAGCAGCAAGAAGGCGAAGACTGAAAATTTCATTACAAAATTTGCCTCTTATTATACCCCTGCTGTTGTCGGAATAGCTGCGGCTCTTGCAGTTATCCCGCCATTTATCCTGAATTCAGGAAGCTTTCAGGATTGGCTGTACAGAGCACTTGTATTTCTTGTAATTTCCTGCCCTTGTGCATTGGTGATTTCCATACCTGTAGGGTTTTTCGGGGGAATTGGAGCAGCATCAGCAAAAGGGATCTTGATTAAGGGCAGCAACTATTTGGAAGCCTTGAATTCTGTTAGTGCGGTAATATTTGATAAAACAGGAACACTGACTACCGGTGTTTTTAAAGTGACGAAAGTCATAAACCAGGCGGGATATACAAAAGATGAAGTATTGAAATACGGTGCTTATGCAGAACATAATTCCACTCATCCGATTGCAGTATCAATTAAAAACCGGTATTGTGAGAATCCGCTGAATACGTTCGCCGAAGAGCAAATATCGGGTTTGACGGAGAGGGCAGGTTTTGGAATTAATGTTCAGGTCGGAAATAAAAACATATTGGCAGGAAACTACCGATTAATGCAGGAAGAGGGGGTTCCCGTCCGAAAGGAAGATGAGACCGGTACTGTAGTATATATTGCGGCAGACAGAAACTATGCAGGGGCAATAATAATTTCTGATGAAGCAAAGAGCGACAGCTCAGAGACTATTCGTCTTCTTCATACACTTGGAATAAATAAAGTCGTAATGCTCACCGGTGACAATAAGCAGATCGGGGAGAAAATCGGTCAGGACTTAGGAATAGATGAAGTTTATTCAGAATTGCTCCCACATCAGAAAGTTGAGGTACTGGAGTCAATCATAGAAGATAATTATAAAAAGAATGCGGGAAAGAAAAAGGGAAATATTATATTCGTAGGAGATGGTATAAATGATGCACCTGTGCTTGCGCAGTCAGATATAGGAATTGCGATGGGAGGAGTCGGCTCTGACGCTGCAATAGAAGCGGCGGATATAGTAATCATGAACGATGAGCCATCCAAGATCATAACCGCAATAGAAATAGCCGGCAGAACCAGAAGGATAGTATGGCAGAATATTATAGGAGCTCTTACAGTGAAAGGAATCATTTTATTGCTGGGAGCTTTTGGTTATGTGACTATGTGGGGGGCTGTGTTCGCCGATGTAGGCGTTGCGATTCTTGCAGTTATGAATTCTGTCAGGGTCGGCAGGTTTTAATGCCGTGTCATTAAATCGAAACCGGTATTATTTCGGATAATGACTGTAAAAACAACTGTTATCTGTGTATAATTAAATTCTGTAAGAATGAGAATTATGATCATATTTTAAAAGGATATAATATGTACCTTTATTTATATAAAAACGAAGCTGTCAATATAAAATCGCAATCGGAACCGGGCAGAGAAAAGCAATCTGATTTCAGTGAGCGCATGGTAAAAGAAGCTTTAAGAGATTATGCTCCAAGGAAAGGGATTGAAATTACCGAAGAAGAATTAGAGTCGCTGGTAATCTTGCGGGACGAAAAAGGCAAACCATATTTTGCATTCTCCGATTCATCAGGGATCAGACAATCGGAAAAATTCTCGATTCATTATTCCGTAAGCCATTCCGGCAGCATGTGGGGTTGCCTGATGGCACAAGAACCGGTAGGGTTTGATATGGAGAAGTTTCGTGATAAAGTCAATCATATTAAGATTGCGAAGCGTTATTTTACAGAGGAGGAATATCAGTATATCCTTAAGATGGGGCTTGAGGGGTTCTTTGACATTTGGGTGAGTAAAGAAGCATATGTAAAATTTCTGGGACTTGGATTGTCAAAAGGGCTCGACAGCTTTTCTGTGGTTAAGGATGGAAAGCTTTCCTCGTTCGTGAGGATGCTAAACAATGAGGATGAGCATGAAGCACAGCTTAGCCGCATTGAAACTTATACTATTCAACATGGCTTAAAAGCAGCCCATTGCAGCGGGAGCGGTAAGGCTATTGAAAGCGTTTTAACAATCGTATGAGGTACAGCATCAATGAGCAAAGATAAAGAAATAAAAAATGAATCAACTGCATCTGACAGTATCAAAATAAATGAAGAGAGCAAGCTTAAAGTTTACGGGAGCGCAGTAATTTTTTCTTTCATTATTGGTTTCTCTTTTTTAGGTATTAAGACTTGCCTCGCTGTAGCCGATCCCTTGGAAACTTTAGTATATCGTTATAATTTTGCATTTTTAGGAGCCTTGATACCGGTAATTGCAGGATTTATAAAAGTAAATCTGGCAGGCAGGAAGAAAGGCAATCTGATAATAACAGCCGTTTTTTATATAAGCTTTATTGCATTACAGACCATTGGACTTGTTTTTGCCACTTCAATTGAAAGCGGAATCATTTTTGCAATGGTACCTATCCTTGTTAAAGTCATGGCTGGTTTTTTTCTTAAAGAACAAACAAATTGGAAGCAGAATGTTTTTATATTTCTGTCAGTTGCCGCAGTCATAGCAATGTTCATTCTTGGAACGGCCGATATCACCATGAATTTCATAGGTCTTGTTATCTTGTTTGTTTCCAGCGTATTAGCCGCTTTCAGCAATATTATGATGCGGTACATAAGGTATACTTATACACCATTTGAGATTACACTATTCATAACAGGAGGCGGTTTTATTGCATTTAATCTTACTGCAATTATAATCGGGCTGAATAATGGAACACTTGTGAATTATTTTGAACCGCTGACACATATTAATTTTATAATAGCAGCTGCATATCTCGGCTTATTGGCAACCTTGATATCTGCAATATTGAATGCTTATATGCTGGCTCATTTACAAGCGGTAAAGGGGACTATATTCGGTAATCTTTCTACCGCTATAACAATTGTTGCAGGAGTCGTTGTTTTGGGAGAACCACTGGGGATTTATCATATAATCTGCACGATACTGATTATTATCGGAGTCATCGGACTCAGTATGACATCTCCCGATTAAGAAGAAAGAGTTACCACTATGAATATGAAGAAAGAATGCCGTGAGGCAGCGCTTCGTTATTTGGAGCATAGAGAGCGTAGCGCATATGAAATAACATCACACCTGATTTCTAAAGGATTTTCAAAACAAGAAATTGATGAAGAACTTATGTATTTAAGAGATCTTCATTATGTGGATGATGAGAGATATTGTGAGAGCCATATAAGGTATGCAATGAGAAAGGGCAGAGGGCCTCGCAAGATACGATACGAGCTCAAAGAAAAAGGCGTTGATGAGGCCTTGATTCAACAGACACTCCTGCGGCATTTCAACCGTCAAACGGAGAAGGAAATTGCTT
>CAYLLJ010000003.1:65801-71753 GCA_964384725.1 uncultured Oscillospiraceae bacterium | reverse complement strand
CGGAAGACGTCTTGCATCTTTGGGTTATGAAGCTGATGTGATCTATGAAATTATCGGGCAGCTGCGGAGGTGACGAATGAGAGTGACCATGTACGCTGCCGCCTTTGAGGGAACCTTAGTATTCCCTTGACATAATAAGCCGGAAGAGTTTAAAATGAATAAGTTAGAGTGTAATATAAAATTAATATAGAAAAAGGAAAATCTATCATGTTTGAAAATTTATCAGAAAAAGCCATTGCGGATTTGCAGAACGAACAAGCAGAACAATGGGAAAAAGAAAACCTCTTAGAAAAGTGCGTTACCACCAGAAAAGGAATGCCTTCTTTTGTATTTTATGAAGGGCCTCCGACTGCAAATGGCAGACCCGGAATACATCATGTTATTGCCAGGACATTGAAGGATTCAGTGTGCCGCTATAAAACTATGCAGGGTTACGAAGTAAAGAGAAAAGCAGGCTGGGATACTCACGGACTTCCGGTTGAGATCGAAGTGGAAAAACAACTGAATATGGCAGGAAAACAGGATATTGAGAAGTACGGTATTAAAGAATTCAACCAAAAATGCAGGGAATCCGTATTCACATACGAAAAGCAGTGGAGAGAGATGACAAAGAGAATGGGTTACCTTATCGACATGGACAACCCGTACATTACTCTTGACAACGATTATATCGAGAGCTGCTGGTGGATTCTTAAGGAGTTTTTTAAAGAGGGATTGATATATGAAGGTCATAAAATACTGCCATACTGCCCTCGATGCGGGACGGGTCTTGCATCTCATGAAGTAGCACAAGGTTATAAAGTAGTTAAAACTAATACAATAACTGCGAAGTTCAAGCGAAAGGATGCAGATGAATATTTCCTTGCATGGACGACGACACCCTGGACATTAGCTTCAAATGTTGCACTTACCGCCGGAGCAGATATCGATTATATCAGAGCCTCACAGGACGGAAAAGTATACTATATTGCTAAAGCTCTTGCTGATAAGGTGCTGGGCGCGGGGTCATATAAGGTACTTGCCGAAATGAAGGGCCGCGATCTGGAATATCTGGAATACGAGCAGCTTATGCCGTTTGTCAAAGTGGATAAAAAGGCGTTCTTTTTAACCTGCGGAGATTATGTGACCATAGAGGATGGTACCGGAATAGTTCATACTGCGCCGGCTTTTGGTGAAGATGACTATAATACAGGCAGAAAATACGATTTGCCTGTTCCTAACCCTGTAGACGAACAGGGACGGTATACGGAAACTCCATGGGCAGGAAGATTTGTGATGGACCCTGATCTTGATATTGATATCATCAAGTGGCTGGCGGCAGAAGATAAAATATATCACAAGGAAAAGTTGGAGCATAATTATCCTCATTGCTGGAGATGCGGCACCCCTCTGATCTATTATGCGAAGCCGAGCTGGTATATTGAAATGACCAAACTGAAAGATAAGCTTGTTGCAAATAATAACGAAGTCAACTGGTTTCCTGATTTCATAGGGGAAAAGCGATTCGGGAACTGGCTGGAAAACTTAAAAGACTGGGCGATATCGCGAAACAGATACTGGGGTACGCCGATTAATATATGGAAATGTGAATGCGGCCATCTTGAATCGATCGGGTCCAGAAAAGAGTTGGCTGAAAAGGCGATTGAAACTATTGATGAGAATATCGAGCTTCACAGGCCTTATGTTGACGAAGTGCATATTAAATGTGAAAAATGCGGCGGCACAATGTCAAGAATTCCCGAAGTGATGGACTGCTGGTTTGACAGCGGTGCAATGCCATTTGCTCAGCATCATTATCCATTTGAGAACAAGGAACGGTTTGACGACGAACTATTCCCTGCTGACTTTATATGTGAAGGAATAGATCAGACACGCGGCTGGTTCTATTCTTTGATTGCAATCTCAACATTTATCAAAGGGACAGCTCCCTATCGAAATGTGCTGGTTAATGATCTTATCCTGGATAAAGACGGTAAAAAAATGTCTAAGACAAAGGGAAATACGGTAGATCCTTTTCAACTTTTCGATAAGTACGGTGCGGACGCTACCAGATGGTATCTTCTTTATGTATCGCCTGCCTGGTCTCCGACGAGATTCGATGAAGACGGGTTAATCGAGATTGTCAGTAAATTCTTTGGAACTCTGAGGAATGTGTATAATTTCTTTGTGCTCTATTCAAATCAGGATAAAATTAATCTTAGGGATTTCAATATCGACTATGATAAGAGACCTGAATTGGATCGCTGGATTCTATCAAAATACAACAGGCTGATCAGAGATGTCACTGAAGAGATGAATCGATATGATCATATGAAATCGGTGCGTAAGATCCAGGAATTTGTTACGGAGGATTTATCTAATTGGTATATCAGAAGAGCAAGAAGACGTTTCTGGGGTGAAGAAATGACCGAAGACAAGATGTCGGTATATGCCGCCACATATGAAATTTTGGTGGGAATATCACAGCTTGCCGCTCCTTTTGCTCCGTTTATAACTGATGAAATATATAAAAAACTGACCGGCGAAGAATCAGTGCATCTTTCTTTCTATCCTGTTGCAAGGGAAGAATACATCGACCAAACTGTCGAAGAGAGAATGGACCTTGTAAGAGTGCTTGTAGGCCTTGGACGCGGTACAAGAGAAAAGGAAAAGATCAAGGTAAGACAGCCGCTTAACAGGATATTTGTTGATGGCAAATATGAAGGTCTGATAAGCGATATGACGGATCTGATCATGGAAGAACTCAATGTAAAAGAAGTTGTTTTTGAAAAACAACTGGATCAATTTATGAACTATAGCTTAAAACCGAATTTTAAGCTTGCCGGTCCTGCTTTGGGTTCTAAAATTAAAGCCTTCGGCGCTGCTCTTGCAAAGATTGACCCTATATTGTTCGTGGAAAAGCTTGAGACAGACGGCGAAGCTGTTTTGAGTATAGACGGTGATGAACTTACGATTGCAAAGGATTTCGTTGATATTCACATAACCGCCAAGGAAGGCTTTACCGTTGCAATGGAAAACAATGTATTCACAATACTTGATACCACCACTACCTCAGCTCTCATTAAAGAAGGTCTTGCAAGAGAAATGGTCTCTAAGGTTCAGCAAATGAGAAAGCAAAAAGATTTTGAAATGATGGATCAGATTAAGATTTATTACAATGGCGACGAAGAAATCCGGTCTGCTTTGATAGAATATAAAGGCTACATCATGAAGGAAACACTTGCAGTTGAATTAAATAAAGTTGATTCTGTACTCACAGAGTATGACCTCAATGGTCATAAAACCGGAATTGATGTGGAAAGGATTTAAAAGGCCGGCCGGAAAAGCCGGCCTTTTTTTCATCATTCATAGTTACAATCTTTAAATGAATTCAGAAACGGGAGGGCATTAATATGAGTAATTGGAAGGATCTTTATAAGTCGCGTTTAGCAACTGCTGATGAAGCAGTCAGGTGCATAAAGTCCGGTGACCGGGTGGTACTCGGCCATTCCAATGGCGAGCCGCTAATTTTAAGTGCTGCAATGGCGAGAAACAGTGAACATATGAAAAATGTTGAAGTTGTGCACCAAATAATCCAAGGACCCGCAGAATATGCACAGCCCGGTATGGAGGAACGCTTTTGGCATAACAGCCTCTTTGTATCAAAAAATACACGCCGGAACGTAAACGAAGGAAATGGTGATTTTATTCCATGCCATTACCACCAAGTACCGGACCTCTTCACCTCTGTATTGCCTGTAGACGTAGCTCTTGTACAGGTTACCCCGCCGGACGATGAGGGATTCGTCAGTTTCGGAGTATCGATAGATTACACTCTCCCGGCAGCAAAAGCCGCTAAAAAGGTTATCGCCGAGGTTAATGATCAATACCCATATACTATGGGCGACACTCGAATGCATGTTTCTGAGATTGATTATTTTGTAGAAACGAGCCACGAGTTATCCGCTACTGATCCTATTGAGATAACTGAGGTGGAATCAAGAATCGGACAGTATTGTGCAGAGTTAGTTGATGATGAAGCGACTCTTCAGTTTGGCATCGGAGGTATTCCGAATGCTGTATTACAATTTTTGACTGACAAGAAGGATTTGGGCGTCCACACCGAAATTATCACAGACAATATAATAAGTCTGATGGAGGCAGGCGCATTAACTAATAGAAAAAAGGGGTTTCATGATGGAGTTAGTGTTGGCAGCGGTGTCATGAGTTCAAAAGAGTTCCATAAGTATGTTGATCGGAATCCGAATTTTGCCTTTTATCCTGTCAATTATACCAATGATCCGAGGAATATAGCCAAGTGCAATAAAATAGTAGCTATTAACTCCTGTGTGCAGGTAGACTTTATGGGTCAGGTTTGCTCTGAGATGATTGGCTCAAAGCAAATCAGCGGTGTCGGCGGGCAAGTTGATTTTATACGTGGTGCCAGATGGTCCCCGGGGGGCAAAGCCATTCTTGCATGCTACTCGACAGCAATGAATGGAACGGTTTCCAAGATAGTTCCCCGATTAGATGTAGGTGCGTGTGTAACTACAGCCAGGACGGATGTTGAATATATAGTAACAGAATATGGTATTGTATGTTTAAGGGGGGTTGGCGTTAAGGCGAGAGCAAAAGCTCTGATTGGTATAGCACATCCTCAGTTTCGGAATCAGCTTTGGGAAGAATATGAAAAGATTTACGGACGCAAGTATGTTCAAGGCTCGAAGACAGTCAGATAGATTATTTATTTTTTGTGATACTAAGGCCATGTTTATAAACTCCGCAATAATGGTCTATAATATATTAAATGATTGGATATTATTAAAAGGAGAAATTATTGGGAAACAACTTTAAGAGGATACCGGCTCATATAGGCGTGATTCCGGATGGCAATAGAAGATGGGCTGTAGAACGGAATATGAATAAAAGAGATGGCTATCATTACGGTATTGCCCCGGGGTTTCAACTGTATGAGCTTTGTCTGGAGCTTGGGGTAAAGGAACTGACTCTTTACGGTTTTACGACCGATAATACTAAAAGGCCGGCTGACCAAAAAGAAGCTTTTCAAAAGGCCTGTGTCGATGCTGTAATGAGCTTGACCAAGCGTGATGCTGAGCTGCTGGTGATTGGGAATACTGACTCTCCAAGCTTCCCGAAGGAGTTACTCCCATTTACCGAAAGAGTAAGATTCGGCGACGGAAGGATCAAAGTCAACTTTCTGGTGAATTATGGATGGGAATGGGATTTGAGACAGAAAGACGGAATGGCATCCGCGGACATTTCCAGAATAGATCTCATTATTCGCTGGGGAGGAAGAATGAGGCTTAGCGGCTTCCTTCCTGTTCAGTCTGTTTATGCGGATATTTATGTGCTTGATGAATTATGGCCTGATTTTATGCCCGCGCAACTATACAAGGCAATGGAATGGTATCAAAGTCAGGACATCACATTAGGAGGATAAAGGTCAAAAAACAATTCCAAGCACATGATATTTAGAGGAGAAGAATGAGAACAGATATGATTAATATGTCAATAAAAGAGATGGAACAATATCTGGAACAGCTCGGTGAAAAAAAATTTCGAGCCAGGCAGATATTTGGCTGGATATATAAAGGGGTTGATAGCTTTGATGAAATGGCAAACCTGTCAAAAGAACTGAAAGGTATGCTGAATGAAAATGCCACATTATCAAAACTCATTATTTTAGATGTTCAAAACTCAGCAAAAGACGGAACAAGGAAATACTTATTCGGACTAAGCGATGGAAATTCCATCGAAAGTGTATTTATGAAATATAAGTTCGGAAATACAGTATGTATTTCATCTCAAGCCGGCTGTCGAATGATGTGCAGTTTCTGCGCTTCTGCAATCAATGGACTGCAGAGAAATCTGACAGCGGGAGAAATGGCGGATCAGATCATATCCATTGAAAAAGACACAGGAGAAAAAGTCACCAATATTGTGGTGATGGGA
>CAYLLJ010000003.1:46819-65791 GCA_964384725.1 uncultured Oscillospiraceae bacterium | reverse complement strand
TTTATAAAAAATATTCATGAAAAGGATGGCTTATATCTAAGTCTGAGAAACATCACTGTTTCTACCTGCGGTCTTATTCCTAAGATGACGGAGTTTGCGGAAAATTTACCCCAGGTCAATCTTGCTGTCTCCCTTCACGCTCCAAATGATAATATCAGGAATAAGATAATGCCGATAAGTAAAAAATACCCGATGGATGAACTGATTGCGGAAAGCCGCCGTTATATCGCTAAAACCGGCAGAAGGCTGACCTTTGAATATGCCTTGATTAAAGGTGTAAATGATAGTGACAGAAACGCGAAAGAGCTTGCCGAAAGACTCCGCGGTATAAACTGCCATGTCAATATAATACCACTGAACCGAGTTACTGAAACTGGTCTTTGCGGAACGGAAAGAGAAGAAGCAAAACGGTTTTGTGAAATCCTTGAAAGCCGTGGAATCCAAGCCACAGTACGGAGAGAACTCGGCAGTGATATTGATGCTGCATGCGGACAACTAAGGCTAAAAAGCATAATCGATTAATTCTCATATTGCCCGTGAACAGTACTTAGTGTATAATAAAATTATAATAAAAATATAAGGGGGGCGATCAACATGGTTAAGTTATTGATTGGTCACAAGGGAAGCGGTAAAACCAAAAGTATGATACAGCTTGCCAATGACCGGGTGGCGAATAGCAACGGCAGCATAGTTTTTATCAATAAGAATCATAGATTGATGTATGACTTGCAGTACAGGATCAGAGTTGTGTGTATGGAAGAATATGAAGCAATAACGAACAGTGACGAATATATCGGATTCCTTTACGGAATAATCAGCTCAGATCATGACATTGAAGCCATTTTTATAGATAGCATTTTAAAACATGCGGATGTAAGTATATCGGACCTGCCCGATTTTTTAGAGAGGGTTAACGATATTTCACAAAAATACGAAATAGAATTTATTGTCAGCATAAGTGCCTCTAACGAGGAAATCGGTGATATTATAAACAAGTATGAGATACTGAATTAGCACGTTCCTTAAATATTAGTTATATCCGGCGGTGATTATTTCACCGCCTTAAGTTTATAATAAGGAGTAATTCTGCCGACGTAATCAACGTGACGTGCAGAATTTTGAAATACGGAGAGGTATATGAAATCTGAAGGTGTTAAAAAATTAATATTTTGGGATTTGGATGGCACCATAATGCACTGTGGAGCTGATGGCACCATTGCACTAAATGAAGCGTTCAGGAAGCTTTACGGCATGGAAGATGTCTTTTCAGGGGCCGGAATTGGTCATTCGATGGACTCTGTTATACTGGAGCGGATTCGGGAAAACTATAAATTAAGTAAAAGTGATATTGAAAAAGCGAAAGAGGAATATATACGGACTTTGCAGGAAATTTTGCGGCAAAATCAGAACAAGAAAGTCCTGCCCGGTATAAAGGAGATTTTAAAACATATAGATATGAGTGAAAACAGCTATAATGCACTTCTGACGAGCAATTTGCGCATTGGTGCCAAAACTAAGCTGGAATCGGTGGGATTACAGCACTATTTTTCAGTCGGAGGTTTTGGAGATGTTTACGGTGAAAAGTCAGATGCGGCAATAAAAGGCATTGAGGAAGCCGAATCGCATTATGGTGTAAGATTTGAAAAAAAGCATATTTACATAATAGGGGACAGCATTTATGATATAGCATGTGCAAGAGAAATAGATGCAATAAGCATTGGAGTGGCTACAGGATTTACAGATTATGATGTTTTGAAATCAAATAAACCGGATTATTTTTATAGCGATCTGTCGGACTGGAAGAACCTGATACAGCAGCATAATTGGTTTTAACAGGATTTGTACAAAATGACGAAAAAAAATATCATACAGGAGCCGAGGCATCATACATGAAAAAGGTAGTCTTATATATACTCGTTTCAGCGACTTTATTCAGTACAATGGAAATTGTGCTCAAAACAGTAGGAGCGCAGCTGGATGCGTTTCAGCTGACTTTTATTAGATTTTTAATCGGAGGTTTGTTCCTTCTCCCATTTGCCATAAAGGAAATAAAAAAATATCAGACTGTTATTACTAAGAAAGATATGCTGCATATGCTTTCCATGGGTATTGTGTGTATCTGCATCAGTATGGTTCTTTTTCAGCTGGGAGTCGAAAATTCCAAAGCGTCAACGGCTGCGGTTATATTTTATAATAAGCCAAAGTTCACTATGCTGATTGCTCAGTTCATGACAGAAGAGAAGCTCAACAAAACAAAAGCGGCCGCTTTAGCATTTGGTTTATTAGGGATACTATTTATGATCAACCCGTTTAATATGGAAACAGGGAATACGCCGCTTGGAGTACTATATATTGTTTTAGCTGCCGCTACCTTTGGATTATACAGTGTAATGGGAAAAACAAGCATTCATCGGCTCCGGGGAATAACACAGACCAGCATCAGTTTTTTACTCGGCACAGCAGTACTTCTTCCGATATTGCTGCTGCTGCAGCGGCCTGTTTTTGCAGGAATAACAACAGACAATACAGGAATGATACTTTATATCGGGATAATGATTACCGGATTGGGATATTTGACTTACTTCCTCTCCATGGCAGCTTCAGATGCAGCAACCGCATCTATCGTCTTTTTTGTGAAGCCGGCACTGGCACCAATTTTTGCTGTTATCATACTGCATGAAGTGATAAGCATAAACGGATTGATCGGAATCATTTTAATCCTTACGGGCTCGTATATCAGTCTGAGAGAACAGAAATCAAAGAAGATGATTAAGGATGAAACAGAACAATGAAAAAAATTTCAATGATCGATTTTGAAAAAACCTTTCTTAACAGACAGCCGAAATCAATAGGTGTTTATCACTACTATTCCGTGCTGATTCCTTTAGTCGAAAAGAACGGTGAATTAAATATATTGTATGAAGTCAGGGCAGATAATCTGCAAAAACAACCGGGCGAAGTATGCTTCCCGGGCGGAAAAATTGAAAATGATGAATCTCCCGAAGAATGTGCCGTAAGAGAAACTGTTGAGGAATTGAATATTGATTCAAAAGATATACGAATAATCGCACAGATGGATTTTCTTCATACCTACAGCAACTTTACCCTGTATACCATACTTGGTGTCGTGGATGATAAGGCAGTTTCAAACTTATCGGTTAATGAAGATGAGGTAAAGGAAATCTTCCTTGTACCTGTTTCCTTTTTCGCAGAAAATAAACCGGAGGTTTATCTCTTAGACGTAGTCCCAAAAATCGGTCCGGATTTTCCCTATGAGAAGTTTAATATGCAGAATGGATATAATTGGAGAAAGGGCAAATCCAATGTCCCGTTCTATTGCTACAAAGACAGAGTTATCTGGGGCCTTACGGCCAGGATTACCAACCATTTGATCGATTTAGTCATTGAAAATAAATGAGGCAAGACTATAAATTTGAGGCCTGTATTTGGAATAGTTTAGATAAAGATAAACCCTTATTTTATTTTTATGGAAATATTTGAGGGGTTTTTTTATTGCCTATTAAATTTTATACTATGGAACAAGAGGGGATTAGGTCAGAGATCCAAAGTTGTTTTCAAGAAATGCTGATTCATAATAATACGATTTGGTATCCGTGCGAACATTCGCAGCTGCGAATCGCAGATAGATATTCAAATCGAACAAGTCGATTTGAATCAGCAAACTAAAACGAAAAGGAGGACAAATATGAAAATACGATTTGTCAAAATTACGTTAATCCTAAGCATGCTGCTTGTTATGGCTCTTCCGGCACAGGCATTCGCAGCAGAGAAAAATTGCAGCTTAAATCAATCCAGGGTAAATTATTCGAATTGCGGTAATATATACAAACAGGTATCTTCGGATACAATTAAACAATTCCAGCAGCAAATATCACTGTTTTGCCAAAACAAGACTGATTGCACTCAGCTTCAAAACCTTGTAAATGAAAAATGCCAGAAGGAAGCACCCGTCAAAGTAAATGCGCCTTCGAAACCCGCAGCCACGGAAACTCCAGCGGAGCAAGAAGAAACTGCACAGGAGTCTGCACCTTCCGCATCTATGGGAGCATATGAACAGCAGGTTGTTGACCTGGTAAACAAGGAAAGAGCAGCAGCAGGACTGCCTGCATTAAAGGTTAACACCAAATTGGCAGGAGTCGCTGAAATGAAAGCGGAAGATTTAAGAGATAAAAACTATTTCTCCCATACTTCGCCTACATACGGATCACCTTTTGACATGATGAAACAATTTGGAATATCTTATTCATCAGCAGGGGAAAATATAGCAAAAGGTCAAAAAACACCGGATTCCGTTATGAACGGATGGATGAATTCTTCCGGACACAAAGCTAACATATTAAATACAAGCTTTACCGAAATCGGTGTAGGTTATGTAACAGACAGCAACGGAACTACATACTGGGTTCAGATGTTTATCAGACCATAGTTATGAAAAGAATAAATAAGTAGAATTAGTCGGAGCCTTAAACGGCTCCGACTTTTTTTATCTTCTGCCGTCTGCCTTTGATATAACAGGCTAAATTAAAAATAGATAATTACTCAAGTTACATATATACTATATATTAATAAAGAGTATCTTTGTGAAAACCACCTCGCCAAATACAAAAAAGGAGGAATGATGATGGTCTTTCAATTAGCCTTGTGTCAGATGAAGATATCAAAGGGTAAAAATCAAAACATAGCTGCCGCAGAATTAATGATCCGAAAAGCGGCAGGAAACGGAGCACAGGTAATAGCATTGCCGGAAATGTTTAATTGCCCCTACTCAAATAAGTATTTCAGAGAATATGCAGAACCGGAAGATGGAGAAACGGTACAGTTCCTATCAGCACTTTCTAAGGAACTCAATATTTTTATAATAGGAGGCTCAATCCCCGAGCTTTCCGAAAACAATGTGTATAATACAAGCTATTCATTTAACAAAGACGGTGAACTCATAGGAAAGCACAGGAAGATTCATCTGTTTGATATCGACATAACTGGCGGCATACGCTTTATGGAATCTGAGACATTGACTGCAGGAAATGATATGACCATTCTTGATACGGAATTCGGTAAAATCGGAGTCGCAATCTGTTATGATGTGAGATTTCCGGAGTTGTTCCGAAAGATGACTCTGGTAGGAGCTAAACTGATTATTCTTCCCGGAGCATTCAATATGACGACAGGGCCTGCACATTGGGAACTGACAATGAGAGCAAGAGCTTTAGACAATCAGATCTATTTTGCGGCTGTTTCCCCTGCACGTGATACAGAGGGACCATACCAAGCTTACGGAAATTCCTGTGCAGTCGGTCCTTGGGGAGAAATATGCGGTAAAACGGACTCAAGAGAATCCATAGTATATACTGAGATCGATTTTGAATATGTCGATGACATAAGGAGGCAGCTCCCTCTTTTGAAGCACAGAAGGCCGGATTTATACCTGTAAAGGATATCGTTTTACCCGGTACTTTCCTTAATATCTCTGTAATGTTTGCGTAACAATACTGTAAAAAAAGCTTTTGTATAATCATGGTAGATTATCTCAATGATTCTTAAAGAGGTGGAGGAATGATGAAAAGAGTTTTAGCATTGTTATTAGTCCTTGTACTTGTTTTCGGATTGGTTGCCTGCGTAGGAGATCAGGCGGAAACACCTGTCATTGAGGAAACTTATGAAATTGCTATGATTACTGATATTGGGAACATAGATGACAAATCATTCAACCAGGGCATATGGGAATGCATTGCAGCATACGCAGAAGAAAATGAAATCACATATAAATACTACAAACCGACCGAACAGACAACAGACGCTTATCTTGCAGCTATTCAGCTTGCAGTTGAAGGCAGAGCAAAAATAATCATTACCTCCGGATGCTTTTTTGAAGAGCCTATCTACTTGGTACAGGGCTTATATGATGACATAACATTTATCCTGATCGATGGAAATCCACATAATGCAGATTATACGGAATTCCGTACAAACGTAAATACGGTAGGGATCATATTTGCTGAAGAACAGTCCGGATATCTTGCGGGTTATGCTGCGGTAAAAGACGGCTATACTAAGCTCGGATTCATAGGCGGAATGGCAGTTCCGGCTGTAATAAAATTCGGGTATGGATTTGTACAGGGTGCTGAAGATGCTGCTAAAGAAATGGGTATCGGCAGTGTTGACATGAAGTACCATTATACTGGAGGTTTCGACGCCACTCCTGAAGCTCAGACACTTGCTGCAGCCTGGTATGCTGAAGGCACAGAGGTGATATTTGCCTGCGGAGGCGCGGTAGGCAACTCAGTAATTTTAGCTGCTGAAGCTGCAGATGCAAAGGTGATAGGCGTGGACGTTGACCAGAGTCCGGAATCCGATACTGTTATTACATCTGCGATGAAGAGTTTGGCTGAAGCAGTTCAGACTACACTGGACCAGTACTATGCAGATGAATTCCCCGGCGGAGAAGCATTGGTATTCGCAGCTGATATGGACGGCGTTAAGCTCCCTATGAATACATCCAAATTCACAAGTTTTACACAGGAAGATTATGATGCAATATATGCTAAACTCGTATCCGGCGAGATTGCTCCTCAGAAGGATACAGATGCAAATGGATCAGCTATAGAAGATGCGTCTAAGCTCGGTACTAAGATCGTTAAAGTGACGCTGATTAAATAATTTGATCGACACCAAACAAGCAGGCAGGCGATGCATATCGCCTGCTTTTTGGTATTTCATTTCATCTTCTTATTAGGTATAATACTCTAAACAGCGCATAATCCGGAATACAATGAGCGAAAGGAGATCACATGCCATTTCTGCCGGTTACAATAGATGATATGAAACAAAGGGGATGGCTTCAACCTGACTTCGTCTTGATAACGGGCGATGCATATGTTGATCATCCGTCTTTTGGATCTGCTGTTATCAGCAGGGTTTTGGAAAGCCACGGATATAAAGTCGCGATTCTTGCTCAACCTGACTGGAAATCAGCTGATGATTTTAGAAGATTTGGAAAGCCGAGGCTGGGGTTTCTGATTAATGCCGGTAATGTGGATTCTATGGTGAATCATTATTCAGTATTTAAGCACAGAAGAAAAACTGACAGCTATTCACCGGGCGGCAAGGCGGGAAAAAGACCTGACCGTGCAGTAATAGTATACAGCGGTAGGGTTAGAGAAGCATATAAAGATGTTCCCGTAATTATCGGGGGTCTTGAAGTTAGCCTTCGTCGTTTCGGTCACTATGATTATTGGGATGACAAGGTTCGCAGGTCTGTATTGCTTGACGCAAAAGCAGATCTTCTTATTTATGGTATGGGTGAACGCACCATAGTTGAAATCGCAGAAGCTCTAAATTCGGGAATTGATGTTAAAGATATCGGTTGGATAAAAGGGACTGTATGCCGTGCAGTAAATAAACAGCTCAGAGAAGGCCTTTCCGAAGAATTGTATGAGGCTGAATGGTTTTCTGACGAGGACAATTTGATGCTGCCCGGTTTTCATGAAATTGTCGGTGATATTAACCGCTTAAACTATTGTAAGAGTTTTTTGATGCAGTATCAGAATAACGACTTTATAAACGGAAAAAGGCTAATTGAAAAATATGAGAAGTCAGTCTATGTTGTTCAGAACCCTCCACAAGAACCTCTTTCCACTGAAGAATTGGATGATGTTTATGAACTGCCTTATGAAGGGACATGGCATCCTATTTATAAGGAGGAGGGGGGAGTTCCTGCAATTGAAGAGGTCAAGTTCAGCATAACTGCAAACAGAGGCTGCTTTGGCGGTTGTGCCTTTTGTGCCATTACTTACCACCAAGGCAGAGAAGTGCGTGGCAGGAGCAAGGATTCCATCGTCAGAGAAGCAGTTCGTTTGACAGAGAAAGAAGATTTTAAAGGTTATATTCATGACATCGGAGGACCCACTGCAAATTTTAGAAAGCCTGCCTGCAGGAAACAAGAAAAGTTGGGAGTCTGTAAAAATAAAGATTGTCTTTATCCAAAGCCGTGCAAACAAATGGATATTGATCATTCGGAATATTTAGATATCCTGAGGACAGTCCGAAATATTGATAAGGTAAAAAAAGTATTTATACGATCGGGAATTAGGTATGACTACCTTCTTGCGGATAAGGATGATAAATTTCTGGAGGAATTGTGCAGATATCATGTCAGCGGGACATTAAAGGTTGCGCCTGAGCATATATCAAACAGGGTATTGGCAAAAATGAGAAAGCCCTCCAAGGAGGTTTTTCTGTCTTTCGATAAAAAATATAAGGAAACAAATAAACGGTTAAGATTGAAACAATATCTAATACCGTATTTTATCTCGTCCCATCCCGGCTCAACTTTGGAAGATGCCGTTGAACTGGCTTTATTTTTGAAAGAGAATGGTTTTATTCCGGATCAGGTGCAGGATTTCTATCCTACTCCGGGTACATTATCGACCTGTATGTACTATACCGAATTGGATCCGTTTACCGGTGAAGAAATATATGTGGCCAAAAGCCTTGAGGAAAAACGAATGCAGCGTGCTCTTCTTCACTTTAACAAACCGGAGAATTCAGAGCTTGTAAAGAAGGCATTGCGAAAGGTAAATAGGGAAGATCTGATTCCAGTTCTTTTAGGATCGCTTCATAACAATATGATTAAAAAGAGATCCAATAAGTCAGAAAAACCGAATAAAAACATCAGGAAGGCGGTGGAACGTAAATGAGTTTAATTGAAAATCTGCCCAAAATTATACAAGAATGCAGAGAGGCAAGCCGGTCGATAGCAGCCGGCAGCTATACTGTTTCGGAAAAAACAGGGCAAGGTGAAAATATTCTTCTTCAGGGTGATAATTTGGCTTTTATGAAATATCTTTTGGATCAGAGGGAATTGTCAGGTAAGATTAATCTTATATACATTGACCCTCCGTTTTTCTCTAAAACAAGCTATGGATCGGAAATTAAGCTTCAGTCCGATAAAATAAAAAAGATTCCGGTAATCAAACAGAAGGCTTACCTTGACAAATGGGAAGACGGTATGGAAGAGTATTTGAGAATGCTCGCTATTCGTTTAATTATGATAAAGGAACTACTTGCCGATGACGGCTGCCTTTGGGTTCACTTGGACTGGCACAGTGTTCATTATGTAAAAGTTATACTTGACGAGATCTTCGGAGAGAAAAATTTCATAAACGAAATTATATGGAATTATAAATCAGGCGGCGTAAGTAAAAAACACTTCGCAAGAAAACACGATACGTTATTATTTTATGCGAAGTCATTAAAATATTATTTTAACCCTCAGAAGGAGAAATCCTACAACAGGGAGTATAAGCCATATCGTTTTAAAGGAGTGTCAGAGTATAAAGACGGACTTGGCTGGTATACCATGGTTAACATGAAGGATGTCTGGCAAATCAACATGGTTGGAAGAACTTCAGCGGAGCGGACAGGATATGCGACACAGAAACCGGAGCAGCTGATTGATCGTATCTTGGAGAGCTGCACAAAAGAAGGGGATTTATGCGCAGATTTCTTCGGAGGTTCCGGAACACTTGCCGCTGCGGCCGATCGATTGGGCAGAAGATGGATTTCATGTGACATAGGTGCATTAGCTTCAGTAAATGCACATAAGAGACTTGCCTCGGAAACAAAAAACGGTTACGTGTTCCTTGATGAGTTGAACCGTGTGGAAAACAGCGCAGATTTAAATGTGAATGTAGATTTACAGCCGCTCTTAGTCTCTGATAAAATAAAGATTACTGTAACATTGATGGATTATACGCCGGATTCGATAGAGACAATCCCAATTGAAGATAAATATCACTCTGTTATAAAAAAAGTCATCAAAAAGGATTCACTTCAGCTTGTGGATTATTGGAGCATCGATTTTGACTACGATCGTGAAATATTTCAGCCAAAAGTATTTTTTTGTAAAGGAAACGAGAAAATAAACCAGTCATGTGATTGGCTGACGAATGAATTGGGAGTGATCGGGATCCGTTGTATCGATATCTTTGGAAACAGCACATTCAAGGAGATCGATCTGAGGGAGGAAAAGGATAAATGAAGTTAAATAAAATCACAAAGGCGGATCTAAAAAGGTTTGCAGTTGACATGCTATTCATTTTGGCGGGCTGTTCGATCAGTGCAGTATCTACTATAGGTATACTGATTCCCAACGGTCTTACAAGCGGTGGCGTAACCGGCATAGTCAGAATGATCCAAGGCTTTTTTGACGTAAGCTTCTCCCTTATGTATTATGCATTTGCAATATTGATTCTCATCGTGTGTGCTATTCTGCTTGGTTTAAGGGAAGCAAGAAAAATACTTCTGATGTCGATCCTTTATCCCGCCATATTGTTCATATTTGAATATATCGATTTTTCATTGCTGGAAGAGAAAGATCTATTTCTTGCAGCAATATATTGCGGTGTTTTAGGAGGAATATGCACCGGACTGGTATTTGTGCGGGGGTATTCCTTTGGGGGAACGGATACAATTGCAAAGATAATTCAAAAGAAACTTATGCCCCATGTCAGCCTCAGCCAGATACTCCTTGTAATAGATGCAACCATTATTATAGGATCGGGATTCCTGTTCGGCAGAAATATCGCTTTATATGCACTGGTAACACAGGTGATTTTCTCTAAAACTGTGGATTATGTCATGTATGGCTTTGATACAAAAGCAGTACAGCTTGAGATCATTACAAGCAAGCATGATGATGTGGCAAACTATATTTTGAACGACTTAAGGAGAGGAGTAACAAATGTAACAGTCACAGGCGCATATACAAGAATTGCGAGGCAAAAAATAGTTACTATCTGCTCCCCCAGAGAAGGCATACTGATTAAGAAGTTTGTAGCAAAAACTGATAAAAATGCATTCGTGACTGTTATACATGTAGACAACGTCTGGGGCAATGGAGAAGGTTTCGGTGATATACTGAAAGAATAGACAAAATCTCATTTGACTTTTATTTGTAATAGAAGTAAAATCAATATTGGCGCATCAAAAGAAGCGCCTTTTATGGGGCACTAGCTCAATGGATAGAGTCGCAGACTTCGAATCTGTCGGTTGGGGGTTCGAGTCCCTCGTGCCTCGCCAGTCAAAAACCCTGCAACATAGTAATTGCAGGGTTTTTATATTTTGTTATTAATCAAAAATTAATAATCTTACTGCGTATCCCCACATTAAGCACAATCCCCAAGGCAATCATATTCGCAGCTACCGAAGAGCCGCCGTAGCTTATAAACGGAAGGGTTATGCCGGTTACCGGCATGATGCCCATTGCCATGGCAATGTTTTCGAAAATTTGAAAACAGAACATTGAAAGGATACCGATCACAATTAGCGAGCCATACCTGTCTTTTGCATTATCAGCAATTTTAAGCATTCTATAGAGGAAAATTGTGTACAGGATAATTACAATAAGTCCTCCTATCAACCCTATCTCTTCCGCAATAACGGAAAATATAAAATCGGATTTTTGAACGGGCAGATATTTAAGCTCTTTCTGGGTCCCTTCAAACAATCCTTTGCCGAAAATACCGCCGGAACCGATAGCCACTTTGGAATGCCATACCTGATAGATACCTGAAAGCGAGGAATTATCCGGATGAAGAAAAGCGTCTATTCTCTCTTTTTGATGGGGTGCCATGAAGCGATATAAAATCGGCAGTGAGATGAGAAAAGCACCGCCTAACTTAGCAAAGAGCTTGTAGTCAATGCCTGCCCAGAATATCATTGCTACTGTCATAAAGCACATAACGACAGCAGTACCAAGGTCTTCTTTCATAATAATCAAGATAAAGGGAGAAGCGTATAGAAATGTTAAGGCAATCCCTTTCAAATCGGATAACGACTCGCGGTTTCTTGCAAGATATGCGGAAAATACCAAAACAAAGGATATTTTAACGAGTTCAGAAGGCTGCATATCAATAGGTCCAAGGTCTACCCAGGATCTTGCGCCGAAATGTTCTACGCCCAACCCGGGAATATATACAGTCAGTAGAAACAGAATGGAGGCCGCATAAATAATTTTCTCCATATTTTCAAAGGTTTTATAGTTGAAAAGCAGAATAACACATAGTGCTGCAGCGCCTAAACAATAAGCAAAAAATTGCACTTTAATATCTTTTGTTATGATAAATTCACCTTCATACGCGGTACTTCCAATCATTATGAAGCTTATCACAGCAAAAAAGACAGGTAATAAAAGCAATACTTTATCTATGTTCTTAAGCAGATTTTTGAAATAATCCATGGTAAAATTCCTTTAATATAATAATTCTATCCGGTACTTCAGCACCGTTGACGGAATTCAAGATATTATAGATTTTATCTTCTATTCCGGGTGCAGAGGAAATTATGTCAACTGTATAGAATCAATAACAATATATCATAGTGTCGCCAGTCAATTCAAACTTGACATTACGCCACGTGAAATATTATAATATACATTGTGTAATTATATCAATAACAAATTAAGTAATGCTGATATTTAGTTGTATGCTGCAGTATCTTGCGGTGTTAAATTGTTTACAAAGTTTACATAATAAGGAAAAGGAGGTGCGTTAGCATAGGAACAGGAACAGGAATAATTATCGGAATTGTTGCCTTAGCCTTTGGGCTGCTGGTTGGATATATATTCAGAAAAACTGTAGGAGAAAAGGAAATAGGCAGTGCGGAACAGAAAGCGAAGAATATGATCCTTGATGCTGAAAATAGATCGGAAACCATTAAAAAGGAAATAACCATAGAAGCAAAAGAAGAGGCTCACAGAATGAGAAGTGATGTTGAGCGGGAAATAAGAGAAAGAAGAGCCGAAATTCAAAGATCCGAAAAAAGGTTGATACAAAAAGAAGAAGCAATAGACAGAAAAACTGAAAATCTGGAAAGAAAAGAAGATGGCATTACAAAAAAAGAACAACTATTGATAGAAAGACAGTGTGAACTGGACGGATATGTCGTAAAACAGATCGAAGAGCTTGAAAAAATCTCCGGATATACTGTGGAAGAAGCAAAAAGTATTCTGCTTTCAAACGTAGAAAAGGAAATTAGAGTCGAAGCATCTATAATGATTAAGGATATTGAGTCCAAAGCAAAGGAAGAAGCCGATAAAAAGGCGAAGGAAATAATTACAGGCGCCATACAGAGATGCGCTGCGGATCACGTAGCGGAGAGCACCGTATCGGTTGTAGCTCTTCCGAATGATGAAATGAAGGGAAGAATCATCGGGAGAGAAGGAAGAAACATCAGAGCGATTGAAACGATGACGGGAGTTGATTTGATTATTGATGATACCCCTGAAGCTGTTATATTATCTGGTTTTGACCCGGTTAGAAGAGAGATCGCAAGAATATCTCTTGAGAAGTTGATTGTGGATGGAAGAATTCATCCGGCCAGAATCGAAGAAATGGTTGAAAAGGCAGAAAAAGAAGTAAATGCTATAGTCAAGGCAGAAGGGGAACAAACCACCTTTGAGGTTGGCATACATAATCTTCATCCTGAATTGATTAAACTTCTTGGAAGATTAAAATACAGAACAAGTTATGGACAAAACGTGCTGAAGCATTCTGTGGAAGTCGCTCATCTTGCAGGACTGATGGCAGGAGAACTGGGACTTGATATAAAGACTGCAAAAAGAGCGGGACTGCTTCACGATATTGGAAAAGCAGTTGATCATGAGGTTGAGGGCACCCATGTCGATATAGGTATTGATCTCTTGAGGAAATACAAGGAATCAGAAACGATAGTCAACGGTATGGCGGCTCACCACGGGGACTACGAACCAAAGAGCATGGAAGCTGTTTTGATAACAGCTGCAGACGCATTATCAGCGGCAAGACCGGGCGCAAGAAGAGAAACGCTGGAAACTTATATCAAAAGACTGCAAAGGCTTGAGGATATTGCCAATACAACACCGGGAGTTGAACGATCATATGCAATTCAGGCTGGCCGTGAAATCAGGATTATAGCAAAGCCTGAAGAGATGAATGATGAGGAAATCGTTTTTCTGGCACGGGAAATCAGCAAGAAGATCGAAAGCGAACTGGAATATCCGGGACAGATCAAGGTCAATGTAATCAGAGAAACCAGAGCAATCGAATATGCAAAATAAAGAAGAGGCTTAAGCCTCTTCTTTCATGAGAATACCTATGGTGTGGCGTTCCGTTTGAAATTTAGGCCTAATCTCTTTACAGTGGAGGGCAATATGTTTGTTTATTTGGATAATAGTGCGACAACGAGGCCGCATGATGCAGTAATAGCGGAAATGGTTAGATATATGGAGACCGATTACGGGAATCCATCTTCTTTGCACAGAATGGGCATTAATGCTGAAAAAGCCTTGAAAGCAGCCAGAAAATCAATGTCTTCTTCAATCGGTGCTAAAGATGAAGAAATATATTTTACTTCAGGCGGAACAGAAGCTGCTAATACGGCTCTTTTCGGTGCGGCACAAGCAAGAAAGAAAAGAGGGAATAAAATAATCACCTCCGTAATTGAACATCCCGCGGTTTTAGAAAGCTGCAAACATCTCGAAACCTTGGGATTTCATGTAGAATATATTCCGGTTAATAAAGAGGGTATCATTGATTTGCAAGCATTGAACAATGCGATTGACAATCAGACGATTCTGATTACGATGATGCATGTTAACAACGAATTGGGGTCGATACAGCCTATCAAAGAAATTGCCCGACTAAAAAACAACATTATGAAAAAAACGGGGTCAGAAATCTTACTGCATACAGATGCAGTACAATCATTCGCAAAAATCCCGATCAGCATAAAAGAAAGCGGAATCGATATGCTTTCTGTCAGCAGTCATAAAATACATGGCCCAAAAGGTGCAGGCGCACTATATATCAGAAATAATCTTAATATACATCCTTATTTGCACGGAGGAGGTCAGGAGCGCGGGTTGCGCTCAGGAACAGAGAACGTGCCTGCCATAGCCGGCTTTGGGAAAGCAATCGATTTATGTATGGTGAATTATGATAATAGAATAGAGAAGATTAGAGCAGTAAAGAATTATCTTGCAGAGGGCATAAGCTCGGAAATTCAGAGTATTCGGATTAACAGCCCAAAAGATAGCAGCCCGGCCATTTTGAGTGTAAGCTTTATTGGGGTGCGCGGAGAAGTTCTCCTTCACAGTCTCGAACAGTCTGATATCTATGTGTCAACCGGATCCGCCTGCTCATCAAGAAAAAAAGGTCAAAGTCATGTATTTAAGGCTATCGGTTTATCAGGCGCAGAAATAGAAGGAACCATACGATTCAGTTTTTCAGAATTCAATACGATAGATGAAATGGATTATGTTCTAATTCAGTTGAAAAATTCAGTTGAAAAATTTAGAAAGTTAGGAAGTTTTCGATGACAGAAGAAAAAAACACTTTTATAGTTCGGTGTGGCGAAGTTGCATTGAAAGGACTAAATAAGCCGTATTTTGAGAGAATGCTGGCAGACCGGATAAAGCATGCATTAAAAAAATTTGAAAATGCAGAAGTTAAACGAAATGAAGGACTTATCTTTGTCAAAGCCCCCAAGGTGTTGGATCCCGAATTGATCATGGCGGAAATTTCGCGGGTGTTCGGGGTCGCATCCATCAGTCCGGCAATCGAAATTGCTTCAGATCTGGATGAGATCGGGAAGGCTGCCGTTGAATATATGCAGGGTATGATTACAAAAAAAGGAGTCAAAACATTTAAAATTGATGCAAAGCGGGCTGACAAGAATTTCCCTGTCAAATCTCCTGATATTGCAAGGATAATTGGTGCAAAGGTATTGATAGGCTGCAAGGTCCTTAAAGTTGATGTGCATAATCCCGACTGCCTCCTCTTTGTTGATGTAAGAAAAGACAGATCATATATTTATGAACAGAAAATCATGGGATTTGGAGGACTTCCGCTTGGAACAAACGGAAAAGGCATGGTGCTTTTATCCGGAGGAATCGACAGCCCTGTTGCTGCTTGGATGATGGCAAAACGGGGTATGCTCATTGAGGCAGTTCATTTTCATTCATATCCTTATACGAGTGAACGAGCACAGGAAAAGGTCGAAGACCTTGCTCGTATTATCTCAGGCTATTGTGGAAGGTTTAAAATGCATGTTATCAATCTCCTGCCAATTCAGGAGGCGATCGTGTCAAATTGTCCTGAGGAAGAAACTACGATACTTGTCCGTAGATTTATGATGAGAATTGCAGAAAAGGTTGCGAAGGAAACAGACTGCGGCATGCTTATTACAGGTGAAAATCTGGGCCAGGTTGCAAGTCAGACTGCAGAAGCTCTAATTGTGACGGATAATTCTGTGCAAATGCCGGTAATGCGTCCTTTGATTGCAATGGATAAGGTAGATATAATGGATATCGCAAGAAATATCGGCACTTATGAAACCTCAATATTACCATATGAAGACTGCTGTACCGTATTTCTGCCAAAACATCCTACCACAAAACCCAAGCTTGCAAAGATCCTGGAATCCGAAAGCAAGCTGGATGCAGAACGATTGATAGATGATGCAGTCGCATCAAGAGAAACTATTGCCATTCGCCCTGCCGAATAACGTAATTTTACTTTTTGCGACAAAAATAGAATCAAACCCCCTAATTCTCTTAGAGACAGGCAGGAGACAAGCTTGTATAATTATTGGGAAGGGGGTTTTTTATATGCAGATAGAATTTGAAATGACAGATGAGATCCTGATAGTAAATTTAGAAGGCGAACTGGATCATCACTATGCAGCTGTTATCAGAGAAGAAATCGATAATACTGTGGATGCATTCCATTCAAAACATCTCATCTTCAACTTTGAAAAGGTGACCTTTATGGATAGCTCAGGAATAGGTGTTGTCATGGGTCGATATAATAAGATCTCACAATTAGGCGGAAAACTCATGATCACGGGTTGCAGTGAATATATAGACAGAATTTTATACATGGCTGGCATATATACGATAGCCATAAGGACAAAAAATGTTACAGAGTCCATCGAACGTATAGGATCCGAAATAATTGAAGAGGAGGCGAACTAAGGAAATGAGTGTTAATAACGAAAACGAATATATTCCGAATCAAATGAAGCTAATATTTTCAAGCCGATCCGAAAATGAAAGCTTCGCACGTGTCGCAGTAGCCGCATTTTTAGCGCCTATGGATCCAACCGTTGAAGAATTAACCGAAATTAAGACGGCGGTCTCTGAAGCGGTAAGCAACTCTATAATTCATGCATACGGTGAAAATGAAAATGGAGTGGTCACTGTAGAGTGCGTTATCGAACAGGATAGGCGTGTTGTAATTTGCGTCATTGATAGCGGTATTGGTATTGAAGATGTCGAACTGGCAAGAGAACCGCTTTACACTTCAAGGCCAGGGGATGAGCGATCGGGAATGGGATTTACTGTAATGGAAAGTTTCATGGACAAGCTCGAAGTAGAATCCGTACCCGGGAACGGAACGAAAGTTACAATGATTAAAAATTTGGATTTGACTTATGAGTTTTAGTTATGTGACAAGAAGTAAAGAGGATACATATGATCTGATCGAACTTGCTAAAAGCGGTGACGAATATGCAAAAGAAGAAATGATCAGACAAAACACCGGGTTGGTGAAAAACATTGCATTGAGATTCCTTGGAAGTGGATACGAACTGGATGATCTCATGCAGATCGGGTATATAGGGCTGCTAAAGGCGGTAGATCGATTTGACAGCAGCTATAATGTAATGTTTTCTACCTATGCGGTACCGATGATTTTAGGTGAGATCAGACGATATTTGAGGGATGACGGCAGGATTAAAGTAGGGAGACAGGCTAAACAGGATATCAAGTATATGAAGCATTTCCAGGAAGGCTTCTACAATCAGCATGGACGCTATCCGAAAGTAAGTGAACTTGCCAATCTTATGCAGATGGAACCCGAACAGATTCTTAATCTTATGGAAACAAGCGATGCACTGGCGAATCTGGAAAGTCTGGATGACCCGGAAAGGTTGGAAAGGAGTGGAAAAGAGCCTTATCAAGATACAGAGCAGCGAAACATCGACATGATCCATCTCAAGAGTATTATCGGAAAGCTTTCTCAAAAGGAAAGACAGATTGTTGTACTGCGGTATTTCAAAGACATGACACAGCAGCAAGTGGCAGGTTTGATGGGAATCTCGCAGGTTCAAGTGTCACGAATAGAAAAAAAGATACTTGCCGCGCTAAGAGAACAAATGGAATAGAAATTTTTACGGACACATTTCAGCCGCAAATCAATGGCGTTAAGCTTGAAGTTTTTTTTATACCCGGAATGCAGAATTGCCCTTCCAAATCTATTCAGAATATCTCAAACTCTTTCAGAATTCAAACCTTATCTTAGCCACATCATTACCGGCCTTCACTATTGGAAAAAAGAATAATATCCCAACCATCTCAAATTACACCACCAACTTCTCTCAATATAACGCTGGTCTCTTTCTTTTTGCCTATATAACAGTCAATTTGAATATTATTTGCCGCGGCTTTTAAAATACACTGAAACATCGGAATATTTTGTTTATTTCCGGTATTTAAAATGCAAAAAAAACCTTGCAATTTCAACAATTAAAAGTTGCAAATTGTTCAAAAATAGTGTTTACTTATATTGTATAATGTTTTATAAATAAGGGTTAATTATTGGTTTTATTATACATTTAAACGGATAGATTAAAGATAATATATCGTGAAAATGTGATAAGTACAATTCAAGGAGGCTTGACATGAACTTTCAACTGACGAAAGAACAAAAATTTGTTAGAAAAATGGTAAGAGATTTTGCCGAGACTGAAGTGGAACCTATTGCCGCAGATTGCGATAAAGAGCACCGATTCCCAACCGAGAATGTAATAAAGATGGGACAGTATGGCTTGATGGGAGTACCGTTCCCGAAAGAGCTGGGAGGCGCAGGCGGGGATTATATTTCCTATGCTATTACAGTCGAGGAATTATCCAGG
>CAYLLJ010000003.1:45297-46809 GCA_964384725.1 uncultured Oscillospiraceae bacterium | reverse complement strand
GACAGGTGTAATCTGCTCTGCACATATGTCCCTCTGCGTATGGCCGATCTTCGCATGGGGCACAGAAGAGCAAAAACAGAAATATGTAACCCCTTTGGCAAAAGGTGAAAAGCTTGGTGCATTTGGACTGACTGAACCAAACGCAGGCACGGATGCGGGCGGACAGCAGACAAGAGCTGTCGATATGGGAGATCACTGGCTGCTGAACGGCGCCAAAGTATTTATTACCAATGGCGGTTATGCGGATGTTTTTGTAGTCATGGCTATGACCGATAAGGAAAAGGGCACAAAGGGCGGTATCAGTGCCTTTATAGTTGAAAAAGGCTTCGAGGGTTTCTCCATCGGCAAGACGGAGGATAAGTTAGGGATATGCGCTTCCTCGACTACAGAGTTAATTTTTCAAAACTGTAAAGTACCGAAGGAAAATCTACTCGGAAAGTTAGGCGACGGCTTTAAAGTTGCCATGTCTACCCTGGACGGAGGACGCATCGGTATTGCTTCTCAAGCCCTTGGCATCGCCCAGGGTGCGTTTGACGTGACCGTTGAATATATGAAATCCAGAAAACAGTTCGGAAAGAAACTGTCGCAGATGCAAGCACTGCAGTTTGAAATTGCTGATATGAAAACCCGTATAGAAGCCTCAAGACTTTTGATATACAATGCTGCCGATTTGAAGGACAAAAAACTTCCATACAGTACAGCTTCTGCAATGGCAAAGCTTTTTGCCTCCGAGACTGCGATGTATGTTACGACAAAGGCTGTTCAGCTTCACGGCGGATACGGATATACGAAGGATTATCCGGTTGAAAGAATGATGAGGGATGCCAAGATTACTGAAATTTATGAAGGTACTTCCGAAGTTCAAAAAATCGTTATAGCAGCATCAGTATTCGGCAAATAGGCGAGGACAAGGCAGCAGTAGAAATCTACAAGTAAAACTTGTGATTCCCTTTTATGCCACATATTGTCGAGTTAGTAAAGGAAAAATGGCATTGAAGATAATTGTATGCGCAAAGCAGGTTCCCGATACAAATGAAATCAAGATTGACCCCGTAAAGAAAACTTTAATAAGAGAAGGCGTGCCGAGCATTTTAAACCACGATGATGCCAATGCATTGGAAGAAGCCTTAAGAATAAAAGATCAGTATCCGGACACCCATATAACTGTTCTCAGTATGGGACCGCCCCAGGCGAAAGATATGCTGATGGAATGTCTGGCTATGGGCGCCGACGAAGGCATCCTGATTAGTGACAGAGCAGTAGGAGGATCTGATACATGGGCTACTTCTAATGCTCTTGCAGCTGCGATCCATAAACTTGGCAGCTTCGATATTCTGTTTGCAGGACGTCAAGCTATCGACGGAGACACCGCTCAAGTTGGACCACAGGTTGCGGAAAAGCTCGGTTTACCTCAGGTTACTTACGTAACAGAGTTCTCCATTGACAAAAACATGAAGGATATCACTGTTAAGCGTGCAATGGAAGACGGTTATGAGCTGATAAAAATAAAGA
>CAYLLJ010000003.1:36823-45287 GCA_964384725.1 uncultured Oscillospiraceae bacterium | reverse complement strand
CCCCCTGCATGCTGACCGCTATCAAGGAATTAAATAAACCGAGATACATGTCAATTAACGGGATATTTGGATTGAAAGATAAAGAAATTAAAGTCTGGAACGCAAAGGATATTGAGGTCGATTTAACTACAGTTGGCCTTGACGCTTCTCCGACGAATGTTTATCGCTCCTTCACACCCGTCCCCAAGGGGAAAGGGCAGATTATTGAAGCAGATACGGAGAAAGAACTAGCACAGAAGCTTTTAATCAATTTAAAAGCCAAGCATATAATCTAAGAAGGAGGAGAAATTGAAATGGCAATTATAGTTCTGAATGATAAATGTAAAGGCTGTAAGTTATGCATAAAGGCATGTCCTTTCGACGCCATTGATATGGTGGGAAAACTGGCCGTCATCAACGAAAAATGTACTGCCTGCAATCAATGTATTCCTGTCTGCAAATTCAACGCGATTGAAAAGACGGAGTCAGATGGCGGTACGGTTGATTTTTCTGAATATAAGAATGTATGGGTTTATGCAGAGCAGAGAAAAGGAAAGCTGCTGAACGTTGCTCTGGAACTGATTGGTGAAGGACGCAGATTATCCAGAGAAATCAGCGATGAATCCCAGGTTTGCGCTCTTATTGTTGGCAATAACGTTGAACATCTTGCTAAGGAATGCTTTGAATATGGGGCTGATAAGGTATACCTTATAGAGGATCCACTCATTGAAAATTATACGACCGATGGTTACACCAAAGTTATTGTCGATGGAATCAGGAAACATAAACCTGAAATCGTACTTTACGGTGCAACCCATATAGGAAGAGATCTTGCTCCAAGGGTAGCAGCAAGACTGAACACCGGCTTGACAGCGGACTGCACCAGACTTGATATAAAGGTTTCCAGCTATATCGATTATGCGATAAAGAACACTACATTGAACGTATCCTCATTGGATCCTAACTCCGATGACAAGGGCCTGAAGCAGACTCGTCCGGCATTTGGCGGAAACCTGATGGCGACAATCATCTGTCCTAAGACCAGACCTCAAATGTCTACGGTAAGACCCGGTGTTATGCAAAAGAGAGAGAGAATAGAAGGGGCAAGCGGCGAATTAATCAAGGTTAAACCTAATATCACAAAGGGCGACATCAGAACCGATGTCATTGATGTTGTGAAATCCGCTAAGGAAATAGTATCACTTACAGATGCAGATATCATATGCTCCGGCGGACGCGGCTTAGGAGACGCATCCGGATTTGAACTGATTAAAAAGCTTGCTGATAAGGTCGGCGGAGTTGTCGGTTCTTCAAGAGCGGCAGTAGATGCCGGCTGGATCGATCATTCTCATCAGGTCGGGCAGACAGGAACAACAGTAAAGCCTAAGATATACTTTGCTTGCGGTATCTCCGGTGCAATACAGCATTTGGCAGGAATGCAGACATCTGATATCATCGTAGCCATCAACAAGGATCCGGAGGCTCCGATCTTTGAAGTTGCGGACTACGGCATAGTGGGAGACCTTTACAAGATTATACCCCACATTATCGAAGAGTGGGATAATGCAGAGGTGCTGTATGATGCCTCTACAAAATAAATAAGACGAATCTGTGATATAGATATATTGGATCAGGACCGCTTCAAAATAGAGTTGAAGCGGTTTCTTTTTTTGATAAATTTTTTGTTAAAAGAATGGCAACAATAATCTTTATAAATGATTGAAAGCAAATAAAAAGGAGGACGCAAATGGCAAACAGACAACAGAAACAAGCGAAGCAGCAGAGACAGCCCGGACAATCGGAACAGGCAAAGAAACCCAGTAAAGAAACAACAAAGAACTACGAGCAATATGTAAAACAGTTTACACCAAAACCGAAGTATTTTTCAAATAGTATTAAGGCATTTGCAGTTGGGGGCTTGATTTGTTCCTGCGCTTTATATATTCAGAACCTGTTGGTGGATAAAGGCTTAGATGAAAAAAATGCGGGAGCTTATGTAACCGTGATTTTGATATGTTTGGCGCAATTGCTGACAGGGATTGGTGTTTTCGACAGTCTGGGCAAATTTGCGGGAGCCGGAGTCATCGTACCTATAACAGGATTTGCCAATTCCATGGTTGCGCCGGCTATCGAATATAAGAAAGAAGGACTGGTGTTAGGTGTCGGTGCAAAACTTTTCAGTATTGCCGGTCCGGTACTGGTATGCGGTATTACAGCCGCTGCTATCGTTGGAATGATTACTTATTTTATCAAATAGGAGGCAGTAATGAAGAATAAGTTGGGTAAGCAGAGCTTTCAATTTCCTTTCAGACCGAGAATTATTGGTGCATGTTCCATCGTCGGAGAGAAAGAAGGAAAAGGGCCGATGGCAAAATGGTTTGACCTGATATTGGAGGATGATACCTTTGGCGAAAAAACCTGGGAAAAAGCAGAAAGTAAAATGCTGAAACAGGCTATTTTAATTGCACTTCAAAAGTCAGGTCATGAAAAAGAAGATATTGACACCATGTTAAGCGGAGATTTGATCAATCAACTAATGTCTTCTTCTTTTATGGCAAGAGATCTATCAATACCATATCTGGGTATATATGGAGCATGTTCTACAATGACAGAATCGATGATTCTGGGATCTATGATGATTGATGGAGGGTACGCATCAAACATTCTGGTAGGAGCTTCAAGTCACTACTGTACGGCAGAGAGGCAGTTCCGCATGCCGCTCGAACATGGGAATCAAAGGCCTCCGTCTGCGCAATGGACAAGTACTGCAGCAGGTGGAATGGTTCTTTCTTCGGAGGACAAGGGGGATTCTGCAGTCACTCAAGGTCAGCAGGTCAAAGAAATATATATCACACATGCAACACCAGGCAAGATCATAGATACGGGAATCACTGATTCCAATCAAATGGGACCGGCAATGGTTCCGGCGGCTGTAGATACAATCGTGAGGCATCTTACAGATACCGGAAGAAGTCCTGACTACTATGACATAATACTTACCGGAGATCTTGGACATATAGGGAAGGAAATTGCAATTGATTTAATGAACGGCGCCGGATTGGATGTGGCAAATGTTTATGATGACTGCGGTGCCATGATGTACGATAAAAAGCAGGATACGCATAGCGGAGGCAGTGGCTGCGGGTGTTCTGCATCAATATTCTGCGGGTATGTGTACAGGGAAATGAGAGCCGGAAAAATAAAGAATGCACTTTTGGTTTCCACAGGTGCGCTATTATCTACTATAAGCTCGCAGCAAGGTGAATCGATACCCGGGATAGCTCATGCTGTGGCAGTAACTACAGAAAGGGGAAACTGAATGGATTACCTTTATGCGTTCCTGATTGGGGGAGGTATTTGTTTGATAGGTCAGATTTTGATGGATACTACAAAGCTGACGGTACCGCGGATTCTGGTAATTTTTGTTGTATCGGGCGTAATATTAACAGGACTTGGTTTGTATGAACCTCTTGTCAATTTGGCTAAAAGCGGTGCAACAGTTCCGCTTCCCGGGTTTGGATATTCTCTGGCCAAAGGAGCGATGGATGGCGCTGAAGACGGGTTCCTTGCCGCAATTTCAGGAGGGATAAAAAATACTGCCGCAGGAGTTGCTGCAGCAGTAGCATTCGGATATATTGTTGCTCTTATTTTTTCACCTAAATCTAAACGATAGCGCTCTTTAATCCAAGAAATTCAGCCAATCAGGAATTCGGCTCCCATCATCATCATTATTGCCGTTACCGTTATTGCGTCCATTACCATTGCCGTTGCTCCCCGGGTTAATCGGTATAATTCCGCCACCGGTAGGATAACCCTCACTTCCATCCCACATATTATCAGGATTCAGAGTCGTATTCGGATCAATCGGATATGCAGTCACATCAGGGTTGTGAATATTGCAGTAATAAGAGGGCATTTCATAAGCATAATCTCCGACACGCGGATCAACCGTGTAAGGTCTTTTAACAAAAACACTGCTTACGTGATTGTAGCAATATGGGGTAGCCATATAATTGCTGTCGCTGCACATATTAACAGCAACATGAACATTATCCGATGTGGTTGGCTCTGTCCCTGAAACAAAGTATTCATTTATTACTGTGCCTCTTGGGTCCAAGGAACTCAGTTCAGAGGCAAGGCGGCCTGATTTTGTATCGATTGGTACGCTTACTACGTTGGATGCAGAAGGAAAGCTTCCTGCCGGCAATCCCACGTGGACCTGTTTCATGATTTTACTCCAGATTCTTGCAGCAGATACACTGCCTTGGCTGAGCTCTATATTTACATCATTGCCGATCCATACAGATGCAGCCAGGCTGGGTGTAAATCCGACAAACCAAGCATCATAGTTATCTGATGTTGTCCCTGTCTTACCGGCTACCGGGTGACTTCCTATCGATGCTGCTCCGGCAATTCCGTTCGATACCGTCGTGCGCAGCATATCAGTCATAATAAATGCGACTCCTTCGTCCATAATCTTTGTTTTAACAGCTGAGTTTTCCAGTATGACTTCTCCTTTTTTATTTGTTACCTTTGAGTATGCTATCGGTTCAGTATAATACCCTTGATTTGCAAAAGCGCCATAACCTGCAGCCATTTCCAGAGGAGATACACCCCGGCTCATTCCGCCTAATGCCAAAGCAGCTGCATTCATATCGTTGACATCTCCGGATTCGACGATTGTTGAGACACCCAATTTCTTTAAGAAAGCAGTTGATGCCGGCACTCCGACCTCTGAAAATACTTTAACAGCATTAACATTAACGGACTGTTCGATAGACTGGCGCATAGTATGAAGGCCGCGATACCCGCTGTACCAATTCTTGGGCCATAGTTTACCCTGTATAGTCAAGGGGGCATCATCTATTACACTTGCAGCAGTCCAAAGTGCACCATAGCTGTTGCCCTCTGAAGCAATATTTGCACTTCCGGAATTTGCCTTGTCTACGCCACTCTGAAGGGCGGGTCCGTATACACCCATAGGCTTAATCGCAGAACCCGGCTGCCTTGGGCTGTCTGCACGATTAAACAGCAATCGTCCTTCGATGTTTCTGCCGCCAACCATTGCTTTAATTCCGCCGTTCTTGTAATCAAAAATGACCATAGCGGATTGAGGCTGAACTACTTGCTGCTTAAGCGTGTAATTCTTTTTATCTAATACTGCTCCTTCGTTTGTAAAGCGGAAGAAGCCGGGAGAATCATTAAAAAACTGCGCGCTAATTATTAGATTGCCGTCTTTATCTTTGCTTTTGTATTCCTGGGGTATTTTGATAACCCCGCCCTTAATGGAATAAAAAACATTGTCCCGTACAAGGTACATATCTTTAAATTCAACGCTATAGTCTGTTTTGCCCTGAACTTCTGTTTTGTAAAAGTTTAAACGTTTCTTGCTCAACAATGTCATTTCGCCATCAGAGGCTATTTTATATTCATCAGGGCTTAGCACAAATGTACCATCTTCGTTAAAATAGTTATTATGGCTGTAAAGTAAAATGTTTCCGCCCGCATTGAGAATGTTTCCCGCTGCATCCTTTTTAAGACCTGCAACGCTTGGGAAATTCTTATTATTTGCGAACTCCTGTTCGGCGATTTTCTGAATTTTTGAGTTCATGGTGGTATATATTCTCAGACCGTTGTTATAAATCATCTGCTTTGCTTCTGATTCACTTAAATTCAGTTCTTCCATCAGATCATCCACAACAGAACCTATCGCAAAATCTGCAAAGTAGGATGAGATTTCATTAGCTGTATCTTCGCTTGGATTGATGGAGGCCCGCAGATCGGCTGCCATGGCTTCATCGTATTCTGCTTGGGTGATATTACCCTGATCTAACATAAAAGAAAGAACCAGATTTTTTCTTTGAATAAATGTATCGTTATATACCAGAGTATAAGTTTCTCCTCTTCGAATAATATTAGGATCATCCTCTGCTACCTGTTCACTCTCATACCTTTTGACCAGGGCATACCTGTCAGGTGCCTGTGGAAGACTGGCCAGTGCTGCGCATTCCAGCAAGCTTAGCTCTTGAACATCTTTTGAAAAATATGCCTGTGATGCAGCCTGAACACCATTTGTACCAAATCCCAAAAATATTGTATTCAGATAAGCTTCCAATATCTGTTCTTTCTTTAATGCATTTTCAAGCAGAACTGCGTAGTACGCTTCAATGATTTTTCTTTCGAAGGTACGGTCTGACTTCGTCTCTGCCAAGTAAAGATTTCTTGCCAGCTGTTGTGTTATGGTACTTGTTCCGCTGATGCCTTCTCCTTCAAAGATACTTTCCTTGATGGCCCCAAAAATACGTATAAAGTTGAATCCATTATGATCCCAGAAGGTCTTATCCTCGATGCATACAAAGGCATCCACTAAATTTTGGGGCAAATCAGAATAGGAAATATTGGTACGCAACCCGTCTGAAGTTAACAAACTGTCTATTATTACTTCCTCATCGTCATAAAGAATAGAATTTTCAGCAAGGCGTGAATAAATGTTGCCGGGCTCAATGGGCTCTGTCTTGACAATAATTGAAATAACTAAGCCGCCGACAATGAGGCCCAGTCCAAGGAATAAGAACAAAACAGCTTTAAATAATTGCTTTTTATTCACCGTATACTTTTTTTTCTTGTCGTTAAGATGTTTTCTCATAGAATCCTCGTCAAGCTCCGGTGCAGGATTGCCTTTCTTTGCAAAGCCTGTTTTTTCTCTCAATGAAATGAATAGATTCGGGGTTTTAGATTCTGACAGCCGTTCCAGCCGGGTCTTGACTGTACCCGCAGATTGATTTGGATCGTATTTATCATCTGCGGTTTTATCCTTTTGTTCGGTTTTATTTAAGCTTCTATCGAAATCATCACTGATTTTATCAAATTTTTCGAGGAAACTGTCTATTTCACCTTGTTTATCTTGTTTATCATTTTTTTCAAACTCATCAGACAATTATTTTCACCTGCCTCGTTCCGTTTATTGGAGTTATTATAGCATAATGAGTATCCTGTGTTAATCTAAATCTTTCGAAAGACATACACTTGTAATAATTCAGGCACAACATTTGATAGATTTTTTTTCTTTATAATAGTAATATGTATTTGATAAGGGCTATCAGAGAGTAAAAAGAAACGAGGGATTGGATATGTATGACAGCGTCGATGTGGCCAGAGCGGCCATTAAGCTTGCAATAACACCCAACAGAAGCTCGGAGGAGGTGCTGATTGCCAAATTGCGAGAAAAAGAAATCCGTGGTGCCGCGGTAGATATCGGCGGGGATATTGTCAACTCGATACATCTTGTGATTGAAAGAGCTATCGTTGCCTCAAGAAAAAGCGGTATAACAAAGGAATGCCATGTTGAAGACGGAGCTATTGCAGGAGCTGCAAGAGAAGCAATCATGCAGATCGCTGCAAAGGCTACCGGTTTAAACGGAGGAGGTAAGGTCGCTGTCTGCAGACATAAAGAGCATCTTAGCGTATGTATCTTCATGAGCATTGGATTGCTGCATCTCAATGAAGTTGTAATAGGTCTGGGACACCGGTCACTTCCTTCGGATTAAAAATGATTGACAATGCATCCATAATATGGTAATAGTTTAAATAGAGAAAGAGGATTTGGTATTCTTTGACAGGAGATAAAAGCTGTGAGAAGACCGATTGTTTTTCTTTTTCTTTCATTTGCATTCGGCATTGCGCTGCAGAACCGGGCAATGCAGGAGATCTACCTGTTATTGCTTTATGCAGTATTATTTTTATCAGTTTATATAATAACACATATTCTGAAATGGCATCATGAGCGGACTACACTCGTATGCCTTTTTTTATTTGCAATTATATTGGGCTGTCTCATATATTATTTCGTGGAAAATCACAAAGATCCGATAGAAGGGCTTGAAGGTAAATATCATACTGTAGAAGGCAGGATCGTTACTATGCAGATAAGAAACGAATATTCATGGCAAATGCTCATCACTGTAAGAAACGGAGGTAAAAGACTTATCCAGGTAAATGGTGAGATGGAAAAACCACAGAAAATGATCGGAAAATGGGCTGTGGTGCGAGGAAAAGTGATTATTCCTGACGAAAGAAGAAATCCCGGTCTGTTTGATTATCGCCTATATCTGAAAACAATTGGAGTAAGAGTCATATTAAAAGCCGATTACGAAAATATCAAGCTTCAACAAGAGCATGAATCGATACTATTTTCCATGATATCCCGATTAAAATATGATTTTCTTGATAGACTGGAAAAGAATATGGAACCGGAAGCATTTGGGATAATGACAGGAATGCTGTTTGGGGACCGCAGCCTGATTGGAGACAACACATATGAGATGTTTCAGAATAACGGTATTGCACATATTCTAAGCGTCTCAGGGATACATGTGGGTATTGTATACATATTTATCAGCCGGCTTTTAGGAAATAGAAAAACGCGCAGTTTTTATATGGTGACCGCAGTATGTCTTCTCCTTTATGCGGCCTTGTCAGAGTTTTC
>CAYLLJ010000003.1:34495-36813 GCA_964384725.1 uncultured Oscillospiraceae bacterium | reverse complement strand
CCTTCCGTTGTCAGGGCTGTATTTATGATTTTTATTTATATTTTTTCTAAGACAGCTTATCGAAGATATGATTTTATGACTTGTACATCTGCAAGTGCGTTTATTATGCTGATTATTAATCCTTATTATCTGTTCAATACCGGGTTTCAGTTATCCTATATGGCAGTATTTTGTCTGGCTGCTATGCTTCCTTGGGTAAACAGAAAACTGGATACTCTGAAGCAAAAAGGGAAAAACGAGCTATGTATCGAAGGACTTCGTTATGTTAGTCCGCTGCTTGCTATTCAAATCGGCATGGCGCCTATGACCGCTTATCTGTTTAATTATTATTCACTTGCTGCTTTATTTATAAATATTCCTGTTATAGCACTTTCGGGCATATTGATTCCGGTCGGCATTGCATTGATGCCGCTGTCTTTCTTCAGTGGAGTCAAACCATGTGAACTAATATTCGGAGTTGGTGCAGCCGCATCGGAATTGCTGATAAATGTGATGATTTGGCTCAATGAGGTGTTTTACTTGCCGGGGCTTGGTTTTTTTAATGTAACAAGTCCGTTTATTTTTGCTTTGATACTGTTTTATGGATTCTTTTTTTATCTGTCTTCGGAACTTTTTCTCATTCAGTATCAGAGAAGGAAATGGAGAGTGATTGCAGTTATCTGTGCGCTGATTATAGGAGTATCTTGTTTGATATCTTGCGCGACAGGATCAAATTATCATAAAGCGGAATTGGTTTTCATTGATGTAGGTCAAGGAGATAGTCTTCATATAAGAACGCCTTTCGGTAAGAATATTCTTATAGACGGAGGAGGAAGCTGCAATTACGCAGTAGGAGAAAAAACACTGCTTCCATATTTATTGAAAAATCATGTTAATTCAATAGATCTTGCTATTGTTACTCATCTCCATGATGATCATTTCCTGGGGATTGCCGAACTTTCAAAAAAAATGAAAATAAAACAATTGGGCCTTTATGAGGTAAATCGACTGCAAGAACGGGAAATAATGAGAGATACAGGTTTACAAAGGCAGAACCTGCTTTACCTTACAAAGGGAGATCGAATAGAAATAGAAAAGGATATCTGGATAGATGTGCTATATCCGGAAGAACAATCCGAAGAAGATTATCAAATGCTTCTTACTGATGAGGCTGATGAGAACAGAAACAGTCTGTTGGTCAAATTGTATTATCATGGACTGACCGTACTGCTGACAGGTGATATCGGAATTGAAGGAGAGAACGAAATTATAGATATATATAAAGATAATTCTGCGTTATTGAAAGCGGACGTTCTTAAAATAGGGCATCATGGCAGCAGATACTCAACAGGTGATACTTTTCTTGAAATAGTCAGCCCTGACTTAGCCGTATTTCAAGTAGGAAAAAATAATTTTGGACACCCTCATCCTACTATCATTGATAAATGTTTAAAAAAAGATATAATTATATACAGAAATGACATCGATGGAGCAATTATCTTTGAAGAAGAGGAATACAAATGGCAAATCACAGCACTGAAAAAGAGGAACACGCATATAAAAGAATAGACAGAGAAATAAAAAGCAACATTGTTAAAAATCTGCTTTTTTTATATGGCAGGGAAAATTTTCTGATCCATTGGGCGGTGGATACATTGGTACAGAAATGGATTTTTCACGTCTTGACGGTACGACGGTCACATTGGAACAGATAATAAACAGCTGTGAAACCGTACCTTTCCTGTCCCCAAAGAGAGTGGTGCTTATCAGTGATTTCAAGCTTATGGAAGGCACGAAAAACAAGAACCTGAGCGAGGAAGAAGAAAAAAAACTTGCCGCATATCTGAAACAGCTTCCCCAAGACTGCATGCTGATTCTGACCGCAGAAAGTGTTGATAAGAGAAAAAGACTATATAAGACTGTTTTAGAAGAAGGAAGCGTTTATGAATTCGGTGAATTGGATGAGAAATCCTTAAGATCATATATTGCAAAGAGATTCCGGGAATCAGGGAAAAAGGTTAGTGCTTCTGTAGTATCCCGGATTATACAGACTTCAGGATATTATGATAAAGAGACAGATTATAATTTGTATAACTTGGAAAATGATATCAAAAAGGCAATTGCATACAGCGAAGAATCTGATGTTGGTATTGATGCCGTTAATCACACGATATCAGGTAATATAGACACCTACGTATTTAACTTGATCGATCATTTAAGCGCGAATCGTAAGGGTGAGGCATATCAAATACTGCATAATCTTCTTGTTTCGGGAGAGAATGAATATAGGCTGCTTGCTCTGCTTGCCTCTCATTTTGAAATAATATTGTCTGTCAAGG
>CAYLLJ010000003.1:29656-34485 GCA_964384725.1 uncultured Oscillospiraceae bacterium | reverse complement strand
AAATGAAAGAGGAAGGCAAATCATTTCAGGAGATGAAAAAGATTCTTGGTATACATGAATACAGAATAAAAGTGGCGGCAATGCTTACCGAAAGATACTCGCTGTCCTCTTTGCAGAAGATATTGCAGAAAACCTACGAAATTGATAAGAATATTAAAACAGGTCTGTTGGAGGCTTCATTGGCGCTGGAACTGTTCATCGCGGAGATATAAGAGATAAAAGATGAAAATACAGATTAAGGCAGATCTGATGCTGGTGGGTGTAACACTGTGCTGGGGTATATCATACTGGCTGATCGATATCAGTCTTACTCAGATGGGCACATTCACACTAAATACATTGCGTTTTTTAGGCGCATTTTTAATTGCAGCGGCATTTGCTTTTACGAAATTGAAAACAGTAAATAGAATCACCTTAAAATACAGTGCGATTTTAGGTCTTGTCCTGTTTTTTGTATATATTGGAGCCACATACGGAGTTAAATATACAACGCTGTCAAATGCAGGATTTCTGTGCGCTTTGTCTGTTGTAATAACACCTATATTTGCATATATATTTTTAAAACAGAGGCCGGAAAAGAAGCTTGCAGTCACTGTTGTCATGTGTCTTGCAGGTATTGCTCTGCTTACATTGAAAGAAGATCTAAAGCCGGCATTAGGTGATATCTTCAGCATTTTATGTGCAGTTTTTTATGCCGTACACCTGCTTGTCACAGAACATGCTGTCAAAAAACCTGAAGTAAATGCCTTTCAGCTGGGAGTTTTTCAGCTAAGTTTTACAGGATTATATTATCTTATTATAGCCATTCTGGTAGAAAACCCGTCTTTGCCTCATACCTCAAGCGTTTGGCTTGCAGTTTTATTTCTTATCATTTTCTGTACCGGTTTTGCTTTTATTGTACAAACGATAGCACAACAATTTACCAGTGCCTCTCATGTCGGGGTTATATTTTCACTTGAACCTGTGTTCGCAGGTGCTGCGGCTTTCTTTCTTGCCGGTGAAATACTTTCGGGGAGAGCTTATTTTGGCGCATTACTTATGATAATCGGTATTTTCGTGATGGAACTTGATTTAAAAAGCATAGCGGAAAAATTATTTAAAAAGAATATTAAGTCGAAATAGTTCCTTCATATGTATGTAAATATTATGCAAATTGAGGCTCCGCAGCCTGCTATCGTTGCAAAATGGCTTGTTGAAGGAATCGCTTGTTACTAAAATATCAATGTTTTCTCTTGTTTTTCTACAATTGGTTTGATATATTTATACGATGAACGTATCACTTAAGCGTTATAATAAACATTTGTTTGTTATTTATAATTAGCGGGAGGAAGAAAATGACATGTGAAAACAGTGGCTGCCAATGTGGGCGCAGCAACCCTGAATACGCAGAACTTGATGCTGTGATGGGGAAATATGCAAAAACACCTGGAAGTTTGATTTCAATCTTACAAAAAGCCCAGGATATTTATGGATTCTTATCCATAAATACAATTAATTATATATCTGAAATGACTGGTATAAAGCCAGCAAAAATTTACGGAGTTGCAACATTTTATTCTCAATTCAGACTGCAGCCGATCGGCAAGTATCTGATAATGCTATGCAAAGGTACTGCCTGCCATGTAAACGGTGCAGACAAGATCGAAGAAGCAGTCTGTAATGAATTGAATATCAGCGATGGTGAGACAACCAAGGATGGGATATTTACATTGAATAATGTAGCTTGCCTGGGTTGCTGCAGCCTTGCTCCCGTGATGATGGTAAAGAGCGAATGCGGTGATGAGACTTTTGGCAATTTAACTAAGGATAGTGCAAAGAAGGTGCTGAAAGAAATCAGACAGAGAGAGGCAAAGGAGGCGAAGACTATATGAAGGTTGTTGTAGGGCAGGGAAGCTGCGGAGTAGCATCCGGAGCAAAAAAAACGGCTTCAGAATTCGAAAAGAAGATAAGAGAAAAGGGTCTGAATATCGAAGTCAGCAAGACCGGATGTGTCGGGAACTGCTATTTGGAACCGATAGTTGACATATACGATGATAATGGCGTCTTAACAAGGTACGTTAAGGTACAACCCGGTCAAGTTGCCGATATCGTAGAAACACACCTGATTGGCGGCGAAGTGGCAGTAGATCATGAAATTTCAGAGATTGATAAGACATTTCTTGATAAACAAAAGAGAATCGTCCTCAGAAATTGTGGAATGATTAATCCCGAGAATATAGATGAATATTTGGCTATAGGCGGTTATGAAGCAACTAAAAAGGCAGTTACATCGATGACTCCTGATGAAGTTATCGAAGAAATAAAGAATTCCGGACTAAGAGGCAGAGGCGGTGCGGGATTCCCTACATGGTTTAAGTGGAATGCCGCAAAGACAGCTCCCGGAACAGAAAAATATATGGTATGCAATGCAGACGAAGGCGATCCGGGCGCATTTATGGACAGGAGCGTTCTGGAGGGTGACCCCCATTCTCTTATAGAAGGTATGGTAATCGGAGGCTATGCCATGGGTGCGGAGGAAGGCGTCATATATGTCCGTGCCGAATACCCGCTGGCTATTCACAGACTTGAAACTGCTATGAATCAAGCCAGAGAAAAAGGATTTCTGGGAAAGAACCTTTTCGGATCTAATTTTAGCTTTGATATTAGAATCAAGGCGGGGGCAGGTGCATTCGTATGCGGTGAAGAAACAGCTTTGATCGCTTCGCTGGAAGGCGAAAGGGGTATGCCAAGACTGAAACCTCCATTTCCTGCGCAGAAAGGTTTCTGGCAGATGCCTACAAATATCAATAATGTTGAAACATTGGCAAATGTTGCATGGATCATAGCAAACGGCGGTGACGCTTTCGGTAATTATGGCACTTCCAAGAGCAAGGGTACGAAGGTATTCGCTTTAGCCGGCAAAATTAAGAAAGGCGGACTTGTTGAAGTTCCTATGGGCTTGCCTTTGAAAGAGGTCATTTACGGAATCGGTGACGGTATAAAGAATGATAAGGCTTTCAAGGCTGTTCAGATGGGTGGCCCTTCAGGTGGATGTATTCCGTCTTCACTGATAGATACCCCTGTAGATTACGAGAATATTACAAAGACCGGAGCAATCGTGGGTTCCGGCGGCATGATCGTTATGGATGAAACGACGTGCATGGTGGATATGGCCAGGTATTTTCTGGATTTCACAAGAAAAGAATCCTGCGGTAAGTGCAACTATTGCCGTATAGGCACTAAAAGAATGCTTGAGATTCTGGAAAGAATCACGGTCGGGAAAGGGAAAGACGGCGATATTGAACTTCTTGAAGAGCTTGCTTCAAAAATCAAAGACGGCTCAATGTGCGGCTTAGGACAGACAGCTCCCAATCCGGTACTCACCACTATTAAATACTTCAGAAATGAGTACGAGGATCATATATACAAGAAAAAATGTACCGCTCACTCCTGTAGAGAATTGCTGACCTTCACTATCACTGACAAATGTTCAGGATGTACATTGTGCGCAAGAAAATGTCCCGTGCATGCTATCAAAGGCGAATTGAAAAAACAGCACGAGATAGATCAAAGCATATGTATTAAGTGTGGAAAATGTGAAGAAACCTGCAGATTCGATGCGATCATCAGAGATTAAGAGAGAGAGGTGAAAACAATGAAAAAATTCAGATTAAATATCGATGGAAAAGAGGTGTTCGGGATCCCCGGACAGACAATTCTGGATATTGCAAAAGAAAATGATATCTATATTCCGACTCTCTGCTTTGATGAAAGAACTGAAATATATGGCGCTTGCGGTATTTGTGTTGTAGAAGTGGAAGGCAATCCCAAAATGGTGAAGGCCTGCGCAACCGAAATCGCTCCGAATATGATCATTACTACAATGAGCGAGAGGATTAAAGAATCAAGAAAGACAAATCTTGAGCTTCTTTTATCAAACCATATAGGTGACTGCAGACCGCCATGTGTATTAGCATGTCCTGCAGGAACAGATTGCCAGGGATATGTCGGACTGATAGCAAATGGTGAATTTGATAAGTCTAATGAGTTGATAAAGGAGAAAATTCCACTGCCCGGAAGCATTGGAAGAGTATGCCCGCACCCCTGTGAAGACAACTGCAGAAGAAGGCTCGTAGATGAACCGATCTCGATAGCATGGCTGAAGAGATTTGCATCGGACTATGACTTATCAGGAGACAATCCGTTCATTCCTGATATGGCTCCTTCAACCGGGAAATCGGTAGCAATCATCGGAGGCGGTCCAATGGGTCTCTCTGCCGCTTATTACCTCAGGGTTCTGGGTCATGATGTTACCATTTTTGAAGCAATGCCAAAGTTAGGCGGCATGCTGAGGTATGGGATTCCAGAGTACAGGCTGCCTAATGAAGTAGTAGATGAAGAAATAAACCTCATCGAAAAAATGGGCGTCACGATGATCGCGAATACAAAGATTGGAAAAGACATATCCTTTGAATCCATACGAAAAGACTACGATGCTGTTCTTATAGGCATCGGTGCCTGGGTTTCCACAGGTGTGGGATGCAAGGGTGAGGATGCAGAAGGTGTTATAGGCGGAATAGATTTCTTGAGAAAAGTTGTCAGAAACGAAGAAATCAAACTTGGTGAAAACGTGGCTATTGTCGGAGGAGGCAATACTGCCATGGATGCATGCAGAACAGCGGTAAGGCTGGGTGCAAAGAAAGTATATAATATCTATAGACGTACAAAAGATGAAATGCCGGCAGATATGGTTGAGATAGCAGAAGCAGAAGAAGAAGGTGTGGTCTTTAAGAATCTGACCAACCCGCTCGAGGTGATCAAAGATGCCGACGGACATGTAAAGCAGGTTT
>CAYLLJ010000003.1:28219-29646 GCA_964384725.1 uncultured Oscillospiraceae bacterium | reverse complement strand
AGTTATGGAACTTGGCGAGCCTGATGCAAGCGGCAGGAGAGCACCTAAGCCGGTAGAAGGTAAAACGGAGACTTTAGATATAGATACGATGATTCTGGCAATCGGGCAGGCTGTTGATTCCAATGGATTCGAAGAGCTGGATCTTACCAGAAAGAAAGGAATCGTATACGATAAGGAAACATTTATGACCAGCATCGAAGGCGTTTTTGCAGGCGGAGACTGCGGAAACGACAAGATATCCATCGCAATCGAATCTATAGCGGATGCAAAGAAGGCTGCCGATATAATAGATGCGTACCTTGCGGGTGAAAAAGTCAGATATGAAAAACCTTACACTGTGGAAAGACACGATATTACGGAGAAGACTTTCGAGGACAGAGAAAGACAATGCAGACCAAAGATGGATCAACTGGAAGCAAAAGAAAGAAAAGACAATTTCACAGAAGTTGTATTCGGTTATGATGAAGAAAAAGCCATGGAAGACGCCAAAAGATGTCTTGAATGCGGCTGTCATGATTATTTCGAATGCAAGCTTATTGATTATGCCAACGAGTACAAAGTTGAGCCGGAACGATTAGCAGGAGATGTGAACAAAATAGAGTATTACGATGAGCATCCATTCATCATTAGAGACCCAAACAAGTGCATTCTTTGCGGATTATGTGTTCGCGTATGTGATGAGGTTATGGGAGTTGGAGCGCTTGGATTGGTGCATAGGGGATTTGATACAGTAGTGAAGCCGACGTTGGAAAAGCCTCTTGTTGAATCAGGATGCATATCCTGCGGCCAATGCATAAGTGTATGTCCAACCGGAGCTTTGGGCGAGAAACTCACAATTGCGAAATCTGTTCCTCTTGATACGGAAACAACGGATACAACCTGTCCGTACTGTTCTGTCGGGTGCAGCCTCCACCTTGAGACCTATGGAGATATGCTTATCAGGGCTGTCCCCGATAAGGAAGGCGCGGTAAATAAAGGACTTCTCTGCGGTAAAGGCAGGTTCGGATTTGATTGTGCCGAACTTGAGGGCAAATTACTCGAACCGATGATCAGAAAAGAAGACAGATTTGAAAAATCCGATTATTATGAGGCATTTGTACTTACTGCTAAAAAAGCTCAAGCTATCGGAGCAATATACGGCAAGAATGCGGTGGCAGTAGCGATTTCTGACAGATATACCAATGAAGAAGCTTATGCGATCAAGACGTTTGCTGAAGCCATTGGTGCAAGGACACTGTGTTTTAACAATAGAGAAAACGGTCTTGCGAAAGTGTTGGGATTTGATGCATCTCCTAATACAATCGATGAGCTTCTTGCAACAGAAGTGATCCTTGTAACTGGTTTTAATACGGTACTTAACCCGGTTATACAGCTAAAACTTAAACAGGCAGCGGAGGCAGGAGCAAAGGTTGTTTTGATCAACCCGA
>CAYLLJ010000003.1:17317-28209 GCA_964384725.1 uncultured Oscillospiraceae bacterium | reverse complement strand
AGGATTTGAACAACACTTTGATTTTGCATACAAGACACTCTATGTTAATAATGATGTGACATTCCTGAAAGAGATTGCAAAAGCACTGCTGGATATGGGCAAGACATCTGCAGCTCACGGTTTCGAGAAATTTACCGCAAGCCTTGCAAAGATCGAAACAAGTGATGACGCAAAGATGGTTGCTGAACTTTACGGAAAAGCAAAGAAGGCAATGATCGTATTTCAACAGAACTTCGTTACGACGCATGCGGCATCATTGATCGCTGATATAGCGGTGATTTCAGGACATATCGGTGCTCCAAGAGACGGCATTCTTATGGTTAAAGCAAAAAATAACAGCCAAGGATTGATCGATCTGGGAATAAGAGATGGTGCAGAAAAAATGGAAGGCGTTAAAGCACTTTTGGTTTTCGGAGAAGATCCAAAAGTTGACTTGGGCGGCTTGGAATTCCTGATGGTTTCTGATACTCATATGACAGATACGGCGAAAAAAGCTGATGTTATCTTTCCGGGGACCGGATTTGCTTCTACAGACGGCACTTTTACAAATACTGAAAGAAGATTACAGCAGGTATGTCAAGCTGTTAATGAAGAAGTTTCCTTCAGCAACTGGGAAATTGCAGCCGAGCTGGCACATGTATTTGAAGTTGAAATGCCTTTTGATGACACATTTGATATTTCTGTGGAAATGGATGACAAGCTTTATAAGTATAAGTATGCTGAAGTCGGCGAAATCCTCGGAGGAGTGCTGAAACCGGAAAAACCGGTATTAAAGACCATCCGTGACGCAAAATTCACAGAGTTGTTAAATTCAACTGATAACCTTATGAATGTTATCTCGCAAAGACTTCCCAAACCAGTATAGGAAGCACTTGCCTAAATTAAAAAATGATTTGAAAATACAAAGAGAGGCAAGCACCTGCAGGTGATCGCCTCTCTATTTTTTATAAGACTATTTATTTTGGAATTTGGCAGGTCTCTTTTCGAGGAAAGCCGTCATTCCTTCTACTCTGTCATTTGCGCTGAAAGGAGCAACAAAAATTTCCGCTTCGTACGCTACTCCGGTTTTCACATCAAGACTGATACCGTTATTTATTGCTAATTTAGCCGCCTTGATTGCAATAGGAGCTTTTGCCATAATGGTCTTGGCAACTTTTTCGGCCGTTCCCATCAATTCTTCAGCAGCGACTATTCTTTCAACCAAGCCGATTCTGTATGCTTCCTGCGCATCTATTATTTCAGCTGTCATAATCAAATATTTGCCCATGCCTTTTCCGACAAGTCTTGGAAGTCTCTGTGTGCCCCCAAAGCCCGGAATAATACCAAGATTGACTTCAGGCTGCCCGAATTTTGCCTTTTCTGATGCAATCCTGATATCACAAGCCATAGCAAGCTCACATCCTCCACCGAGAGCAAAACCGTTGATAGCTGCTATAACGGGTTTATCAAGAGTTTCGATCATATTAAATACACTTTGCCCTTTGATCATCATATCTCGGCCTTCCAAAGTTGAGAGCCGGACCATTTCAGAAATATCTGCTCCGGCCACAAAGGCTTTGCCTTCCCCTGTTAGTATTACAATTTTAACTTCAGGGTCATTATTAACAGCAGTAAATGCTGCGTGTAAATCATCAAGGACCTCATTATTTAAGGCATTAAGGGATTTTGGCTTGTTTACAGTTATGTAAGCAATTCCTTCTTTTAATTCATAAAGCAAATTCTTATACATCATACTACTTCCTTTCCCGTTTATGATAATTTTGTATCTAATGTTGTACCACTATCTTAACACCGTGAGAAACTATAATCAATGATTTTAGAATACGTTAAAAAGTATCACCACGGTTAAATGGTGATACTTTTTCATAATTTATTCAACTTCTTTAAATTCGTCTTTTCCTACGCCGCACAGAGGACATTCAAAATCTTCCGGAAGGTCTTCCCATTTTGTACCCGGGCCATAATCTTCATAGCCCTCTTCTTCATCATAAACCCATCCGCATACGACACATTCATACTTTGCCATATCAAAACCTCCTTTTACTTCTTCTTTTAAAAAAGTCTTGTGGACCTTTTACGTGATATTATACCATTTATTTGTTATTTTAAAAGAGGCGTATATAAAAACAAATAAGAATTTGTTCAAAAAAAAATCTCAGTCGCGAGATAAAATAATAAGTAATTTCCCGGATTTATGACTGATAACAGCGTTTTGTTCGGTAAATTCATTGCTGACGCCCATAGGTAAACTATAATTAAGACGGCCATTTCTCAACGGGTATTTGACCCCTTTTGTGAAAATTCCTTCACATGCTTCACTGTAAGATAAAAGAGAAACTTTATATCCGTCTATTTTGCTAAGGGTAATGCTTCCGGGGTTCCTCAATGTGGTACGATTGCTTCCGTCAAAGGTCCAGATAGATTTGCCTCGGTCAACCGCATAGGACATGGCTTGTATATTTGCAATGGTGTGATCCAGTCTGCCTCCCAGCCCGCCAAGAACATAAAATTCTTCGAACCCTTGATCTATACCATATTTCAGACAGATCATCGTATCGGTATCATCTTTTTCTTGAGGCTGACGGAAAATATAGCCGCCGCTCTTTAAACGGAGCTCGTTTAAGCTGATATCGCCGAGAGCGCAGTCTGTAATATCTGAAGCGATTGATTCGCAGTTCAATGAATCGAAATCACCAATAAGAACATCAGTGCGGATACTTTCAGCGCATGCATGTAAATAGCCTCCGTCAGCGCAGATTATAAAGTCATCCTTATGAAATTCGAAATTCTCTATTAGTCGTGCAGATTGATAGGAAGTAATTATAATACACCGATTCAACGGATTCACCTCTTGGCACCAGCACGCAGTGCCCTATCAAAATCTTCAATAATATCCTCAATATCTTCAATTCCTACAGAAACTCGAATCATTTCCGGAAGAATCCCTGATTCAATCTGCTGCTGTTCGGAAAGCTGCCTGTGTGTCGTACTGGCTGGGTGAAGTATGCTTGTCCGAAGATCTCCGAGATGGACTACGAGGTGTACAAAATCAAGATACTTAATTAACTCTTTTCCTGCCTTTGCACCTCCCTTAATGCCGAAGCAAAGAACGCCGCCTGCCCCTTTAGGCATATATTTTCGAGCCATTTCATTATAAGGATCACTTTCCAATCCGGGATACTTAACCCAATCCACACAGGGGTGCGCCGAGAGAAATTTAGCTAATTTTAAAGCGTTTTCGCTATGACGTTCCATTCTTAAATGTAATGTTTCCAAACCCATATGGAACATGAAAGCGTTAAACGGGCTGGGTGTGCATCCATAGTCTCTGAGAAGCTGGACACGTGCTTTAACGATGTAAGCGGAAGGGCCAAATGCTTTTACATAAGAAATGCCATGATAGCTCGGATCAGGGTCAATTAGACCGGGGAATTTTCCGTTATTCCAATTGAAGTTGCCGCCGTCGATCAGTATGCCTCCCAGACTTGTGGCATGTCCGTCAGTATATTTTGACGCAGAATGTATTATTATATTCGCACCATGTTCAAAAGGACGGCAAAGATACGGGGTGGCAAGGGTATTATCAACAATAAAGGGCACATCAAGCTGCTTTGCGGCTGACAAAAATTTCTCGAAATCAAGAATATTCATTACCGGATTTGCAATAGTTTCGCCAAAGATGGCTTTTGTACAAGGCTTTGCACATGCAAGAATCGTGTCTATGTCAGTATCGGGATCTATAAATGTGAAGTCAATCCCCAGCTTACGCAGCGATACGTCGAATAAATTAAAAGTACCGCCATATATACTTGAAGAGGCTATAACATGATCTCCGGCTTGACAAATGTTTAAAATTGAAAACATGCTGGCACTCTGTCCAGAGGAAAGTGCAAGCGCACCGGTTCCGCCCTCCAGCAGATTCATTTTTCCTTCGAATGCTTCGCTTGTCGGATTGCCAAGTCTTGTATAAAAGGAGCCACTTGCTTTCAAATCGAAGAGATCTGCAACGTGATCAGAGTCATCGTATGAAAAGGTTGTGCTTTGAACGATGGGCAATACTCTCGGCTCACCTGATTTTGGACTGTAAGTGCCTTGAACACAATTGGTATTAAATCGATATGCTGTCATAATGTATCCTCCTGAAATTTTATTCAATTATTGTATCATAATTTTATTATTATTTACATTAAAATACTTCGAATTTCCACTCTATTATGTTTGAAAATTCTGATAATCAATTTCAATCAAATAGCACTTGCAAATCGCAGTACCAATGGTTATACTTAAACTAAAGGCACAGACAAAAGATTGGGGGGAGTAAATGGAAAGCAGTATAACCAAGGTTTTAAAGGAAAAAGTGGACCCGCTACTGGCATCTCATTTCGGAGGAGCTGTGCTGACTGCATTTGAAAATGATATTGCATATATTAAGCTAACGGGAGAATGCAGCAGCTGTCCATCGGCCCAGTATACCATGGAAGACGTGGTTAAAGGGATCATAATGGAAGAATTACCGGAAGTTAAAGATGTGGTCCTTGATAGGTCTGTAAGTGATGATATGCTTGAGATGGCAAGAAAAATTCTTAATAAGGAAAAATTAAAACCTTAATTAAGAAGATAATTGCAAAACTGGCAGAATCTATTACCGGTAAAACGGAATAAATACTGCTTACAGAAAACAACGGAGGGTATCTATTCTTTAAGACAGTTTAGTGCAGAACAATAAATTACTCTGTGCCGATGCTGTCGGTGTAAAATGATGTAAAGATAAGGAGTGGTTTTATTATGACATTAATGACAGGAGCTCAATATATTGAGAGCTTAAGAAAACTGAACACAAAAGTTTATTTATTCGGAGAAGAAGTCAAAAACTGGGTAGATCACCCAATGATCAGACCTTCTATCAATTGCTTAGCAATGACATATGAATTAGCACATGATCCTCAGTATGTGGATTTGCTGACTGCAAAGTCTAACTTGACAGGAAATACAGTTAATAGATTTTCACATCTTCATCAGAGTGCTGAAGACCTTGTAAAGAAAGTAAAGATGCAGAGACTGCTTGGACAGAAGACAGCGTCTTGTTTCCAGAGATGCGTTGGCATGGATGCTTTCAATGCTATGTATTCAACAACATTTGAACTTGATAAAAAACACGGCACAGACTACCATGAACGTTTCAAGAAATATGTTACATATATTCAGGATAACGATCTGGTTGTAGACGGTGCTATGACTGACCCGAAGGGTGACAGAGGATTAGGCCCAAGCCAGCAGCGTGACCCCGATTTGTTCCTTCGCATAGTTGAGAAGAGAGCTGACGGTATCGTAGTAAGAGGGGCAAAATGCCACCAGACCGGTTCCATAAACTCTCATGAACATCTGATAATGCCTACTCAGACAATGACAGAAGCAGATAAATCATACGCTGTAGCATTTGCAATCGAGTCTGATGCACCTGGTCTCTTCATGATTTACGGAAGACAGTCATGCGACACCAGAAAATTGGAAAAAGATGCCGATGTCGATCTCGGAAATAAGCAGTTCGGCGGACAGGAAGCATTAGTAGTATTTGATGACGTATTTATTCCAAACGACAGAGTATTTATGTGTGAAGAATATGACTTCTCCGGTATGCTCGTAGAAAGATTTGCTGGATATCACAGACAATCCTACGGCGGATGCAAAGTTGGAGTTGGCGACGTAATCATCGGAGCTGCAGCACTTGCTGCCGATTATAACGGAGCACAAAAAGCTTCTCATATTAAAGATAAGCTCATAGAAATGACACATCTTAATGAGACATTATATTGCTGCGGTATTGCATGCTCATCTGAAGGTTATCCTACAGAAGCAGGAAACTATCAGATTGATCTGCTTCTTGCCAACGTATGTAAACAAAACGTAACAAGATTCCCTTATGAAATCGTAAGACTTGCGGAAGATATCGCAGGCGGTTTGATGGTTACTATGCCTTCCGAACAAGATTTCAAATCCGGCTTGAAGGTTGGACAGACCGGAAAAACTGTCGGTGAATGGTGCAACAAGTTCTTTGCAGCTGCTCCCGGAGTTACAACCGAAAACAGAATGAGAGTACTAAGGTTCCTCGAAAACATCTGCTTAGGTTCTGCTGCTGTTGGTTACAGAACAGAGTCAATGCACGGTGCAGGATCTCCTCAGGCTCAAAGAATCATGATAGCACGTCAGGGAAATATTGCACAGAAGAAAGAGCTCGCAAAAGTTCTTGCGGGAATCAAAGAATAAAACACGTATTAACAGAATAATCATAGAACCGTCGAAGTCATTTCGGCGGTTCTTAAATAAGGTTAAGAATCTGCAATGGCAGGCTGATAAATGTTAGGAGAGCGACCGATGCTAATAGGCGTAAAATATTGCGGTGGCTGTAATCCCAGATTTGACAGGGGAAAAGCTTTTCAAGCCATAAAAGAGCAAACAAATGACGATATAGAATTTAAAGCAGCTGAAGAAGGCATTGAGTATGATTACTTACTCGTTATAGGAGGTTGCTCAAATTGTTGTGCCTCTTATTGCCAATATCATGTTAAAAATGGTACTTTGTTTGTGTGGGATGGAGAAACCCATGTAGACAAAACCATTGATAATATTCATAAAATGACGAAATGATAGGAGGAAAGTGATTTGGACTGGAAACAAATATACAAAGAAAGACTATGTACAGCAGAAGAAGCTGTAAAGTGCATTAAATCAGGTGACAAAGTAGCATTTGCTCATGCTGTTGCTGAACCGACAGTACTCGTAGACGCAATGGTTGCCAATGCAAAGGCTTACAAAGATGTTGAGGTTAACCACATGGTTTCTCTTGGCAAGGGCGAATACAGCAAAGTTGAATACAAAGATAATTTTAGAGTGAACAGCTGGTTTGCAGGCGCATCAACAAGAGGATGTATGGCTCAAGGTCACGGTGATTTTACGCCGGTATTCTTCCATGAGATACCGGGTTACATCAGAAAAGGATTATTTAAGATTAATGTCTTTATGGTTACTGTTTCACCGCCGGATGAACACGGATTCTGCTGTGTAGGAGTATCCAGCGACTATACGATGCAGGCTATTGAATCTGCAGATATAGTTATTGCAGAAGTAGATGATCAGGTTCCGGTTGTATACGGCGAAACATTTGTACATGTTAGTAAGATCGATAAATTCGTTGAATCATCCCGTCCGCTGCCTGAACTTGGATTACCGAATATAGGAGAAACCGAGCTTGCGATAGGAAAATACTGCGCAGAACTTATCGAGGACGGAGCAACATTGCAATTAGGAATCGGCGCTATCCCTGATGCAGTACTACATGCATTGGACGACAAAAAGGATCTGGGCATCCATTCTGAAATGATATCTGATGGAGTAGTTGATCTTTACGATGCCGGCATTATTAATAACTCTCAAAAAGGACTTAACAGAGGCAAGATGATAATTTCTTTCCTGATGGGTACAAAGAGATTATACGATTTTGCAGACCACAATCCTGCCGTTGAGATGCGTACTGTCGATTACGTAAACCACCCAGTTATTGTTGCGCAGAACACAAAACTTGTTAGTATCAATTCTTGTATTTCTGTAGATTTTATGGGGCAGATAGTCTCTGACAGCATCGGAATCAAACAGTTCAGCGGTGTTGGAGGACAGGTTGACTTTATAAGAGGCGCTTCCATGTCACTCGATGGTAAAGGTAAAGCAATCATTGCCATGCCTTCAGTAACCAAGAAGAAAGACGGAACTCTTATTTCAAAGATTACCCCTTATATTGAGTTAGGTGCGGCGGTTACCACTTCAAGAAATGATTCTGATTATATCATTACCGAATACGGAATCGCACCATTGAAGGGAAATACATTAAAGGATAGAGCAAGAAATCTTATCAATGTAGCTCATCCTAATTTCAGGGACGAGTTGAAAGAAGAATTTGAAAAGAGATTCAATGCTAAATTTTAATTAGACAAAAAATATAAATGATGGGCAACTATGCCCGATGATGGATGGGCATTTATGCCCGAAGATGGGAGGATTATAATAATGCAAGCATTAAGAGTAGTTCCAAAAATATTTTACTTTGATACTTTTAAGGAATTCAATGATGAGTTCAAAGTAGGCAAGGATGATCTGGTAGTGACAAACGAATGGCTGTATACTCCTTATATTAAGCCGCTCGGAATTGATACCAATGTAATCTATCAGGAAAAGTACGGCGCAGGCGAACCATCAGATGAAATGATCGATGCAATGGCTCAGGAAATGAAGAAGTATAACTTCAAGAGAATCATCGCGTTCGGCGGCGGCACAATAGTAGACATCTGCAAAGTTCTGGCTTTGGATATACCTGAAAAATCCGTTGATCTATTTACCGGAAAAGTAGCACCTAAGAAGGTTAAGGAACTGGTTGTTGTTCCTACTACCTGCGGAACAGGAAGTGAAGTAACAAACGTTGCAATTGCAGAATTGAAATCATTACATGTTAAGAAGGGTCTTGCTGTAGAAGAAACCTATGCTGACATTGCTGTACTCGTTCCAGAGACTGTTGTAGGACTTCCTTACAAGTTCTTTGTAACCAGCTCTGTCGATGCACTGATTCATGCTATAGAATCATATTTGTCACCAAAAGCATCACCTTTTACCGAAATATATTCCTTAAAAGCGATTCAAATGATTATGGATGGCTATAAGGAAATCGTAGCTAAGGGTGCTGACGAAAGATTGAATAATCTTAAGAATTTTGTGCTTGCATCCAATTATGCCGGAATCGCGTTTGGAAATGCAGGATGCGGTGCTGTGCATGCACTTTCCTACTCTATTGGCGGAGCATTCCATGTACCGCACGGTGAAGCTAACTATCAATTCTTTACTGAAGTATTCAAGATGTATACTAAGAAAAATCCTAACGGAAAAATCGTTGAAGCAACTAAAATATTTGCCGACGTACTTGGTGTTGATGCCAACGGAGACGTTTATGGTGAACTTGAAAAATTCCTTGGCAAGCTGATCGAAAAGAAGCCGTTAAGAGAATATGGCATGGTTGAAGCTCAGATCGACGAATTCACAAAATCCACAGTCGAGAATCAGCAGAGACTGCTTGCTAACAACTATGTACCACTTTCAGATGCAGAAATCAGAGAGATCTTTGCAAATCTATACTAAAATAAATTATGATCAATAAAAAGAAAATGCACCATTTGGTGCATTTTCTTTTTATAAACACTTCTTTCATAAGGGGCTTATTTATATGATTTGATCCAGATCTGATGAGCCTTGATAGCCTGTTCTTTCAGCATAAGGCTTCCGTTGATCCCCTTGATCCCCAATTCCTGCGCATATTTTAAAAATAAGGTTTCCTGAGGATTATAAATCATATCGATAACAATATCGGCTTTGATGTTTTCTTTTGGAAGAGGCGATTCATCTAAATTAGGATACATTCCTACAGGAGTGCAGTTAATTATAAGATCACTTTTAATGCCGGCCTCTCTAAAATATTCATAAGAGATGGTGTAGTTTCCGTGGAAATTATGCTTTCCTCTGCTTACAATAGTCAAATCGTAGATTCCGAGATCCAGAAGCGCTTTTGACACTGCTTTCGCAGCTCCGCCGGCTCCAAGTATAACAGCGGATCTCCCTTTTACAGTAATATTATTATATTCAATCAGTGAAATAAAACCATAATAGTCAGTGTTAAACCCTTTTGTCATGCCATTTTCGAATAATACCGTATTTACTGCGCCTATGTATTTAGCTTCTTCTGAAATCTCATCAAGAAGTGGAATCACAGTTTCTTTATATGGAATTGTGATGTTAACTCCCTTATAGCCAGCATTTTTAAGATAGTTGAAGTCTCGAGAAAAGGTTTCCTTAGAAAATTCCAGTAAATCGTAAGTGCCGTTGATTCCATATTCAGACATAATATCTCGATGTATTTGAGGAGACCTGCTATGAGTCAATTTTTCACCTACAAGACCGAATTTTATCATTAGTGTGCCCTCCATAAACGCATATCATAAAGTACTGAGGAAGCCATGCTTCATCCGATAAACTTCTTGAATTCAGATTTGTCAATAGGATAAATATATCCTGTTCCGATCTTTTTTAGAAGTACAAGATTCATTTTATTGCCTCTGCGTTTCTTATCTTTCATTGCTGTTTCCGCTAACAGTTTCTTGTTTATATTCGCAGGGAATTCGAAAGGAAGATCGTATAACTGAAGCATTTCTTTAAGCATGGCTGATGTGTTAATCCCCGTTAATCCCAAAGCCTCACTGCGTTCTGTTATTGTCTGCATACCTATTGCAACAGCCTGACCATGGCCATAAGTGCCATAGTCGGAAAGATTTTCTATTGCATGTCCTATTGTGTGACCGAAGTTGGAAAGCATACGTATACCTTGGTCTTTTTCATCTTGTTCGATAAGATCTTTTTTAATAAGGCAACATCTGTAGATGATTGATTCAATAAGATCGGCTCTGCGTAGATTGCTCATTCGAATCAAGTCTGAAAAGAGATCTGTATCAGCAACACAGGCATACTTTATGATTTCTGCCATTCCGTCAGCCATATGAAAGTCGGAAAGAGTCATAATAAAATCAGGGTCGCTAAACACATAAGAGGGAGGATAAAAAGTCCCTATCAAATTTTTGCCTTCCGGCATATTGACTGCAGTTTTTCCACCGATGCTGCTATCGACCTGACCTATTAATGTAGTAGGGATTTGCACAAAATCAACACCTCGTAAAAATGTTGAGGCAGCAAATCCTGAAATGTCCCCGATAACACCTCCGCCAAAAGATACGATCACATCTTCACGAGTCATCTGGAACTCAATCAGCTTTTTATATATATAGGTCAGGCTATCAAGTGATTTA
>CAYLLJ010000003.1:11318-17273 GCA_964384725.1 uncultured Oscillospiraceae bacterium | reverse complement strand
TCCTGCCGGCAGAACTATGATTTCCCATTCACAATCGGATGCATTCAGCTGTTTCTGTAAAGCCTCTCCGTAGACATCCATTAAATTATTATTCGTTATCAAGGCGATTTTTTGCCCGGGAAATACTCACCAAGAGTCTTTCCGATTTTATGGAATAAACCGCTTTCCATGATTACTTGATATTTACCGCTTTTCATATTTATCGATAATTGATACTTCATACGTATACCCCTGTTATGCATTTTCTGATTTAATGATTTTCATAATTTCATCGTTTATGTATATAAAATAACATTTTAAGTGTTATGTGTTTAAAAAAATTAATATCTTTAACATTATACACTAATATGGAAAAAAAATCAAACAAGTTGATAGGTGGGCATTGACAGGCGGGATTATCAATGCATCAAGCAATTCACCCTAATTAATTATTTCAGGTTTTAATTGTAGATTTTGACTGATCATATTATAATAGATTTGTATCAAAGTATTTATGAAGAAAGCGAGCAGGATAATGGATCAAAATATTATTGTATATGAAAGCTGCAGGAATCTTAGAGCGTTAGGAAGGAATGCCCTGACAGGGATATGGAAGCTGGCATTCATGGGTACTTTAATTTACTTTGCCATTACTACGTTACCCGTTCTTTTACTTGAAGCTCTCTTTACCGAAGAAGGAGAGTCAGCTCAATCAGGGATAGCAACAATTTACAGCCTCTTGATTTCAGGGCCCATGATACTTGGATACGCAATGTTCTGTATATCTCTATTCAGAAAGAGAGAAACATCCCCGGCAGAAGTTCTCTATGGCTTTGAACGGTTTGCAAAGGCTTTCGGATTATATATAGTAATCTCGCTATTTATATTTCTATGGGCATTGCTTCTTATAATACCGGGAATTATAGCGGCTTTCCGTTATAGCATGAGCTTTTATATTTTGGCTGACAATCCTGATATTGGGATTATGGAGGCAATGAACCGCAGCAAAATTATGATGCGAGGAAACAAGTGGAAACTCTTCTGCTTGAATATGAGTTTTATCGGTTGGGCAATTCTGTGTGTGCTTTCATTTGGGATTGGATTCTTATGGCTGATTCCTTATGTGGAAGTATCATTAATCGCATTTTATGATATTGCAAACGGAAGCCTGAGGCCTGTAAAGCCGCTAACAGATAACGAATATTAAAATAAAATGAACTATTAACGCTGGCTGAACTTCTCGGTTAAATCTCGACGCAGAGCATCTATTTTCATAAAGTCCATATTGGGAATATAGTATTTTTCCAGTTCATCATGTTCTTTTTTTGCCTGACTCAGGCAGAAAATTGCCTTTTCAAGGAGTTCGCTCATTTTTTGACTGCTGTCTTTTAGAACAAATTCTTGATATTCTATTAAATCGTAATGTATGATGTTCTCTAAATCAATGCATTCAACTTCAACATGATTCATTGACAGATCGGGGGAATGGTATTTGTTTGATGTAATAAAGGCTAAACTAAGATCCGGAATAAGCAAATGTTCAAGCTTTGTAGATGGCTTCATCGGACAATAGTAGCCTTCTACATTTAAGCCGCGGTATGCGGCTCCTTCCATTATTAAATTAAGCATTCTCTCGCTGCTGACACCTACCGGAGTCTTGATCACGTATATTTTTCGATATCCTCTCACCAAACTATCTATATGATTTTCAATTCCGCTTGGTGTAATTGCGCTGGCAAAATACTTTTTTATATCTCCCTGCCTTGAACTGATTTCTTTATGTATAAGCTCGTCACCTATAACTTTTGCTGTTATTTTATACAATTCTTCATATCTGATTGCAGTCTCATAGATACTGGAAAGATTATCATACATTTTTCCGGCAGCTGCCAGATAATTATACGCCCTTCCGAAAATACTCCGGATCTTTTCGCTGCTGCTTATTAAAGCATCTCTATTTTTGCGGATTCCCTCTTCGTCCCAATAATCTCCTAAGTGAATGATGGAATCAACTGCGCCCGGATTGATAGGATCGACAACATGTGGAGCTGTTCCGTCTATTATGGCTATTTTCATATCCCGCAGTACGATGCCGTCCAAAGAATTGCTGTCAGAGGAACAATGCATGAAATCCACATCATGACCTTTCTGAAGCATAGACTCTGCAATCTTTCGCATGAATGTTGATTTGCCGACTCCCGGCCCGCCTTTAATGCAAAATATTCTATCAGCCTCTTCCTGACTGAGTATATATTGATAATAAGAGAAAAATCCTTCCGGTGTATTGTTCCCCGGATACATATGTCTTTCAATTCCCGCCATGACATCATCCCTTCCTTCATCGTTAACACTTACATTTATGATATGCGGATAAAGGCTTCAGTGTGATTACTAAATTTAGCTTTCGTGTCCCTTTATTGCTGTGTTATAATAAAAAAAAACATTACTAAGGAGGCCAGAATGAATCAGGATTTTATACCCCTTCTATTCGCAGGGGATATTAATGTATACAGCGTTGCAAGGGCTTTTCATGAGCAATACGATATAGTAGTCAGTGTATTTGGAAAGTATCTTACCGGTCCTTGTGCAGACAGTAAAATAATGAACTATTCAGCGAATCCGAAAATTGACCAGCAAGACACATTTCTTGCGGCTGTTAAGGAATTTGCTGAAAAAAATAAAGAAAAAACTATTTTAGCAATTGGCTGCGGCGACAGCTATGTGCAGCTTCTCAGCCAGAACAAGGACAACTTCCCTGAAAATGTGATCGCTCCTTATATAGATATTCAAATGATGGACAACCTGATTCATAAGGAGAAATTTTATAAAATGTGTGAAGATGCCGGAATAGATTATCCGGATACTTTTGTACACAGAAAAGAGCTTGGAAAGGATTTTAAACTGCCCTTTGAGGCGCCGTTCATTATTAAGCCATCCAATGGAATTGAATACTGGAGGCATTCCTTTACATCGCAGAAAAAAGTTTATAAGGTTAAAGACAGAGAGGAGCTTTTGCGGGTTCTTGATGACATTTATGGTGCGGGCTATGACGATTCAATCATAATTCAGGACTTTATTCCCGGTGATGATACTTATATGCGCGTTTTGACAAATTATTCGGATCGTAATGGGAAGGTTAAGCTTATGGCATTGGGACATGTGCTGCTTGAAGAGCATACACCCCACGGGATCGGTAATCATGCGGTTATTATTACAGAGCATAATGAAGAAGTAACGGAAAGATTCAAGGAACTGCTTGAAGAAATGAATTATGTCGGCTTTTCAAATTTTGATATAAAGTTTGATCAAAGAGACGGAAAATATAAGGTCTTTGAAATAAATACAAGACAAGGCAGAAGCAACTATTATGTTACCGGTGCAGGACAGAATATTGCAAGATACTTGGTAAAAGACTATATAGAGAAGAAACCGCTTGACTTAAAAATCATCAACGAAAAATCTCTATGGCTTGTTGTACCGAAAGGAGTTGCTTTCAGGTATATTGGGCCGGAAGAATACAGAAGAGAAATGAAAGATTTATTTCGATCAGGCAAATATGTAAATCCGTTGTTTTATAAAAAAGATAAGGGCTTTCTAAGAAAGCTCAGATTATTGAAATCCCAACTGGGGCATTATTATAAGTATAATAAGTATCTCGGAAGATAAAAATAAAGGGGTAAATGTTTATGTGGATTAATGATGAAAAGGTTCTTGGCGTACTTGGAGGGATGGGTCCATTAGCTACTCAGCTTTTTTATAGAATTATTATTGAAAAGACAGATGCGAACTGTGATCAGGAACACATTAACATGATGATACTCAGTCACGCCACCATGCCTGATCGTACAAAGGAAATCTTAGAGGGACGCAGCGAAAACTTGCTAAAGCTGCTTATTAAGGATGCCAGAACGTTGGAACATGGAGGCGCAGAGGTGATAGTCATTCCATGTAATACCTCACATGTTTTGATGGACAGGCTTCAGGAGAACGTTAGTATCCGGATTATCAACATGGTTGAGGAAACGGTTAAATATATTGCTGAAACATTGCCCGAAAAGGATCTTAGGATTGGTATCCTGGGAACGGACGGGACAATTAATACAGGTTTGTATCAGAAGGCACTTGAGAGAGCCGGAATTACTCCAATAGTACCTGACTGTGAGTCCCAAAAGCTTGTTATGAAACTGATCTATGAAGGAGTCAAAAAAGGCGGGGAGATTGATTTTACAGATTTTATAACGGTACAGGAAGAACTTCATGCAAAAAACTGCAATGCGGCAATACTTGCATGCACAGAGCTCTCCTGTCTTCGTGAAATGTATAAATTGCCGAATTATTACATAGATGCCATGGTAATACTGGCAGAACAGTCAATTCGTGCGTGTGGCGGGAAAATCAAAAGAAGTAAACAGGAGAGGAAATGATGGATAATACACTTCACAGTTTGAATGATTATTTATATCAACTAAAACTAAATCATTTGGTGAACGAATATGAGATCTCACCTGAGTATATGGATAAATCAGTTCATTATATATCCTACAACTCTATGGATATAGAAGAGGATACGCTTTTTATCTGCAAGGGCAGCCGTTTTTCAGTCAATTATTTGAAGGATTCAATAAAAAAGGGGTCTATCTGCTATATCAGTGAAACAAAATATGACCTTGAGCCCGGCATAACAGTCTCTTATATCATCGTGAATGATGTACGCAAAGCTATAGCCCTGATAGTGGATTACTATTATAACAAGATATGGAAGGACCTGAAAATCATCGGTATTACTGGAACCAAGGGTAAATCCACTACAGCTTATTTCATGAAATTTATTCTTGACGGTTATTTAAGAGAAAAGAAGAAACCATTAAGTGCTATTATATCGGGAATTGACACCTATGATGGTGTGATCAATGAAGAATCCCATATAACGACGCCGGAAGCAATGGAACTTCATAAACATTTCCATAATGCAGTAAAAAGCGGTATAGAATATCTAAGTATGGAAGTCTCCAGTCAAGCGCTGAAATATGACAGAACATTGGGAGTGACATTTGACGTTGGCTGCTTTTTGAACATCGGTGAGGATCATATAAGTGATCTGGAGCATAGCAGCTTTGAGGATTACATCGAGTCTAAGCTGAGGATTTTCAGCCAATGTGAGCATGCCTGCGTAAATATAAACAGTGATCACATAGACCGCGTGTTAAAAGCATCAAAAGCCTGCCCTCATGTTGTGACGTTTGGCCTTGATGAAAAAGCGGATGTATATGGCTACGATATAATAAAAACGGGAAAGAATATTAGATTTAAAGTAAGAACAAAGGATTTCGTCAAAGAGTTTAAATTAACTATGGCAGGGTTGTTCAACGTACAGAATGCATTGGCCGCCATAGCTATATCTCAGTGCCTGAATATTCCCATCACCTATATAATTGCCGGATTAAAAAAAGCAAGAGTAAGCGGAAGGATGGAAGTTTATACGGGTAAAAACAGAAAGATTCAGGTAATAGTAGATTATGCGCATAATAAGATGAGTTTTGAAACTCTGTTTCAGTCGACACTGAGGGAATACCCAAACAAGAAGATAACTATCGTGTTTGGATGCCCGGGGAAAAAGGCTCTTGGCAGAAGAAAAGAGCTAGGGGAGATTGCCGGAAAATATTCCGATCAAGTTTATATTACTGAAGAGGATGCAGGTGAAGAACCGGTATTGAAGATATGTGAGGAAATCGCCCGCCATATAGAAAAGCAGGAATGCAGTTATGAGATTATTCCTGATCGTGAAGAAGCCATAAGAGAGGCGATATCAAAAGCTGATGCCAATACGATAGTGCTGATAACGGGAAAGGGAAGAGAAACAAGGCAGAAACGGGGCACCCAATATATTGACACTCCCTCTGATGTGGAATATGTTAAAAAATATTTAAATTAGTAATTATTTCCGTTATCATCTTCTTCATATATTTCCCCGTCTAT
>CAYLLJ010000003.1:10034-11308 GCA_964384725.1 uncultured Oscillospiraceae bacterium | reverse complement strand
TTCATCAAGCTTTGCATCGATAGAAATCGAATACTCATCGATTTCATAATCAAGGCAATCGCTGAAATCATATCTGTATTTGTCTTCACTGAACTTTTCCATACGGCAGAGTGATAGGGCTTCGCTTATAGTTACATCCTTATTTCGGCCGCCGTTTAACGGTTTAATATGGACAATGCTATCAAAAATATACCAGTTCCTGAATTTATATAATTCATCTGTGTATGAGACGTGATCATCACTGTACGAGTTTTTTAATAGTCCTATAAGAGCCTGTCTTATAGTTTCCAATAGTGTATAAATTTCGACACCGTCATCAGGGACTCCTTTTAGAATATCTTCAATGTAATTATCAGTTAAATCGACTAAGATTTCCGAATCTGCAGCCGCAAGGAATCTATAGAACAATTCGTAAGAAATCTCTTCGTCACACTCGACCAAAGAAACGAAGTGCTCAAAACATTCAAATTCATCGGATGAATCAATTTCAAGCAAATCCAACAGTTGATTATAATCCATTTCACCACCTCATTTGCAGCAGTCAAGGTCAAAATTTTTAAAAGCGACCTTAAATTCTGAGTTTTCAAAGATTCTGTTTATCATATTAACGAAGTTCTCTGACAGATCACTGGCATAGAACGTATTGTCAAATATCGCCTTATCGGAGAGCAAATCGCTATCCTTAAGCCGGGTCGTAATGTTTTGTATTATTTCCGCAGATGGATTAATGATTCTTAATCCGGAATAAATTTTTTCGATATTTTTTCGTATCAGCGGATAGTGGGTACAGCCAAGGATAAGAGTATTGATTTTATTATATGCTATGAAGTTATCCAGATAGTATTTAATCGAAAGATCCATAATTTCATTTTGAATAATACCTTCCTCAATTAAAGGCACAAAGGTCGGGCAGGATGTCGCATACAGATTTAGTTTCGGGTTAAAAGTATGTATCAGTTTTTCATAAGCTCTGCTTTTTATAGTAACCTTAGTCCCTATGATACCGATATGATCTTGATCGGTGCATGTTTTGGATACTATCTCAGCAGTCGGTTCTATAATACCTATGAAAGGTATGTTTGGATATTTCTGCTGCAGCTCTGTAAGACATGTGGCGCTTACAGTATTACAAGCTATTACAATCATTTTCACATTTTCATTTATTAGGAAATCTGCTATCTCCATCGAAAAAAGCCTGATTGTCGAAGTCGCTTTTGAACCGTATGGTGTTCGTGCGGTATCCCCAAAATATATAATACGTTCGTTTGGTAAAG
>CAYLLJ010000003.1:2996-10001 GCA_964384725.1 uncultured Oscillospiraceae bacterium | reverse complement strand
TTTCTACCATCGAAATTTTTCTACTTATGCGTTATAATAATATTAAATAATAAAGGTTAAAATGTAAATAGTAAAATGTAAAAAGGAGTATAGCCATGGGAAAAGGGATGAAAAAAAGAGACCAAATCGATCCAAAATATAAATGGAAAATCAACGAAATGTATTCTGATGATGAACAATGGAAAAGAGATTATCAAACTGTTGAAAGTAAGGCAAAAGACTTCGTCAGTTTTTCGGGTGAGCTGGGAAGCAGTCCGCAGATTCTGCTGAAAGCCTTGCAGAAAAAGGATAATATCTGGCTGCTGCTGGAAAAGGTTTATGTATATGCCAGAATGAAAAAAGATGAGGATAACCGCATTAATAAATATCAGGCAATGAGTGATAAAGCCGGCTCATTAATTTCAAAAACATCTTCTTACCTATCCTTCTTTATACCTGAATTGCTGGAAATTCCTGAGGATAAATTGCGTGGCTTCATAGAAGCAGAAGAAGGGCTTAAGCTGTATGAGCATGTTATCAATGATCTGCTGAGAGAAAAGGCCCATGTCCTATCCAAAGAAGAAGAAAATATTATGGCACAGCTCAGTGAAATTACAGGTGCTACCAACGATGTATTTACCATGATCAACAACGCAGACATTAAGTTCGGAACCATTATAGATGAGGATGGGGATGAAGTGGAGATCACACATGGCAGATATACAGGCTTTATGGAGTCTCACGACAGAAGAGTGAGGAAGGAAGCCTTTGAGCATATGTATGAAGCGTATGACAACCTGAAAAATACTCTTGCGACGAACTACAACTATAATACAAAAACAGATGTTATAACTGCCAGGATAAGGAAATACGGTTCGGCTCGCGATGCTGCGCTTTCAGGCGATAATATTCCTGCCGCAGTGTATGATAATCTTATTAAAACGGTAAACAGCAAACTAAATTTAGTGCATAGATATATGGAAATAAGACGTAAGTTACTGAAAGTTGATGAAGTCCATATGTACGACATGTACGTTCCCTTAGTTGAGATGCCCAAGGAAATTATTTCATATGAAAAAGCACTGAATATAATGCGCGAAGGGCTGTCACCCCTGGGTGAAGAATATATCAGCAAAATGAATAGAGGTATTGAAGCAGGTTGGGTTGATGTTTTTGAAAATGAAGGGAAGACCAGCGGAGCATATTCATTCGGAAGCTACGACAGTATGCCTTATATACTTATGAACTACAACAACAAATTGAAAGATGTCTTTACACTCGTTCACGAGATGGGACACTCTATGCATTCCTGTTATACGAGGCAGAACCAGCCGTTTGTATATGGAGGGCATTCCATATTTACAGCAGAGGTTGCGTCAACCGTAAACGAATCTCTGCTAATGCATCACCTTCTTGATATTAGCAAAGATCCAACGGAAAAGAAGTACCTGCTGAATATGTATATAGAGGAATTCAGAACAACCTTGTTTCGACAGACAATGTTTGCGGAATTTGAAAAGCTGACTCATGAAACAGTAGAAAAAGGAGAAGTACTGACAGCAGACTGGCTTTGTGAAGAATACGGAAAGTTGAATCGCAAGTATTACGGAGAAAATGTCGTATATGATCCTCAGATTGCAATGGAGTGGGCAAGGATACCGCATTTTTACAGAGCATTTTATGTCTATAAGTATGCTACAGGCTACTCCGCAGCCTCTGCGATATCAGCGAGAATTTTACAGGAAGGGCAGAAAGCGAAAGATGCATATATAGAATTTTTAAAAACTGGAGAAAGTGATTATCCTATTGAACTGCTCAAGATTGCAGGAATAGACATGAGCAAGCCTGAACCTATTATGCAGGCCATGGATTTATTTGAAAAGCTTGTTGTGGAATTGGAGAAATTGATGTAAAATTTAAAAACCTGTAACATAAAAATAGGGGGACAGCTTTTATGAGAACTATTAATGTTTTTGCCAATGATACTGAATTGTCTAAAGCTACAAAGAAGCTTCTGAAACAAAAACTTGAGAAAAGCGACTTTGTCGTTCCACCGGAATTTGATCCCAACGCTGAGCTCATTGTATGCATAGGAGGGGACGGCTCGTTTTTGGAGACTCTTCAAAAGTATGAATTTCCGCTTATTCCTTTTGTTGGCATCAATACAGGGCACCTGGGTTTTTTTCAGGAGGTCAGCCCCGATGGTTTGGATGAATTTATCTTTAAATATAAGCAGGAAAAGTATGAGATACAGCATTTAAAGACAGTAAAAGCCGAAGTAATCAATGGAAAGGACAAAAAAGAATTTATGGGATTGAATGAAATCCTGATAAAAGGTATAAGGTCGCGTATTGTCCATTTAAATATATCAATTGGAGGCAGCTTTATAGAACGATTCAGCGGCGACGGAATTCTGGTTTCAACCCCGGCAGGCAGTACAGCATATAACTATTCGCTCGGCGGCAGTATTGTTGACCCTCGGCTGAGTCTTCTGCAGGTAACACCCATTGCTCCGATGAATACGACAGCATATCGCTCATTTACTTCAAGTGTGATTCTGCCGCCGTATCTATCCATACGAATAAACCCGGAATATGCGAAAGATAAAGAATTATTGATCGTAGCAGACGGAATGGAACATCTTCTTCAGGGAGCGGAGGAAATAATAATTGGATTTTCAAATTATATTATTAAGCTGCTCAGGTTTGAAAACTATGATTTTTGGACCAAGGTGAAAAGTAAGTTTATATAAATCAAAAACAGAAACGGAATTAATATGAGCCAGAAAAAGAATATAGATCAATCTAAGTTTAAATATGTGATAAAAGAAAATGACAAAGAGCTCCCGATTAAGGAGCTCTTAAAACGTAACTTTAGATTCTCTACCAGATTAATAATAAAGCTCAAAGTAAACAACGGTGTAATGCTTAACGGTATTCCGGTGAAAATGAATGAAAAAGGACATCATACAGGCGATATATTAACTGTTTTCATGCCTGAAGAGGTAAGCTCGTTTGAACCTGAAAATATTCCGGTATCCGTTATTTACGAAGATGACGATTTATTAATTATCAATAAACAACCGGGCTATGTAGTACATCCGACTAAGGGCCATCCTTGCCATACCATGGCAAACGGGATCATGAAATATATGCTTGATCAAAACATGCAATATAAGATCAGATTCATCAACCGGCTTGACATGGATACCTCAGGTCTTTTAGCAATTGCTAAGAATTCATACTGCCAGGATGATCTGGCCAGGCAGATGGCGGATAATAATGTTATGAAGAAATATACCGCTATTGTGAAGGGAACCCTTGAGGAAAATGAGGGTACGATAGATCTGCCTATTGGTAAAGAAGAAGAGGGTAAGGTGAAGCGTACAGTCATTAAAAATGGTTCACAATCGATAACGCATTACAGGGTGATTGAACGTTATAACAAAGGATATTCAATGGTAGAGCTCATACTGGAGACCGGCAGGACCCACCAGATTCGAGTTCATTTGTCACATATCGGTCACCCGGTAGTCGGTGACGTACTCTACGGAGAAACATCAGTATGGCTTATAGAAAGACAGGCACTCCATGCGGGATATTTATCATTTAAGCATCCGGTAACAAAGCAGTTCATGGAGTTTGAGGCTCCGCTGCCTGAAGACATACATATTTTGATAAAAAAAATAAGTGCTGAAAAGAAAACATAAAGCCGGATATGTGCATTTGCACCAAATAACACATCAACTCATATTATATACGAATTGTATAATGATATATATTTGGAGGTGTGTAACGTGGGCGATGAATTTAAACAATGCCTGGATAGGGATCGGTATGATAAATTTGACAAGGAATGCCGCAGTAAAGATATCAAACGAGATGATTTCTGTCATGATCATGACCATGATGATGACTGGGATCTGGCAGATTGGATTCCGATTCTTATCATCGTATTTCTGCTCTGTGGCGGAACAAACATATTCGGCGGGAGCGGCTGTAAAGATGATTGCGGCGATGGCTTCGGCGGCAGCTGGTTACTTATCCTGATCGTGCTATTCCTGTTTATGGGAAATCAGAGAGACGGAAAGGGATTTTTAGGCGGACTTTTCGGATAAAACCTATAAAATCGTAAAAAGGATTGCATTCCCCGACCGGACTGCAATTCTTTTTTTTTATTTCAATATGTCATCATTCTGCGTGAGCGTATACCGTCACACAACGCGTCATTTTAGATAATAAGCCTATTGACTGGCAGAATTTCAAGTAGTACAATATAGTAATATTTCGTTTTCAAACAAGCATTTGTTTTCATTTTAAGCAAAATTGCTGTTTAATATCTATAGTATACAAAGGAGTTGAATTGAAATGGCGAAAATTTATTATCAAAGCGATTGTAACTTGTCATTCTTAGATGGAAAGACTGTTGCTATTATCGGTTATGGAAGTCAGGGACATGCTCATGCTTTAAATCTGCAGGAGAGCGGTATTAAAGTAATAGTCGGACTGTATGAAGGAAGCAAATCCTGGGCTAAGGCGGAAGCCAACGGACTAAAGGTTGCTAATGCTGCAGATGCAGCTAAGGCTGCAGATGTAATTATGATACTTGTGCCTGATGAGAAACAGGCTGATATTTATGAAAAAAGCATCAAGCCTTATCTGACTGAAGGCAAAGTATTGGCTTTTGCTCACGGGTTTAATATTAACTTTCTGCAGATCGTACCTCCGAATGATGTAGATGTCATTATGATTGCACCTAAAGGACCGGGACACACGGTACGAAGTGAATATCTTGCCGGTAAAGGCGTCCCATGCTTAATCGCGGTGCATCAAGATGCTTCCGGTAGGGCAAAAGATATTGGACTTGCTTATGCAGTAGGAATAGGAGGCTCCAGAGCCGGTGTTCTGGAAACTACATTCCGCGAGGAGACAGAGACGGACCTGTTTGGCGAACAGGCAGTGCTTTGCGGCGGCGTTACAGCATTGATGGAAGCAGGCTTCGAAACCCTTGTAGAAGCAGGATATGATCCTCAGAATGCGTACTTTGAATGTATACATGAAATGAAACTTATCGTTGATTTGATATATCAAGGCGGTTTTTCACGAATGAGATATTCTATTTCCGACACCGCCGAATATGGTGATTATGAAATTGGAAAGAGAATCATAACAGATGAAACAAGGAAAGAAATGAAAAAAGTTCTTTCAGAAATACAGGATGGTACCTTTGCACGCAACTGGATTAATGAGAATAAAGTAGGGCGGCCGCATTTCCTGGCAACAAGAAGAATCAAAACAGAACATCAACTTGAGAAGGTTGGAAAAGAACTTAGGAAGATGTATTCCTGGAACGATGAGGAATAACAATAGGTGAGAAGATGCAGTTAAAGGGATCTAAAATAATAATGGAATGTCTGCTGGAGCAAAACGTTGATACAATATTCGGATATCCCGGCGGTCAGATCATGCCGCTCTATGATGCTTTATATGACTATCAGGACAGAGTGAAACATATTTTAACAAGTCATGAGCAGGGCGCAACACATGCCGCAGACGGATATGCCCGTTCTACAGGTAAAATAGGTGTCTGTTTTGCGACCAGCGGGCCTGGTGCCACGAATACGGTGACAGGTATTGCAACAGCGTATATTGATTCAGTACCTCTTGTGGTAATAACAGGACAGGTCCCTATCAGTTCTATCGGTAAAGATTCATTTCAGGAAGTAGATATTGTAGGAATCACCTTGCCTATAACAAAGCACAGCTTCTTTTGCAGAACGGTTGAGGATTTGGCTCCCAACATCAGAAAAGCATTTCAAATAGCAAAAAGCGGCAGACCCGGACCGGTTTTAGTGGATGTGCCAAAAAATTTGATGGTAGAATTAGGTGAATATGAGGCATACAATCCTGATTATACAGAATGCTGCTGTCCACCGAATAATCCGGACATGATATCATTGATTGCTCAGGAAATTAATACTTCTGAAAAACCCGTAATTTATGCAGGCGGCGGAGTAATAACAGCTGAAGCATCGCAGGATCTTACGGAGTTTGCGATGAAAGCAAATATACCGGTCATTACAACATTGATGAGCATGGGTTCTTTTGATAGAAAAAATCCTCTTTCCTTGGGAATGGTCGGAATGCATGGGCAGAAGGAAGCGAATATGGCAGTACACCACAGGATCTGATAATTGCCATTGGGGCAAGGTTCAGTGATCGTGTAACCGGCGACACTTCCAGATTTGCAAAAGGTGCAAAAATTATTCATATTGACATTGACTCTTCCGAGTTCGGAAAAAACATGCGATTCAACTATTGCTTAAAATGTGATGTCAAAAGTGCTTTGCAATCATTGATTCCCGAGATAGAGAAGAAAGACAGAAAAGAATGGAACAAAAGGATCGATTCATGGAAAAAGAAGAAAAAGGGAAGCGGAAATAAGCTGAATTCTGATAACATTTATGAAACACTGAACGAAGTATTTGGTGATGATGTGATTATTGCTACAGATGTTGGACAGCATCAAATGTGGACTGCTCAAAAATGGCCTTTCAGAAAACCAAGAACTTTTATAACTTCAGGCGGGCTGGGAACTATGGGCTTTGGTTTGGGAGCTGCCATCGGAGCACAGATAGGTAACCCGGGTAAAAGAATAATTCACATCAGCGGAGACGGAAGCTTTCGTATGAATATGAATGAACTCGCCACTGTAGCTGCGTATGAGTTGCCGATTATCAGCATTATAGTAAATAATCATACCCTTGGAATGGTAAGGCAATGGCAGAAACTATTTTTTGAAAAGAGATATTCATCTACAGATCTGCCGGATGTCATAGAATATAATAAACTGGCATCAGCTTTTGGACTTTACGGACGTTTGGTAAAGAACCGTATGGAATTCAGAAAAGCCCTTGATGAAGCTTTGGATACAGGGAAAGGTGCGGTAATAGCTTGTGATATTTCTATTGATGAAGATGTAACACCGATCGTTCCACCGGGAGAAGCAATCAATAACCAGCTCTTA
>CAYLLJ010000003.1:0-2986 GCA_964384725.1 uncultured Oscillospiraceae bacterium | reverse complement strand
GAAACAATGGTGTAGTATTGAATCAGGATAGTATAGAAAAGAATGAAAAGATCAGCTGGATAAACAGAATACGAAGCTCTCACGACACAAGGAAAGTCAACACGCAGAGAGAATATAAACAAGGGATTGCTTCTGCAATCCTTTGTGCCTTACTATGGGGAGGATTGCCGATATATTGGAAATCTCTTGATCCTATTGATCCAGTTTTGATCCTGTTTTATAGAATTGTATTAGCATTCATATTTTCGTTGATTATGGCTGTAATCTTCTATCCCTGGGCAGTTATACTGAGGCCATTAAAAAATAAAGGTACGGTCCTGACATTTTTTTTGGCGGGGGCTTTGATTTCTCTTAATTGGGGAATTTATATATGGGCAGTCAGTAATGATCATATCATACAGACCAGCATCGGTTACTATATAGAACCGTTGATAGTATGTGTTTTCGGAGTTCTGCTTTTTAAAGAAAAATTGAATGCCTACAAGTTGATTGCTATCATTTTCGCAGCATTAGCTGTTGCTGTGATTCTCATATACCACGGTAAAATACCGGTAATCGCTCTCAGTCTTGCATTTACTTTCGGTACCTATGCGGCTATAAAGAAAAAGCTCAGAGTGGATGCGGTCTTGTCCTTGTTATACGAGACACTATTTCTCCTTCCTGTCGCAGTGCCTGTTATATTATATTATGAACTGAACGGCAAAGGAGCTTTTGAAAATGCAGAGCCGGTTCAGTGGGGACTATTGGCATTAGCCGGAATTTTAACCGGCACTCCTCTTATGCTTTTTGCTATGGCAGCCAATAGGATAAATTTAATAACTCTTGGAATCACGCAATATATATCGCCTACGATAGCATTGTTGATTGGGGTATTTGTTTACCGTGAGTCCTTTGATATGATACAATTAATTGCATTCGGGTTCATATGGGTAGGGATTGTGATCTTTACTGCAGGCGAAATAATGGAAAATCGAATTATTATAGAAGAAGCGGTCAAGGACCAGAACAAATACGAGGAAACGAAAATGATAAATGATGACAGATTTAACTCAACTAAGCGATTCCAATTTACAGATATAACCGATAAATTGGTGAGAGTGACGGCCGGAGCAGGAGGAGAATCCATATTAATTAAAGGCTCCGAAAAGACAGCCCTAATAGATTGCGGAATGGCTTGTTTTGGAAACAAGCTTGTTGAAAATATAAAAAAAGAACTTGGCGACAGGATGTTGGACTATGTGATCATTTCACATACTCATTATGATCATGTAGGAGCGCTTACATATTTAAGAAAGGCTTGGCCTGATTTGATCTCTTTCGGTGCAATTCATGGAAAAAAAGTGCTAGATAAAAAATCGGCATTAAGCCGCATCGAAGGCATGTCTGAGTCAGCATGGGTCTATTATTATAATTTAGAGTCAAAACCCGCAATTTTAATGGATGGTATGAGAATAGACCGGTCAGTATCCGAAAATGATGTGATTTCAATAGGTGAAGAAACTCTGACCGTTTTTGAAACACCCGGTCATACAGCATGTTCTCTGACTTTTTTACTTAATCCGTATCAAGTTCTTTTTACGAGCGAATCAACCGGAGTTTATATTGGGAAAGGTCAGTTAACTACAGGAATATTAAAGAGTTATCATGATACTATGAAATCGATAGAAAAATGCAGAGGGATCAAATCAAAACATATAATATCGCAGCATTATGGGTTGATACCGGAAGATGAAGTGGAATTTTATTGGGACTATGCGGAAGCAGCTTCTGAGAAGCATAAGAATTTTGTTCTGGAAAAAATAAAAAGCGGTGAATCACTTAAAGAGATAATGGAAAAATATAAAAATGAATTCTGGAGAGACTTAGTAGCTGAAGCGCAGCCCATTGATGCATTTTTAGAAAATGCATATCATATGATTAAAAATCTTAAAAAGGAATTTCATTTATAATATCCTGCTGAATCTTATAAAAAAAAATAGTGTCGCGTGCGACACTATTTTTTTATCGCCTTCTTGACCTGTGTGAACGTCCATCCTCACATACATCGCAGATATCATTACAAATATCTTCGATTTCGCATTCTGACTCTCCACAGAATTCCCGAGTATCACTTTCTTTAATCTGATTTGGGAAAAGCGATGGGAATGTAGTGCAGATTGCAGATACCTGGGGCGCCAGTTGAACGAATCCTGTTGATAATACACAAAGCTGAACTGGAACGACGATCTTCTTTTCACATGTTACACACAAGGCGATAATCAGATTTGCCTTAATGGTGCCATCAGGGCATAATGTAATATCTCGCCCCATGTTGTTTGTCGCCAGTCTCGTTTCGCATGCTGGATTGCAGAATTCACTGAAACGCGGCAGGAATGCGCTGTTTTGCGTAGAGGGCATGCATAATTCAAAGAAGTTTGTCAATATTAGCGGAGAACATGACTCTGCGATATTTACATTAGCGCTGACTGTGAAAACGACTTCGTGATCGCATCTGTCGCATAGTAGTAAGTCCAAAGTAACCAATACATCTCCGGTGATAGCTATGTTCTGAGTTCCAAAGATCGGAGTGCCTTTACACTTATCATCGCAATCGTCTGTATCTGCATACAGTACCTTTTCAGAGAAGGTTCCGTCTGGACCAACCACTCTAATAGGATCACACTGTGCATCTTGAATGAATGATGCACCTGATATAGTTGTGTCTACATCCAATGTGAGGTTTGACGGGTCTTCCACGTTTTGCGGATTGAAGAACCTCTTGCAGCGAATGTCTATGACTCTTTTCAACCTGTGCCCTTTGGGAATTGTTGGTGAAAAGCATTGATTTGTCACAGTTTTCAGCCCCTGCAGATTAAAAAGAACGGCATCATATACTTTTTGAACGAAAATTGGTTCCGTTACTACATCTCTTAAATTTCCGCTGAATTCACAGAGCTGGTTAGCATTGCAGCACTTTTGAAAGAGGTCCGGCGATATGTTGCCACCG
>CAYLLJ010000002.1:101021-101290 GCA_964384725.1 uncultured Oscillospiraceae bacterium | reverse complement strand
GGTATATCTAACCGATATAGTGGTGCTGATGTTTGGAGGAATCTGCTTTTTAAGCGGAATCTTTTACACCTATGGACCGATGCCCATATCCAGACAGCCGTTGGGAGAAATACTTTCCGGAATTTTTTATGGATTTTTTATACCTTTCATTCTGCTCTATATTAATATGCCGGAGGGTACTTACCTGACCCTTGATTGGAATTTGGAGGCTATCGATATTACTTTACAGCTGTTTCCGATTTTTTCCGTGGTAATGCTGTCCGTAATAC
>CAYLLJ010000002.1:96296-100995 GCA_964384725.1 uncultured Oscillospiraceae bacterium | reverse complement strand
GCAAATATAATGCTTGCTAACAATATATGTGATCTTGAGAGTGATATTTTAGTCGGACGGTATACATTGCCCTATTATTTAGGCATCAAAAAATCGATTTGCCTGCTGGCGGGAATTTATTATATCTGCTATCCGGCAGCGATAATCATGGTGATTTTTCGCATAATATCGCCTCTTTGTCTGATTTTTCTGATCACAATAGTGCCGGTGCAAAGGAATATCCGCATATTTTTTAAAGAACAGGATAAAAATAAAACGTTTATGATATCAATTAAAAATTATATTGTCATTATGGGTACTATGTCATTGTTGATATTTTTAAGCGGTTTAATTCAATAATAAGGGTTGGAGCAAATGGAGTATTTTAGGAGAACAGATCTGATTATAATAACGTGCATTCTGATGCTAAGTATGGCAATTATGGGGCTCTATAGTTTTGTCTCGGCAGAGGACCGGGTCATTGCAGAAATTTATTATTATTCTGATTTAGTCGAAAAGGCAGATCTAAGCCTTGGCGAAAGCAGAACATTTTCTATTCCGCAGGAGGAAGATGTCATATTACAAATATATCCTGACAGTTCCATCGCATTTATAGAATCCGACTGCTCCGATAAAATTTGTATCCATACAGGGAAGCTAAATAAAACAGGTCAATTTGCAGCTTGTCTTCCGAATGGTATAGTGGTGAAAATCGTTCAAAAGGAAGAATGGAATGAGGATGATATGGACTTGATAATTAGTCGGGAAATGCGAAAGGGTTTACATGGACAATAAACTTGCAGCGAAATCATTTATTGCCAACAGGAATAAAACTCAGGACATGGTGCTGACAGCATTGGTCTTTGCAAGTGCCTTGGTGCTGGCCGCAGTAGAAAATATGCTTCCGCCTATTCCCATCCCAGTACCGGGTGTAAAATTTGGGCTGTCAAACATAGCAGTCATGTTTGCTTTGTTTTTCTTAGAGAAAAAACAAGCATATACAATAGGTATTCTAAAGGCGGGATTTGTCTTCATAACAAGAGGTGCAATTGCCGGTTTGCTTAGTCTTTCGGGAGGAATGCTTTCAATAACGGCAATGATCCTATTAATAGTTATTTTAAAAAAAAAGGTAACCTATATGATTTTAAGCGTTTTTGGCGCGGTGAGTCATAATGCCGGACAGTTCATAGTTATAACAATAATTTATTCAGGTATGAGTATGTGGGCATACTTGCCGATACTGCTCGTATCCGGGATTATAGCAGGAATAGTGACATCAACGTTATTGAAGTTTATTATGCCGGCATTTAATAGGCTGGCTTAATGATAAAAAAATTTTGGAGGAGAATTATGAAAAAGAAATTAGTACTATTTTTAGTTTTGAGCATGGTAATTCTTGCATTTTCAGCATGCGGCGGCGGAACAACGGAAACCCCGGCAGAAGAAACCCCGACTGCGGATGTCGTGAAAACAGGACTTGCAGTCATAACCTCTACTGCAAAGTCAGCAGATGCAGGCGATGAAAACGGAGTGGCGCAAGTTGATTCTACAGCCGTTGCTCTTATGCTCGATGATTCGGGAACCATCGTGAACTGTGTCATAGACAGTGCGCAGACAATGATCGAGTTTTCGAAGCAAGGCAGGATTGTTACCCCGCTTGATAGCGTATTCCCGGCAAAGCAGGAGCTTGGTGAAGAATACGGAATGGGTGAAGCGTCTACCATAGGAAAAGAATGGAACGAACAGGCAGACGCATTATCCAGCTATGTTATCGGGAAGACATTTGACGAAGTAAAGAGTATAGCCGTAAATGAAGAAGGAAATCCTACAGATGAAGACCTTGCTTCATCAGTAACGATCAAAATCGGCGGCTTTATCGATGCCATTGAAAAAGCCGCAGCAAATGCTCGAAACTTAGGAGCCGCTTTCAATGATAAGCTTGGATTAGGAATTGTAACAACCATCGCCAATTCGGCTGATGCCGGCGAAGAGGATGGAGTAGCACAGGCTTACACATACTATACTGCTTCTACTTTTAACGGAGAAGGCGTTATTACCGGCAGCATTATCGATGCATCTCAAACCGATGTGAACTTCTCAAAAGAAGGCAAGATCACTTCTGATATCATGGACTCTTACAAGACAAAGAATGAGGAAGGCTTCGTCAATCGATAAAGAATGGAACGAACAGGCTGATTTCTTTGCCAAATATATTGTGGGAAAGAACCTGGATGAGGTTAAGGGAATTGCAGTAAATGAAGAAGGAGTTCCTACGGAGGAAGACATGACATCTTCCGTTACAATCCACGTCGGGGATTTCATGACTATTCTGGAAAAAGCATATAACACTGCTAAATAACCTGTAAAAAATCAAATAATTATTCGGTGGGGATAAGCAGCGGTATGATTCAATGTGAAGAAATATCTAAACTTATCCCTTACTCTGGAGAAAATATATTTTGATAAAAAAATTAGGCACAGTCATAATAATCATGATTATGATAATTAATTCCGCTGCCTGTTCCGGCCCGGAGAAGAAACGGTATGAGGCAGAATTTCTTCTGCTTTTTGATACTGTTACACAAATCGTTGGCTATTCAGAAAGCAGAGAGGAATTTACGATGCAGGCACAATTGATTTATGATACGCTAAAGGAGTATCATCAGTTGTATGATATATACAACAATTACAATGGAATCAATAATTTAAAAACAATTAATGATCAAGCAGGAAAAGCACCGGTAATAGTGGATCAAAGAATAATAGATATGCTTCTATTTTCTAAGGAAGTTTATGATCTGTCTGAAGGCAAGGTCAATGCAGCTTTCGGGGCAGTGCTGAAGATCTGGCATGATTACCGCAAAGAAGGAATCGAAAACTCTGAAAAGGCGAAACTTCCGCCCGTAGAGCTGCTGATGGAATCATCAAAACATACGGATATCAGCAAGATGATTATTGATGAAGAGAACTCAACGGTGTTTTTGACTGATCCTGCTATGAGCCTTGATGTAGGCGCTATTGCAAAGGGATATTCTGTGGAAGAAGTCAGTAAAATTGCACTAAAAAACGGTTTTACTTCCGGGTTGATAAGCGTAGGCGGCAATGTACGCGCTATAGGGATTAAAGCGGATACGGGAGCCCCCTGGAAAGTAGGAATCCAAAATCCTATGGGTCAAGAAGGAGATAATCTCAGTCACGTAAACCTCAGTAATGCCTCGCTTGTTACGAGCGGTATATATGAAAGATATTATATTGTGGATGGCAGAAGCTGCCATCATATAATTGATCCTGATACGCTGTATCCTGCAGAATATTTCGCATCGGTTTCAATACTATGCCCTGATTCGGGTTTGGCTGATGCACTTTCAACCTCGTTATTCAACATGCCATTTGAACAAGGTCAGGCCTTGATTGAAAGCCTGCCGAATACAGAAGCCATGTGGGTATTCGGCGATGGGAAAATCAAATACAGTACTAATTTTTAAGATTTGGATACTTTTCATCAAACAGAACTTCATCGGGACCAAGGGTTACAGTACTTCTTATCTTGCCTCTCTTTTTCTGAATCATATAAATTATGGTTGGAACAAAGATTATAATCAATGAAATAATGAATACAGGCATACCGCCATCCTCGAATACAAGCAGTATCATTGCAGCAATTTGAATGATGATTGTAAAATATGCCAATCCCGGATACCATTTAGCTTTAAGCGTAAGAACTACATCGGGATCATATCCTCTTTCCTTGAGCTTTTTCCTGAAAATGACCTGAGACAGACATATGCCTACCCAGCAGAGTGTTCCGGTAAATCCGGATATACCGATTAAATTTGCATAAAGAGGAAGGCCATCCTCGCCCCAAATCTGAAGATAGTCAGATGCAAATCCCAGCAGGTAAACAAGCCAGCAGGGCAGAATTGTAAATATTGTAGCATTTTGAGGGGTGTTGAACATATTCAGATTTGAAAGGAATTTCGGAGCCATACCCTCTAAAGATAAGCCGTAAAGAGAACGGACAGTTCCGTATAAACCTGAATTTGCACAGCTGAATGCGGCAACAAGTGTTACAATAGTAAACATCCCTGCCGCCCACTTCAATCCGTAAACGCCAAGAGCATAGGCAAATATAGACTCATTTAGTCCGGCTTGGGCATACGGTACGATTAACGTAAGCATGAACACGGGAATCAAATAAATCAGGATAATTCGATAAGCAACTCTTCGGCAGGCAACCGGAACGTTCTTTTCGGGTTCCTGGGTTTCTGCTGCAGATAGCCCTACGATTTCAGAACCCTGGAAGTTTACTAAAGTCCAGATCATATATGTAACAATAACAAATCCGCCGGCAGGGAACAGCTTACTCATGACAGAGCCTTCACCGGCCAATATTATGCTGCTTCCTATAAATCCTCCTTCTTCTTTGAAAGGATGAAGATTACCGCCAATCACTCCCGTCCAGATCCCGATAGCGCATATAACGAATACGATAATAGCAAGTATCTTTATTATTGCCATAACCGATTCAATATGACCAAACCATCTTACTCTGTAAATATTCACCAAAGTAAGCAGAGTAAGTGCTACAATGCCCCATACAAACGTGCTCCACAGGGGGTCCTCAAACGGCAGTGTGATAAAATAATCCATGAATACGGCAGTTGCTAAAGCTTCTGATGGAATATATACGACCCAGTTGCACCAGAATGCCCAGCCGATA
>CAYLLJ010000002.1:84096-96286 GCA_964384725.1 uncultured Oscillospiraceae bacterium | reverse complement strand
ACCTGTGGGAAGAAAACGTCAAGATTACAATCACGGCAATTGCATAGGCGATAATTACAGCTCCGGGGCCCATTTCTGAGAAAGTGAGCCCCAGTCCCAGAAAATAACAGGATCCAATGATTCCGCCCAAGGCGATTAAAGAAACATGCCATGGCATTATACCACGTGTTAAGGCTCGTTCACTCCTCCGAGAAACCCCTTCTTCTTCGGTCATTATTTTTTGCCTCCTTTAATAGAAAGATTTATGAAATTAGCAGCATCAAAAAAAAATAATATGCATATTATAATTGTTAGCTATAAATAATACAACGGAAAAATTATACCAGCACATTATTTTTTTCAAAGTCGACATAATGCTAATACTAAGAGGGATTCATGAATAAAACTTTTTATTATTGCATGGCTGATCAGCCATGACTTTATATTAGATAAAATACTGGCAGACAAGTTTAACCTTATCTGCCAGAGGAAATATTCTATATTTTATTTTTCAAGAGCTTTATCATAATATTTGAAGAGAATTCTCACCTCAAACGAACAGCGGCCATTGCACAAGCACCCTCATGCACTACTTTAAAACCTTTTTTTTCCGCAAATTCTACGATCTCAGAGTCGTATGTACCCGGCTGCAGCCAAATATATGGATACACTTCGGGAGCCATCTCCTCTAAACTTTTTAATGTAACCGTAGGCGGTATCACAAAATCAACGCAGTCAGGCACCTGTGGCAGATCCTCCAGACAGGGATAACACTTGGTACCGTCCTCCAATTCAGTATAGTTTGGATTTACAGCATAGGTCTCATATCCGTGCTGACGGAGAGTGTGAAAAATTCTGTTTGCAGTTTTGCTCTGATTAGGTGTAGCACCTACAACTGCCCATACTTTTTTCCCTAACATCTCATTCATTTTTTCATTATTGTTCATTTGAAGTCCTCCATTCATTTCTTTGATTTGTAGATTTTTCGCGATATATCTCCATATTGAATGTTGTAAAGTAATCCATGTATATTATTCCCGTTTTACCAAAGATAAAACAGCCCCTTACTTAACCCGCTCAATATATGGAACAAATTAGAGGCAAACTTATCGGAAATTCAATCAGATTACATCAAAGATATTTTGAGTTAAACTGCCTCTGTATTTTCATATTTCAATATGCTAAAATAAGACGTAAAATTGATTAACAATTTATTTCATTTATTCAGGGAGGGATATTAAATGAGAGCAGTAATTACTGTGATCGGTAAAGATATGGTAGGCATATTGGCAAAAGTTAGTACAACATGTGCTCAAGCTAATGCAAATGTTATTGAAGTGACACAGTCAGTGCTTCAGGATTTCTTTGCAATGGTTATGCTGATTGATATAGAAAAGATGAATTGCGACTTGGGGCAGCTTCAAGAAAATTTGAAGCAAAATGTGCCGGGTATGAAAATACATGTAATGCATGAGGACATTTTTAATTCCATGCACCGTATATGAGAAGGTGATTATACTAAAATGAGCCATAGGAATATTGGAGGTAATATATGCTTAATATGACCGATATCATGGAGACCATCACCATGATACAGGATGAAAACCTGGACATCAGAACTATAACGATGGGTATCTCCTTATTGGACTGCTGCGATAGTGATATAGATCGTTCTTGCAACAAAATATACAACAAAATTTATCGCTGTGCAAAAGATTTAGTACAGACCGGCTCTGATATAGAGCAGAAATATGGAATCCCCATCATTAACAAGAGAATATCGGTAACCCCTATAGCTATGCTTGTCGGTGCCTCCGGAGGAGACCCTCTGAAGTATGCTCTTACCTTGGATAGAGTCGCAAAAGATGTGGGGGTGAACTTTATCGGCCGGTTTTCAGCATTGGTGCATAAAGGTTTTTCGCCGGGCGACAGAGAACTGATTGAAGCTATACCTCGTGCTTTGGCAGCTACAGAGTATGTCTGCTCATCTGTCAATATTGGTTCCACTAAATCGGGAATAAATATGGATGCCGTAAAAACTATGGGAATGATTATACGCGAAGCTGCTGAACTTACTGCAGATAATCAGTGTATTGGGGCTGCAAAGCTTGTTGTCTTCTGTAACGCACCGGAGGACAATCCTTTTATGGCGGGGGCATTTCACGGGCCCGGTGAACCTGATTGCGTTATCAATGTAGGTGTTTCAGGCCCCGGAGTAGTACGGGCCGCCCTGATAAAAACAGGTAACGGCGGTGATCTGACACAGATAGCGGATATTATCAAAAAAACAGCGTTTAAAATCACTCGCATGGGGCAGCTTGTAGGGAGTGAGGCATCAAAGCGTCTTGGAGTTCCTTTCGGGATCGTAGACCTTTCTCTGGCGCCGACCCCTGCAATAGGAGATTCTGTTGCACATATATTAGAAGAAATCGGCCTGGAAAAATGCGGAGCACATGGTACGACTGCTGCTTTGGCATTACTTAGCGATGCGGTAAAAAAAGGCGGTGTTATGGCATCTTCAAATGTAGGCGGTTTATCGGGAGCTTTTATCCCTGTGACTGAAGACGCAGGAATGATCGAAGCGGCCAGAAGCGGGGTACTGTCGATAGAGAAGCTGGAAGCGATGACTGCTGTATGTTCCGTAGGAATCGATATGGTCGTAATTCCGGGGGATACGCCGCCGGAGGTTATATCAGGCATCATAGCCGATGAGGCGGCGATCGGAATGATCAATTCAAAAACAACTGCAGTCAGATTGATCCCTGCCATCGGAAAGGAAGAAGGTGACGAGTTAGAATTTGGAGGTCTCCTCGGCAACGGACCTGTTATGAAGGTCAACAAAATGTCACCGGCAGTAATGATCAATCGCGGAGGCAGGATACCTGCACCAATACAGAGCTTAAGGAACTAAGATAAGACAAATTAAGGTGAAGCGAATTGAAATAAAGTGAATTAAGTCAGTGTAATATTGTTAATTATATTACGTTCTTGCCTCTATGAAATGAACTCGATAAGTCTGGTTTTCAAGACATGAATCCACATTGAAAGTAAAATGGATATGTGGATATTTTTTTTCAAAATAAAGCTTATTCGACTTTCGATTTCCTATCATATAGGAGAAGGAAGGGCCATTGCTGAAAAAGCCTATCGATTTTGGATTATTATTCTGAAAGACAATTTGATCTTTTCGATCAATATATTCTTGATCCTGAATATTATAAATACCTAAAATATCATGAAGCTGTTTTTCAAGATTTTCCCGGGCAATTTCCGATTCGATCAACTGACGGAAGGCAGGATGGTAGGTGCCTCCAGTGATCCCGCCGTTTTCATTAATATTATCAGTGCTTTTAAGCCCGATTCTGATTACATTGATCCCGGCATCAATCAAGATCCGGTACATATCTTTTGTGGTATGCACGGCTTCCTCAAGCGTAAGCGGGACATATTCACCTCTTTGGTACATATCATATAATTCAGTATCCTTTATAATGATAGTGGGGTAGAGGCGTGCAATTGAAGGATTGATTTTTACAGCTTCTTTCGCCGATAAGATAGACTTTTCATAGGTGTCGCCCGGCAGTCCGATCATCAGCTGCAGTCCGAGCTCGAATCCGCAATTTTTTATCATTTCAGAAGCCCTATATACCGATTCCCGGCTATGTCCTCTGTTTGACAGTCTGAGAACATCTTCGTCAAAAGACTGGACGCCAAGTTCAATAATATCTGCTTCGTATTTTGTAAGATTAGCCAATATTTTATTATCAATGTAATCAGGACGTGTAGAAAGATGTATTTTTTGGATCAGCCCTCTGTCTTTATACATTTTCGCTACTGACAGATACTCCTCTTGCTGATCTATCGGTATTCCCGTAAAGCTCCCGCCGTAAAATGCTACTTCGATTGTTTCAATCCCGCGGTTTTCGAGAGTCGGCAGATACCTTTCAATGATATCCGCAACATCGTTTTTTTGCAGAGGCTGCAGCCTTGCTGTTATTGTCTTTTGATTGCAGAAGACACAATCATTGGGACAACCCAGATGGGGTATAAATATAGGTATAATAGCATGGGTTTTCATTAATCACTCTCTTTCTGTTTATTCGTTGGCTGACTTTTTATATAAGCAAGATATTGTCTCCCATGTTTTTAGCTGAATTGGATAGTATTTTATCTTCATAAAATAGTACATTCATTAAATTTGTATGATCGAGCCGATATCATCAAGGGGGTATTCCTTAAAAAATACTGTTTTTAACCCTCTGTTCTCTATGAAATTCCTTATCACTAAGTAATTCGGGTGAGCGGACAGATCTCCATTGAATATAATTTCATCGTCCACTCGTCCGGAGGAGCCGCCAAGAAAACCGTATTGGAATCCTTTAAGTTTTACGTGCCCCGGAGAAACGATTAGTGTATCAATGCCATAGGGTATCAGTGAATGCGCGATTCCGGCATCAGAGGTTATAACAGAGTTTTCATCTACTTTTACGATATTGCATTTAGTATAACCTTGATTGACATGCACTATATTCAGTCCTTTTGCCTTAGCAGAACTTAGCAGTCCGGAGTCCGTATATTTCGTATTGTGCACAAAGTACTCTCTTAGCTGTACAGCGTTATATTTAATATTTTCCGGATATTCAAAACCAAGAAAGGATGAACCTTGGATATACTTTATCCCCCATTTCGACAGCAGCTTTTCAAAAACAGGGAGCAGATCCCTCGCCACTGCCAATTCATCGCACAACCTGCATATATAAATATCCGGGTGTGAGGATATTGCACCATAAACAGAAGCAGTTTTTGCTGCTTCACATAGGTAATGCCCTTTTTTTATTAAATAGTTCTTCAATCTTATATTCGCATTTTCAGATATCAATATTACACTCATACTGATATTATACACCATTTTACGGCTTTCGTATTTCTTGCTTTATTAGTTATTATAGAATAAAATAATACTATGGTGAACTTAGGTAACGACTGGGATAAGATCCTGGATGGAGAATTTGAAAAAGAATATTATAGAGATTTAAGAGAGTTCTTGATACATGAATATAAGACACAAATAATCTTTCCATCCATGTATGATATTTTTAATGCTCTTAAATATACGGCGTATCAGGATGTAAAAACGGTTATTCTGGGGCAGGATCCGTATCACGAACCAAATCAGGCGCACGGTCTTTGTTTTTCAGTAAACAGAGGAGTTAAGAAGCCTCCTTCTCTTGTGAATATTTTTAAAGAACTGGAAAGCGACCTTGGGATACATGAGCCCGATCATGGCTGCCTCGAAGACTGGGCAAAACAGGGGGTATTGCTGTTAAATGCTGTGTTGACAGTTCGTGCCGGCCAAGCGAATTCACACAAAGGGAAGGGATGGGAAATATTTACTGACCGGGTTATAGAACTTTTGAATCAGAGGGAAAAGCCAATGGTGTTTCTGCTGTGGGGTGCGAATGCTAAAGCAAAGACCAATTTAATTACCAATAAGAAGCATCTTGTTTTAACGGCTGCTCATCCGAGTCCGCTGTCGGCTTATAATGGATTTTGGGGATGTCGGCACTTTTCTAAGACCAATGATTTTCTTTCTCAATATGGGGAAATAATTAACTGGGAAATAATATAATACTAAAAGTAAAGTGATTTTTAGCAAATTAGTAAATACAAATGGGAGGATATGGGTATGGGTACCGAAACAATTGTAATCATAATCATTTTAGCGATAATTGCCATTGCTGCTATATGGGTGATTTCCGCATATAATGGCTTTATCCGTTTGCGCAATATGGTAGAAGAGGCTTTTGCCACAATGGATGTCTATTTGAAAAAAAGATATGATTTGATCCCGAATTTGGTTGAAACTGTAAAGGGGTATGCCTCACATGAAAAGGTTACGCTTGAGAACGTTGTAAAAGCCAGAAATATGGCTGCGGATGCAAAGACTATCGAGGGTAAGATACAAGGGGAGAATATGCTGCAGAGCACACTGCGAAGCTTATTTGCAATTGCAGAAGCATATCCTGATTTAAAAGCGAATCAGAATTTCCTTGATTTGCAATCACAGCTTCAAAGAATAGAGGATGAAATCGCCAATTCGAGAAAATACTATAATGCTATAGTGAAGGAATTCAATACAAAAACTGAATCCTTCCCAAGCAACATCATTGCAGGGATATTTAAATTTACGCGCAAAACCATGTTTGAGGTAAATGATAATACTGAACGTGAAGCGGTCAAGGTTCAATTTTAACGAAAAAATTCCTGTCAATCGAAGATTGATGGGAATTTTTATTAATGGATTTGGGATTTATTAATAGATCCGGCGAGGAAAAAGCATGAGTAAAAAAATGAAATTGGGGAAAATAATTGTCATCATTTTTTGTGTGATGATTTTGTTCGGATTGAATCTTTCCTTTGCGGACGCAGAATCGTACGTCACCAAGAGCTTTGATGTGCAGATGGAGTTATATGAGAATAATTCTTTCGAGATAGATGAAGTTATCAATGTTGAGTTTACAGAAGCACGTCACGGGATCTATAGGTATATTCCATATAAGGGAACAACTACAAGGCAGGTCGACGGAAAGACAGTTCTTGAAAAATATCGTTTGAAGATTTCCGATGTTCATGTAGACGGGTATAAATATGATACATTTAACGAAAATGGAAATTTAGTCATCCAGATCGGCAGCGAGGATATCTATGTCGAGGGACCTCAGGAATATCGCATTTCCTATCGCTGCACCTTATATGATGATGAAAATGAAGCATTTGACAGTCTATATTGGAACATCATACCCCAAAGCTGGTCGACTCCGATAGAGGCCGCATCAATGAAGGTGCTTATGCCAAAGCAATTTAATTCTGATATATCGGAATTTATCGCCGGAGAATACGGATTTGCGGATATGGAGGCGGTAGAATGGTCTGCAGCGGGTACGGCTATGACTGCGAAAACCACAAGAGTATTAAACACCGGAGAAGGAGTAACTCTGAATATCATTCTGCCGGAAGGTTACTTCACGGGTGAAATGACGACAGGCTGGATGCAATGGCTCATGATGCTCATTATAATAGCTGCTCCACTGCTTAGTATTGTGCTTTGGATCTTTTTCGGAAGAGATCCGAAGGTAGTTCGTACAGTGGAATTTTATGCGCCTGAGGGTATCAACCCGGCGGAGTTAGGATATATAATCGACGGTGCCGTAGACAGCAAGGACATTGTCTCCTTGATAATATATTGGGCAAACGGAGGTTATCTGACCATCAGAGAGGATGAAAAGGAACAATTCACTCTTATCAAGAAGAAGGATCTGCCGGATTCAGCTAAAACTTATGAACACACTATGTTCAATGGTTTGTTTGACAATCGTGAGCAAGTCGAGCTAAAAGGTCTGAAAGAAGATTTTTATGGAACATTTGAAGCTACAAAAGGTCAGCTAAAAGCACACTTTACTATGATTATGGAAAATCGCATATTTACACCAAGCTCAATTGGTGCCAGATTATTCGGCACCTTGCTGATGATGTTTCCGATATTAGCTTTAGCAGGTTTTGGTATATTCTTGAATAATTCCGATGAAATGTGGGGCATCATGATTATCCCGATCATTCTGTTCGCAATAATCGGTTTTGTCACATTTATAACGGTGTATGACAGAAAAGACAGCCTGTCCAAGACAAAAATCGCCGGGTTGAATATCCTCGGTATCGTTGTGCTCGCCATCTCTGCATTGGCTTCGCTGTTTTTCAGTTATATTGCATTGGAGAATATATTGCCCGGTCTTGCTGTTATTCTTGCCTCTGCTATTTCCCTTATCTTTACTATGAGAATGAAGCAGAGAACGAAAAAAAGCAGCAAGCTGCTTGGCAAGATATTAGGCTTCAAGGAATTTATACGAACAGCAGAATTGGATCGTATCGAAAGACTTGTAGAACAAACACCGAATTATTTCTATAATGTGCTGCCCTATGCCTATGTTTTTGGCTTGTCGGACAAATGGGCAAAGAAATTCGAGCAGATTGCAGTGGAACCGCCTGATTGGTATTCCTCAGGATATGGCGGCAGCATGTTCAATACATGGATATTTATGAATTCCTTCCATCACTATACCAACGCAATGCAGCGGAATATCGCCGTACCTCCCGCACAGTCAGGAGGTATCGGGGGCGGCGGATTCTCAGGAGGAGGAGGCTTTTCCGGCGGCGGAATGGGCGGCGGAGGCGGCGGCTCGTGGTAGAATAAAAAAACTGAATCTGAAGCTATATTGTTAGAATTGCGAACGAAAGACAGGATATTATTCAGCTGTTGTTTGGAATATAATAAGACTAATAATGGACATAGTAGACTCTTAATTAGCGTAAAAATTTAATATGGAATTGAAATTTACAAAATAGGTTGACGTCTGTGTACCCACGTGGTATTATTAGGTATACAGACGTCTACTTAATTTAGGATAAAAAATCACAAATGAACAATTTGTAGATTTTTATCGTCATAATTAAAAGGGGGATTATATAAATGCAACGAATCAATTTATCCGACGGTGAGTGGAATATCATGAATGAACTCTGGGAGGAAGCTCCTAAAACCATTACCCAGCTTACAGCTGACCTGAAAAAATCCACTGCATGGAGCAAGCATACCATTATCACCATGCTTGGGCGTATGGAATCGAAGGGGGCGGTAAGATACGAGCAAGGAATCAGAGCGAAGCAATATTATCCGGCAGTAGAGCGTGCCGAAACAGTCCTGGAAGAGACTGAAAGCTTTCTTGACAAGGTTTATTCAGGAAGCTTAGGATTGATGGTAAACACTATGGTTGAGAAAAATAGCTTATCAAAGGAAGAAATCGACGAGCTTTACGCCATATTAAAAAAGGCTGAGGAGGAAGAGAAATGATTGATACGATTATATCTTCATCTGTTCTGATTTTGATTATACTCGCCATACGATTTGTATTTAAGGGGAAAATCAATCCTATGGTGCAGTATGGACTTTGGGGTCTTGTGGCACTGCGGTTGGCAGCATTTAGCTGGCTGAATCTTCACCCGATAGAAAGTGCTTTAAGTTTTATGAATGTAGTCGGCAGGGCGGAATCGACAATTCGAGGTGCATCAGCAGCAGACCAAGTCATTGCCGGTAATGCAGAGGCAGGTGCAATTGATAATGCCGTACTTATCATGGATAACGTGCAAACAGGTGTGATGACGAGCGGTGAGGGGATTTCTGCGGCAGCTGCTATAGACTGGCAGCTTGTGATTATGACTTTCTGGACATTGGGAGCTATTGCTTTAGTGGTATGGCTAATTAATGTAAATCACAAGTTTGGCAAGAGGATATTTGAAAACAGAGCGTTTCTCATGTCCATTAAAGCGGATAACAACGGAATATTACGCAGTGGCGCGGATATTAAGAAAGTAAAATCAATACCTGTATATATGGCAGAAGGTCTGGATTCTCCCTGCCTTATGGGATACAGAGGCGAAACGGCCATATATGTGCCTCCTGAGGTTGCGGCGGATAAGGAAAAGCTCCGCTTTGCAATTGCTCATGAACTATGCCATTACAAACACCACGATTTGATTTGGGCAATAATCAGAGGCGGTCTGCTGGCATTCTATTGGTTTAATCCTTTGGTATGGGTTGCTGCAATTATGTCTAAAAGGGATTGCGAGCTGTCATGTGATTATGCTGTACTTAAGGCAATAGGAAAAGAAGAAAGACTGGCCTATGGCAGAACACTGGTTGACTTAATCAGGCAAAGTGATCATAAGAGCGATGTTTTGCGAATGGCCACCACCATGTACGGCAGTGCAAATGGGATAAAAGAGAGAATTTCCATGATTGCAAAGAATAAAAAAATGAAGGCGGCTACTCTGATTGCAGTACTGCTGATTGCCTTATTAGCCGTTGGTTGTACTTTTACTTCAGCACCAAATAATATATCGGACTTAGGTAATGAAGATCAGGCAGAGCTAAAAGCTTTCGCTGTTAAATGGGCGGATGCGTTTTCTGCGAGAGATGCGGATACCATTCATAGTTTGAGTGAAAACGAGGAGATATATCTAACAGTTGGTGAAATAGGCGAAAATGAACAAGGAAAGTATTATTGGATGGGCTTGTCAAGCCCATGGCCTTGGAATAAAGATTATGTAATAGACATAGAGGATGATTCCACCATTCATATCTATTATTATTTTAGAACGTCAGATCCTACCATTACTGCAGCAAAAGAAACGATTACAGTGAAAAAGATTGAGGATGATTATAAAGCAACGCAGGTTACGATGAAGTACTTTGACAGTATCGAGAGCAAATCTGACTTTGAAGAGGCTTACAAATTTGGATTTCCCGACTTCACTGAGCTTGCATCTGTCTATCAGTCTCAGGCAGATGAAAATACACGGGGCATGAAAAAAATCCTTGAAAACCCCGCAGCGGCAGCTAAACATCAGCTAAACCTTGTGGGGGCTGAGGTTTCCGGGACTTACGAAGATCCATATAATGAACCCCCTTTTTTCGTAGTAAAGTTTAAATGGAATGACGGCGAAGTTGAGGTTAAATTGATTCAGCCAACATTGATCGACGAGAACGGGGCGGAAAGACAGGCATCGATTTGGGTGCCAGTTGATGAGGATTTTTTTATCGGCAAGGAACTGGAAGAGTATCTTAATAGCATTAAGGATCCTGTGAAGAAGGAATTGCTGGAAAAATATTTCTATTTACCATCCGAATTGATTCCTGAAGAATATAAGGACAGTAATCCGAATCCGGTGGATCAAGCTAAGAACATGTCAAAACTCACCAATAAAGAATTAAAAGCTATTGTTGATAAAATGGAAGCAAATATGCCGACTTTGAAAGAACAAAAAGAACGTGAGTATTATGATAGATATAATAATGGAGCCGGTAATAGGCAGCATATTGGTAAAATAGGTGCTTATATGGAAGAAGAAAGTAGAAAGGTTTTTTCTCCATACTATGAGCTGTTGGATTTTCAAATATCAGACTATCATGAAGAAACTGTAAACGGAAAGGTCGAAGCTGTTTTTATGTATAAGATAATACACAAAAATTATGACAGGGATCCTGATACGGTTAAATATATTAAAGAAGCAAAGGAAAGCGGAAACATTAACTATCAACAAATGTATGATGAATATGTATTATAGTAAGCTTTATGAAGCAGAGGTACAATTGTATGAAAAAGTTTATATTTATATGTTTTTCGATGATCTTAATATCTCAATCTATCGCTGCAGTTGAAAGCGCTGCAGCCGAAAAAACAGTAAGTGTTTCCGTGCCGACATTCAGAGTCCAGATTAACGGGACTACCGTAGACAGTAAAACGGCTGAGTATCCGCTGCTGTTTTATAAAAATATTACATACATGCCAATGACCTATGATTATTGCAATCTGCTGGGTCTTGAAAGTAATTGGAATAAAGAGGACGGGCTGCATGTATCACTGAGAAATGACAATTCCATTCCGACTGTTACTGAATATAGTGCGGGGATTAGTAATCCGTCTCGGGTGACCGCCAACATTGTAAGTACTCCTGTTACGATCAATAATAGAAAGATTGATAACACGAAAGAGCCATACCCTTTTCTCAGATATAGAGATATAACTTATTTCCCGCTTACCTTTCAATTTCTGAATAAGGATTTCAATATCTACACTAATTTTTTACCTGATGCAGGACTTGCAGTGTATTCTGAAAATAAATTCTTCTATAAATATTATCCGGATGGCAGTAAACTGCAAAATACGGATTTAAGAATCAGCTCGATTTTGTACCTGATGACAGCAATCAATATTTCGGATGGAACAGACAAATATCCGGCAAATAATGCTAAGCAGTATCATTATGAAAAGCCTGGAATCGCACTTTTACCTAATTATAAGGATATTAAGTATTATGGATATTTACCGGACGGTAAAGGCGGACTTAAGGTGAACACTGATTCAAGGTTGAGGATTGGGGAACTCATAACTACCGAAATCAGTAATTTGGAGAATCCAAATGCGCTTCAGGTAGAATTAAGCTTCAATGAGTATTATGACCCTGATTCCCCGGAAAATTAAATTTAGGGTAGGGATTTTGCATGCTTTGCGGCGGGCACAGTCAATAACGAAATAAAAGAAAGACAGTTTAAGGAGAGATTAGATGTGAAAAAGTCGTTTTTTGTACTGTTTATGGC
>CAYLLJ010000002.1:73910-84086 GCA_964384725.1 uncultured Oscillospiraceae bacterium | reverse complement strand
TTTCTTTCCGGTTGCTCTGCTGAACAAACGATCGAAAAAAAATATACTTACAGCGGCGAAAGCGATAATTGGGCTGGCGAGTATGAAATGATTTATCTTGTTGATTTTCCAATAGAAGACGGGAAGGTTTATGCGTATCAAAAGAAGAATCACACCTTAACCGTTTCCTATAAGGGAGAACTTTCTGATTTATCTAATGTCAAGCACTTGGAGATATCTTACAAGCGTGGATCTGGCAGCGGCGGCAGTCATATAGAGGATTACGACTCCCCACCGCAAAGAAAAGAATTCAGATTTAGCGGCAGCTCCGGTTCAAAGGCTGAAATTGGAGAATATCCGGCAGCATCTGAAAAAATGCAAAATGCATATAGAATGTATGAAGCCTACAGGGAAGGTATTGAAAAGATAGAAGTTGTCATCGACATTGACGGAAAAACCGAGAATTTGGAATTATTAATCAGTGAAGAATCCAAACTAATTCTTTAGACATTGCGGAGGATTTTAAGATTGGAAATTGCGGCTAAATTCATAACGGTTACCGGCTTGGGAATTGTCGAGCTATGGGCAGCAATTCCTGTAGGGACAGCTTTAAAACTCCATCCTTTGCTTAATGGGATTGCGTCAGGCTTGGGCGCAATAATTGGAGTATTATTGGTCATTATTATTGGCGACCGTCTACGAAATTGGCGGCTTAAAAAGAAAGAAAAAACAAAAAAGAATAAAGGGCGTATTTATAAGATTTGGAATAAGTACGGGGTAATAGGATTGGGAATGCTGTCTCCGATCTTAACGGGTACACCATTAGGGGCAGCAATAGGAGTATCATTGGGAGCATCGCCGAAAGATCTTCTTTTTTGGATGAGCATTGGTATTGTGGTTTGGACAATACCATTGACAATAATCAGTACATTAGGATTTTCATTTTTTGAAAATTAACCGGTCGATGGTCGGATTTACGTGCCAATACTCTTTTAATCGCTGATACTCATCGGCGGATGCGGCACTTTTTTCCCCGGTTTTGACAGCACGTATCATGATGTTTTTGGCTGTATGCTCAAGACTGGTAAACTCGATCATTGCAACTTCATAACCCTGCTCTTCCAACTTCAGACCGCGAAGCCCGTCTGTCAGGATGGCACAGAATCGCTCGTTTAGTATCCCGTGCTTGAGAATTGGTTTGTGAAGCTCATTCGAGATTTGGCTGAACAGCTCATGCTGGCAGCACGGAACGGACAATATAACAGAAGCATCCCACTCTACAGCCTTTATTAATGCATAGTCTGTTGCGGTATCGCAGGCATGGAGAGTTACGACCATATCGACATTCGCATTTTCCGAATACGCTGCGATATCTCCTTCCAAAAATTTAAGATCCTTATATTTTAAGTCCTCTGCTATCGTATTGCAGAAATCTATCACATCCGTTTTTAAATCCAGACCGATTATTGATACATTCTTACCCAGCATTAATTTCAGATAATGATAAAGGGCAAAGGTTAGATAAGCCTTTCCGCATCCGAAATCAATGATTTGAAGGGGTTCTTGTTTCTCCTGATCCCAAGGCAGGGTATTGCCATACAGTTTATCCGGAAGGAAAGGCAGGACATCGGAGACGATCTCCAAAAATCGGTTGATCTGGCGGAATTTTGCATAGTGTTTCTGAAATACTTTACCGTTATTGTCCATGACTCCAAGACGAATAAGGAAATCACAGGGAACGCCATCAGGCAGGATATATTGTTTTTCCTTGTTGTGGTGCAGGGGCGGCATCGTCTTTGTGGCAGGCAGTTTTATAATCCGGGGCTTGTCCGGTTTGGAAGCCAGAACCTGATAATCCGCGTCAACACAAAATAAATTGATCTGCTTAAAAACATCACGAATCAATTCTTCAAACAGAGGCAGACACTCATCACTTTTCAAATTCCTGTGAACCACTTTATTGGTATAATGATATTCAATCTGATAGTACAGATCTCCATGCAGCATCAAGGGTCGTACTATTGCTTTCTTGAAAAGAGAGGATTTTTTTCTTAGGTCTCCGAAGCTCAGTTTGATCAATATTTCATTTTCGAGTGCATGTTCAAGTAATCCAATAATTTTTTCCATGATGTTTCCTCAATAAGTCTTTAGCTTTAGTTTGCCCCAAATTGATAACAAACCTTGATTTTTGATCTTAGTATAACACAGGAACAACAAAAAAACGAGGCTTTCACAGACTTGAATATAGTTCAAGACAAATTAAAGATCAGAAAGCAGTAATCGGTTATACTCCTTATCTGTCAGCAAATGGTATATCTTATAGCCCCATCATCTATCAGTAAATGGCACACCTTATAGTCCTCATGGATTAGTAAATGGCACATCTAAATATTCGGCAGCAGCCATAGAAAGATTTCTGCCTATGGAATCGATGTTATCTCTCATCCAGATCGCATCGTCATAATTATCATGGTATGCCAGCTCTACCAGAACCGCAGGAGCTTTTGTTCTTCTGAGTTCGTTCATGGTCATTGTCGGAATTACCTGCACAAGATTTGGATTCGGATAGATTTCCCTGACATTTCCAGCGATAATTTCCGCAAACACCCTTCCTTTTTCACTTGTCGCAAGATGGTATATGTCGGGACCCTGCAGAATTCCTCCCAAATTTTCGGGGGCTGAATTTGAATAAAGACCCAGATGCAGATCATAACCGCCGGCGTTAGATTGTGATATAACACGAGTTAGCGAATCACCGGGATTATTTCTTGAAAAATCGATTCGGCTTGCTTTTAAATAAGGGATCATTGCATCGGCGATCAGGTTCATATAATATTCTTCTGTGTTTCCGGTAATGAATCGATTGAAATCCTTTGTGGATGGACTTAAATATATACGTGGCATGGGTATGTGATTCCTCCCTTACCTCCAACATTAACAATTTTCTGCTCATACTAAGGTATAACGTTTCTTTATCCATATTATGCAATTAATACTGCCTTGTGAATTGCAGTATTACAGTAAAACAAAATTGTATGCATATTTAAACTTTTCTGCTATAATAGTTAAGTTGAAAAAACAGAAAGCAGGAAATTAATGAAAGAAAAACAAAAAATAATCAATATTGCCGTGATTGCTCACGTAGACGCGGGCAAATCGACACTTGTGGATGCGTTCCTGTCTCAGAGCGGTATCTTCAGGGAAAATGAAGATGTTGTTGAATGTATCATGGACAGCAACGATATAGAAAGAGAACGCGGCATAACTATCTATTCAAAAAATTGTTCAGTAATGCATAATGGTGTTAAAATAAATATTGTTGATACTCCCGGACACGCGGATTTTTCTTCGGAAGTGGAACGTATAATAAAGACGGTAGATACAGTTATATTGCTGGTGGATTCAAGCGAGGGACCCATGCCTCAAACGAGATTTGTTTTGCAGAAATCTTTGGAACTTGGATTGAATCCCATCCTTCTTATCAATAAGATCGACAAGAAGGATCAGAGAGCGATAGAAGTTGTGGATATGGTATATGAGCTTTTTATGGAGCTTGAGGCCAATGACGAACAGTTAAACTTTCCGATTCTCTATGGTGTGGCAAAGCACGGGATAGCGAAGACAAATTTGGATGAAGACAGTGAAGACATCACACCTCTTTTTGATACGATCATACAGCATGTTTCCCCGTATCCGGATTATAATGATGCTCCTTTACAGATGCAAGTTTCCACCCTCGCATATGACGACTATATCGGAAGACTTGGAATTGGCAGGATATACAAGGGAACCATAAAAGAGGGTCAGACCGTATCAGTATGCAAAGCAGACGGAAGTGTTGTGCAAAGAAAAATCAATCAGATATTTGTATATAAAGGGTTGAAGCGGACGGCAGCGGCTGAGGCTGAATCCGGAGACATCGTCGTAATCTCGGGCATTTCCGATATAAGCATCGGAGAAACCATCTGCGAGGATAAAAACCAAGTTCCGATGGAGATGATTCATATTGAAGAACCCACCATGGCGATGAATTTCATGGTTAACAAGTCGCCATTTGCAGGTAAATCAGGAAAATACGTCACTTCGCGTCATCTGAAAGAACGATTGGAAAAGGAACTGGAAGTCAATGTAGGGCTTCTTGTTGAGCCGTTAGAAACGACTGACGGATTTAAAGTATCCGGAAGAGGTGAGCTGCATCTTTCCATTCTGCTTGAAAATATGCGCAGAGAAGGATATGAGATTGCCGTATCCAAGCCGGAAGTACTCATGCGGAGAGACAAGCATGGCAAGCTTTTGGAGCCGATTGAAAAAGTAGTAATAACAGTGCCTGATGAATATTCCGGTTCGGTAATCTCAAAACTGAACATCAGAAAAGGACTCATGACTGCCATGTCAGGGAAGGAAGGATATTCAAGATTGGAATATCTTGCTCCTACCAGAGGTTTGCTGGGATACCGGACAGAATTTATCAACGATACGCGTGGAGAAGGGACCCTAATTCGGAGGTTTGAATGCTTTGAACCTCATAAGGGAGAAATTCCGCAAAGGATTAACGGTGCAGTTGTCGCACAGGAAGAAGGAATTGCAACACCATATGCGTTGTTCAACATCGGCGAACGTGCCACACTGTTTATCGACCCGGGCACAAAAGTTTATGAAGGCATGATAGTCGGCATGAACAGCAGAAGCGAAGATATGATCGTAAACGCCTGCAAGGCAAAGAAGACCACAAATATGAGAGCCGCAGGCAGCGATGATGCTATAAGATTATCTCCTGCAAAGATATTCACCCTCGAAGAAGCGCTTGAGTTTATTAACGATGATGAACTGGTGGAAATCGTACCTGATGATATCAGGCTCCGGAAAAAATATCTTAAAGAACTTGAACGCAGAAGAAACGGAAGAAATTGATTCATAACGTGCCGGAAATGTTTTCCGCCTCTTAATCCCTTGTTTAATCAAGGGGGTATAACCTTAAAGCTGATTTATAAGCCATTTGTAGTGATAATCACTATATGGCTTATTTTAATTTAGGCAGATTCGTAACATAGGGCTTGTTATTTTCATATTTTAACTTAAGTAAAAATTTTACCGGACATTAAAAACGCATTAACAATGGAGGTTAAGTATGGATAAAAGGATTCCACTGAACGATTTGCCTATGGGAGGTAAAGCAAGAGTAAAAGCACTTATTTCAGATTCATCGAGCCGAAGAAGAATGCTTGAGCTTGGTTTGATTTCTGATACTGAGGTGAAAGCATTGCAGAAAAGCCCTTCCGGAGATCCTACGGCATATCAGATAAGAGGAGCGGTGATAGCGCTGCGTTCCGAAGAAGCTTCTAAAATATTAGTTGAAACATTTTAGCGTTCTGTCAGATACTGATTAACTTAATATAATCAAATTAATTAAATACGAACAAAACAGACACACTTCAAAAATATATGGAGGTTACTGTAAAATGGGCTTGTCCAATCAGTCAACAGGAGCCGATGTGCTACAGAGTGAACTTAAGATAAAGAGGAATTATGATAGTGATAGAGTAATAGCGCTTGCCGGAAATCCTAACGTGGGGAAAAGCACGGTTTTCAATGCTCTAACCGGGTTAAAACAGCATACCGGCAATTGGCCGGGAAAAACAGTCACAAACGCTCAGGGCAAGTATAAATATAAAGATAGAAATTTTATAGTGGTTGATATTCCGGGGACATATTCACTGATGTCAAATTCTGCTGAAGAGGAGGTGGCTCGCGATTTTATCTGCTTTGGCGAACCAGATGTAACAGTTATCGTTACTGACGCCACTTGCCTTGAAAGAAACTTATATCTCGTCCTTCAAACTCTTGAAATCACAGCCAATGTTGTAGTCTGCGTAAATCTATTAGATGAGGCGAAAAGAAAAAATATCCATGTGAATCTTAAGGAACTAAGCGGCCGGATAGGTGTACCGGTTGTAGGCACCAGTGCAGGAACAGGAAAAGGCTTGGATGCGCTGATGGAGGCGATATTTAATGCAACAGACAAAAAAAAGAGACGTATGCCTCTACAAATCCAATATGATGAAATAATCGAGCAGGGAATAGACATCCTGGAACCCTGTGTGAAAGAATTGCTGCAAGGCAGGCTCAACAGCAGATGGGTATCTTTAAAGCTGATAGACGATGATGAGATCCTGTTAAAAGCTCTTGGAAAATACATAAATGTTGATCTGATGAATCATTCAGTATTAATTCAAAAGCTTGAGGAAGTAAGAGATGTTCTTAATGCTTCGGGAATAGACCTCGAAAAATTCAGAGATAAAATCACTTCGAAAATTGTTGAAACGGCAGAGGATATCGCAAGCAGGTCTGTACAAACAGAAAGTGACAAATATAACGACTTTGACCGAAAAATAGATCACATTCTTACTTCCAGAATTTTTGGCATCCCTATTATGATCGGGCTTCTTGGCATTATATTTTGGATCACGCTTACAGGTGCAAATTATCCTTCTCAGGCAATAGCATCATCACTCTTCCGGATCGAAGACCAGTTTACTGTATTTTTTATGGATCTTGGGACTCCGCCATGGGTGCATGGCGTGTTGGTCATGGGAATTTACCGAACGGTTGCCTGGGTTGTTTCAGTCATGCTCCCGCCAATGGCAATATTCTTTCCGCTGTTTACATTGCTGGAGGATCTCGGGTATTTGCCAAGAGTTGCATTTAACTTGGACAATTTTTTTAAAAAGTCCTGTGCGCATGGTAAACAAGCATTGACAATGTGCATGGGATTCGGCTGCAACGCGGCTGGAATCATAGGATGCAGAATAATAAATTCTCCAAGAGAAAGATTGATCGCAATGATCACGAATAATTTTGTCCCGTGCAATGGACGTTTTCCTACACTCATTGCAATAATCATCATGTTTTTTGCGGGAGCTGAATCCGGTCCTGTGCAGTCTATTATATCAACACTGCTTTTGACAGGAATAATAATTCTCGGTATAACGATGACACTAATGATTTCAAAGATATTATCTAAAACTATATTGAAAGGGCTGCCTTCTTCCTTTACCCTGGAGCTGCCGCCGTATAGGAAACCGCAAATCGGAAAAGTCATCGTAAGGTCGGTGTTTGACAGGACTTTGTTCGTACTGGGCAGGGCAGTATCGGTAGCGGCACCTGCCGGTCTGGTTATTTGGATAATGGCAAATATACACGTCGGAGATCTCAGCATACTGACACGATGTGCGTTTTTTTTAGATCCTTTTGCGCAGCTTATAGGTCTTGATGGATATATTCTGTTAGCTTTTATCCTTGGATTCCCGGCAAATGAAATCGTGCTCCCTATAATAATTATGAGCTATATGTCTACCGGTAACATGATGGAGATGAGCAGCCTTATTCAGCTGAAAGATCTTCTTGTGGCAAATGGCTGGACCTGGCTCACGGCCTTGTGCGTAATGTTATTTTCTTTAATGCATTGGCCATGCGGAACAACGTGTCTTACTATAAAAAAAGAATCCCAAAGCTGGAAATGGACTTTGGTTTCTTTCCTGGTACCGACTGCAACCGGCATAGTGATATGCTTTTTTGTTGCAAGTACGGCACGTTTGCTGGGGTTGAATTAAATCTCGAATGGTACGTTTGCCGGGGGTTGATTTAAATCTCACTTGCTATATCTGTGGTTTTTATGTTCGGCAGGGGATGATCTTCTTGAGCGTTTATTTTGTGATCTGACAGGAGCTTTGCCGGCAGCTAAAATACTGTTCTGATATTTTTCTTTTATCCATTTTTCAGCATCGGAGCGGCATTCTTCCACGGCTGCGTCAGAAGGTAATTCTGACTCCTTTATCAATGCTCCGGTATGCTCCTCAATTTCATAGAGGTTCATAATATCTTCGCCGGTTACAAAGGTGATAGACCGTCCCCCTTTGCCTGCCCTTCCGGTGCGTCCGATACGGTGCACATAATTATCTTTTTCAAGAGGAACATCATAATCGTCAATATGGATCCCCCGGGCGGCTACATCGGTGGCTACAAGCAAATGAAAGTCACCCTGCTTGAACTGCTTCATGACATTCAGCCTTTTTGACTGAGGGACATCCCCATGAATTGCCTGTGACGCATATCCTTTCCCTGACAGGAAATTCTGCACATGATCTACTGCATAGCGAGTGTTACAAAAGATCAGGCAGCTTTCCGGACGCTCGATCATAAGTATACGATGAAGCTGAGTTCGTTTTTCATTTCTGCTGACACGATAGTAAGTCTGATCGATCGTGTCAACGGTCTTAGTATGGGATTCAATCTCAACCGTAATAGGATTTTTCATATAACCGCGGCATATGCTTCTGATCTCATTAGGAATAGTAGCCGAAAAAAGAAGAGTTACTCTATCTTTTGGAAGGGTTTTAATAATTTTAAACACCTGATCGATGAAACCCATATCCAGCATCCTGTCGGCTTCATCCAGAACGAGAAAACGTATCTGTTTTACTTTAATGTTACCATGACGTATATGATCATAAACACGACCCGGAGTTCCCGTGACGATAGATACTCCTTTTTTAAGTTCCCGTATTTCGGTATTCATACTGTGCTGACCATAGACCGCTGTTGTTTTGTGTGTAAGATATAGCGACATCTGCTTCAGATCATTGTCGATCTGAACAGCAAGCTCCCGCGTCGGAGTCAGAATCAGACATTGAGGTTCCAAAGAGTCCGGGTCAGATATTTGCAGCAGAGGGATACCGAAAACAGCCGTTTTGCCGCTTCCGGTCTTAGACATAACAATCATATCTTTTTTGTTGAGTATATGAGGAATTACACTGCTCTGAACCTCGGTGGGTGTTTGGAAGCCCATTTCTTCTATTGCTTTTAATATTGAAGGTGAAATACCCAGATCGCTGAAATTTTTATTCATTCTTTTATCCTTTGCTATATTTTTTATACAATAAATATAACATATAGTGTATAATAATAACAATTATTTCGACGATAAAAGTCTACAATTCAAAGAAAGGATAATGAACATGTCAGATAAGACAGCCGAAATACTGACCCACGCAGGCATTGCGCTTGGCATTGTCCTGGCAGGATATATCATGATAAGTATTGTATCCAAGATTATACTGAAGGCTTTGAGAAAGAGCAGTCTCGACGAAGCCCTGCACACATTCATAGTAAACAGCTCCAAGATAGTATTATGGATTTTGACTGCAGTTACAGCTCTAAGCTATGCAGGTATTCCGGTTTCTGCATTTTTAGCAGCATTGGGTGCAGCAGGCCTTGCAATTGCACTTGCATTGAAGGACAGCCTGGGCAATTTTGCGGGAGGAATTCTTATAATCCTGACAGAGCCTTTTAAAAAAGGCGATTATATTGAGGATTATGAAACAGCAGGGCAGGTTGAAAAGATAGATTTATTATATACAACTTTGATTACTTTTGATAACAAGGTCATTACGATACCTAACGGTAAGCTTGCCAATTCAACGATCGTTAATCACAGCAGCAAACAGGACAGGCGGATTGACTGCCTCTTCTCCGTTGATTCTCATGAGGATATTGAGAAAGTTAAAGAAATCCTGCAAGCTGTGGCTGAATCAAATTCTGATATTTATGAAGAACCGGTTCCCATTATCGGTATTGCAGGACAGAACAGCGGGAAAATTGATATTGATCTGAGAGTATGGTGCGGAAGCAGAAACTATCAGGGTGTGAAGTATTATTTAGAAGAGCAGGTAAAACTGGCCTTTGAGGAAGCAAATATACTAATGGCGTACCCTAAGATGGAAGTGCGGTTGAAAAAATAAATAAATCAAAAATCCTTGACGAACTAAGACTGTTATGATAATATACTGGAGATTTAAGCAAAAATATGAAAGGATATGAAAATGGGTTCACAAAAATCCAGACTAATGCAAAAAAAGAATCATTACAGCTTCAGGATTGTTATTTCATGCGGCAGAAGCCGTGTTTCCGGTTTCATTAATAGATTACAAATCTTCCAATCAGGAAGATTTTTTTATTATCTGTAAGAAGGAGGTACTTATATGCTAAAAGGACGAGATTTGTTGGAGCCTATGGATTTTACGATAGAGGAGTTAAAGGAACTGTTTAATCTGGCTGATCAAATAATACAGAACCCTGAGCGCTTTAGAAAAACTTGTGACGGTAAAATACTTGCAACTCTATTTTATGAACCCAGCACCA
>CAYLLJ010000002.1:68359-73792 GCA_964384725.1 uncultured Oscillospiraceae bacterium | reverse complement strand
TTCAGCTTCGAAGCCTCAATGCTTCGACTTGGAGGACAAGTCATCGGATTTTCCGAGCCGAATTCAAGCTCTGTGGCAAAGGGGGAAAGCATCACAGATACCATAAGGACTGTCGCATGCTATGCAGATCTTGCCGTGATAAGGCACCCTAAGGAAGGAGCGCCGAAGGTAGCCGCAGCATGTACCGATATGCCGGTAATCAATGCAGGAGACGGAGGTCATCAACATCCCACACAGACACTTACCGATCTGTTAACGATCTGGAAAGAAAGAGGCAGCTTTGAAAACCTGACCATCGGTCTTTGCGGCGATCTGAAATTCGGCAGAACGGTCCATTCTCTGATCAAAGCTCTTTATAGATATAAGAATGTTTCATTCGTACTGATATCGCCGGAAGAACTGAGAATTCCCGATTATGTCAGAAAGGAAATCCTGATGAAAAATAAGATTCCCTTCGAAGAAGTCGAAAATATGCAGGAAGTGCTTCCAAAGTTGGATATCCTATATATGACCCGGGTTCAAAGGGAACGTTTTTTCAACGAAGAGGATTATGTCAGACTGAAAGACAGATATATCCTTGACGTAGCAAAAATGAAACTGGCACGGGAGGATATGATGGTGCTGCACCCATTACCGAGAGTCAACGAGATTGCTGTAGAGGTGGATGATGACCCGAGAGCTTTATATTTTAAGCAGGCAAAGTACGGAATGTATATACGTATGGCGCTAATTATGAGTTTGTTGGGTACTGAACCGAAGGAGGTGTAGAAATGGTAGTTATTGATAGCATCAAAAACGGAATAGTAATAGATCACATCACTGCAGGACTTGGCATGAAACTATTGGAGTATCTTGATATCGATACCTCTCAAAATACTGTGGCTTTAATTATGAACGCTGTAAGCAATAAATACGGCAAAAAGGATGTTGTTAAGATTGAAAATGTTTTTGATATTGATCTGGCAGCATTGGGGCTTATTGATCCAAAAGCAACGGTGAATTATATCGAAGATCATGTAATAAGGGAGAAGATCCATCTTACAATCCCGGAAAAAGTGGTAAACATATTAAAATGCAATAATCCGCGATGCGTAACATCCATTGAGACAGCGGCACCTCAGATATTTCATCTTATTGACAGGGAAAACAGAGAGTACAGGTGTGAATACTGTGATGAGATTATCAGTATGAAAGGCGGATATGGTAATGAAATTATTCATAGGCAATGGTTTAATCGTTGACCCTCAACGCGGACATGTCGCTCCCGGCAGTTTAATGATAGAAGACGGCATAATTACCGAAGTCATTTTCGATGGAAAGGAAAAGGAGGCAGACTGCGTTATAGATGCACGTGGTAAATGGATTATCCCCGGACTGATCGATTTACATGTTCATTTTAGAGAACCCGGCTTTGAGTATAAGGAGGATATTGACAGCGGATGCGCAGCGGCGGCAAGGGGAGGATTTACTACGGTTTGCTGTATGCCTAATACCAGCCCTGTCATTGATAACCCTGATATCGTTAAATATATCGATAAAAGGGCTAAGGAGGGAAATGGAGTACAGCTCTTGTGCATCGGAGCTATCACTAAAGATCAGGCAGGACATGAGATGGCGGATTACAAAGGAATGCTGTCAGCTCAAACGATTTTTACCGGGATGACAGGCAATGGAATATGCGGAATCAGCGAGGATGGGAAGACTGTAATAGATGAAAAGGTCATGATTGAGGCTATGAATGAAGCGAAAAAACTAAGACTGACTGTTTTCTCTCATGCCGAACCGGAAGCGGACATTGTAAGAAGAGACCTTAAGATTGTTGAACAAACAGGCTGCAGGCTGCATTTATGCCATATCAGTAAAAAGGAAAGCATTGAACTTATTCGGGAGGCCAAAAAATCAGGGCTGCCCGTTACAGCAGAGACCGCTCCTAATTATTTTACTTTAGACGACAGCAAGGTTAACGGCGACCCCAACAAAAAAATGAACCCGCCTTTAAGGACAAAAGAAGATGTGAAAGCAGTGGCTGAAGCATTAAAAGATGGTACAATAGATATCATAGCAACAGATCATGCACCGCATCACGAAAGGGATAAAAGATTGCCATTTGAAGATGCGGCAAACGGAGTAACAGGTTTGGAGACAAGTTTTCAGGTGAGCTATACAATGCTTGTTAAAACAGGTATCCTTACACCTATTGAACTTATATCCAAGATGAGCACAAAACCGGCGGAAATCCTGGGGATAGACAGAGGTACATTGATGGCGGGCAAAGCTGCTGATATAGCGATTATAGATGTTGCAAAACAATACGAGATAAACCCTTCTGACTTTCTTTCAAAAGGTAAAAATTCAGCCTTTATCGGAATGAATGTCTTTGGTGAGACAGAATATACGATAATTGACGGAAATATTGTATGGGGAGGTACTGAGAATGATAGACAGATTAATGAAAAAAATTGATCTTTGTGAGAACCCTACTGTAGTTGGTCTTGATCCAACCTATGAAATCATACCGAAGACGATCAGGAAAAAAATGATAGAAAAAGACGGAAAAACCTCAAAGGCAGTAAGAAAAATGATTGTGAGCTTCAATAAAGAAATAATCGATGCAACATATGATTTGATACCTGCCGTAAAAATTCAAATTGCAATGTATGAAAAGTATGGCACAGAGGGAATCAGAGCATATCTGGAAACGATACTTTATGCCCAAAAAAAGGGATTGCTGATAATAGGTGATATAAAACGGGGAGATATAGCTTCAACAGCTGAAGCATACGCATCGCATCTTGGCGGAGTTGACATAGAAGGCACGCACTTTGATTTATGGAATGAGGATGCTGTGACGCTGAATCCCTATATGGGTTTTGACGGAATAGAGCCTTTTATCGAACCATGCAATAAATATGATAAAGGCTTATTTATCCTTGTAAAAACGAGCAACCCGTCCGGCGGTGAGATACAGGACCTGATTACAGACGGGAGACCGGTCTATGAGCATGTGGCTGACTTGGTGAACCGGTGGGGCGGGCTGTCAATGGGCTCCGGAGGCTATAGCAGAATAGGAGCTGTAGTTGGCGCAACTTACAAAGAGCAAGGGGAAACGCTGAGGAAAAATATGCCTCATACCTTCTTTTTAGTCCCCGGATATGGGGCGCAGGGAGCAACCGGAGCAGATCTTAAAGGATATTTTGATAAAGAAGGAAGAGGCTGCATTGTCAATTCCTCAAGGGGCATTATTGCAGCTTATAGAAAAGATGAACGTTATGGAGAACACAATTTTGCAGAAGCAGCAAGAGAAGCGGTTATAAAAATGAAATATGATTTAGGTAGCAGCCATGTTTAAAAAGATTATTGAAACCGAAATTATTGAAAATAAAAAAATTGCAGAGGGCATATACCGTATGGTTGTAAAATCCCCTGAAACAGCCGCTGATGCCAGAGCGGGGCAATTTGTCAACATATATCTCAGAGATAAGAGCATGCTGCTTCCAAGACCTATAAGTATCAGCAGTATAAATGATGGCATCATTACCTTGATTTATAAAATCGCAGGCAAGGGAACTGAAGAATTGGCTGCTTATCTTCCAGACGAATCTGTACGCATGAGTACAAGCCTGGGAAACGGATTTCAACCGGAAGATATTTTTAAAGAAATGGATAGTAATCATAATTTGAATAGAGCCAAAGTGATTGCGCTTGTGGGAGGCGGTATGGGAGCTGCCCCGCTTATAGGATTGGCACAAACAATTATGAATGAAAAAAATAAGCGTGGTTTTGAGGACGATGATCTGCAAATCATAGTTATAGTCGGCTTTCAGGATGAACCCATCCTTCTGGAAGAATTCGAAGCATGCTGCGATCATGTTTATGTCGCGACAGAAAGCGGATCGACAGGCTTCAAGGGAAATGTACTTCAATTGATAGAAAGTGAAGGTATAGAATCGGATTATTGCTTTGCATGCGGCCCAAAACCAATGTTAAAAGCACTTGCCGCAAGATGTGAGAACGACAATATACCTATTCAGGTTTCTTTGGAAGAGCGTATGGGCTGCGGTTACGGTGCATGTGTAGGCTGCGTCTGCCGGGTCAGATCAGAAGAAACAGAAGGCATGAAAGTTATGAGCAAAAAAGTATGTACAGACGGCCCGGTATTTTTCGGCGATGAGGTGGTCTGGGATGATTAAAGAAATAAATGGTAAATTGCAGGATACAGAGTTGGATCTAAGTGTTTCGATCGCCGGAGTCACACTGAAAAATCCCGTAACTACAGCTTCAGGCACCTTTTCTGCAAAAGAAAGCGGGGCATTTTACGATATCAATGAATTGGGAGCCGTTATCACAAAAGGAGTTTCAGATGTACCCTGGGACGGAAATCCTACTCCAAGAATCGCAGAAACTTACGGCGGTATGTTGAACTCAGTCGGCTTACAGAATCCGGGAGTGGATTATTTTATCAAACATGAGCTTCCTTTATTAAAAAACTTTGATACAAAGATAATCGTAAATATTGCAGGTAAAACGATCAACGAATATTGTCGGGCTGCAGAAAGGCTGAACGATGCGGCAATTGATCTTATGGAAATCAATATTTCCTGTCCGAATATAAAAGAAGGCGGGATCAGTTTCGGAGCCGACCCTAAGATGGCCGCGGAGATAACCAGAGAAATAAAGCGCCTTGTTAAAAAACCCGTAATAATGAAACTGACTCCAAATGTAACAGATATAACGGAGATTGCCAAAGCAGCAGAATACGAAGGTGCTGACGGAGTTTCTCTTATCAATACTTTGCTGGGAATGAAAATAGACGTGCATCAAAAAAAGCCTGTGCTTTGGAATAAGACGGGAGGTCTGTCGGGTCCGGCAATAAAACCTGTTGCTATAAGAATGGTGTATCAGGTACGCCGTGCAGTGAACATCCCAATAATCGGTTTGGGCGGTATCATGACAGGCGAGGACGCAGCTGAATTCCTGATGGCAGGTGCAGATGCTGTTTCAGTGGGTACGGCTGCTTTGGTAGATCCAACTGCACCGGTGCGAATTAAAAAAGAACTGATTGCATTTATGCAGCAATACGGATATAAGAATTTGCGGCAGATCAAAGATGCCATAGACCGAGAGATGAATGGCTGTGGCAGATAGTATGCCGGCTAAGAGCGGAGACGGATAGTATGACAGGTAAAGATAGTTTGACGCAGAAAGGAAGAATAATGGATTATAAACATGATTTTATCAAGTTCATGGTGCAGTCAGGGGTCTTAACATTTGGAGAATTCATAACAAAAAGCGGTCGAAAATCCCCTTATTTCATCAACACAGGAAATTATAAAACCGGTAAACAGCTGTCCGGATTAGGGAAATTCTATGCGGATTGTATTATGGATAATATAGAAAAAGGATTTCTGAAAAGGGATTTGACGGCGCTGTTCG
>CAYLLJ010000002.1:66719-68265 GCA_964384725.1 uncultured Oscillospiraceae bacterium | reverse complement strand
ACGGAGAAGGCGGCTCACTTTTAGGCTATCAACTGCTGGCCGGGGATTCCGTTTTGATCGTGGAGGATGTCATTACGGCAGGGACCGCAATGCGTGACTGCTTACCGATTATTGAGGCACTAAGAGTATCGGTCGATGGATTGATAGTTTCAGTTGACAGGATGGAGAGGGGAACCGGCAGTAAAACGGCAATTCAGGAATTGGAGGAAGAATATGGCTTAAAGACATATCCGATCATCACGATTAAGGATATCCTGAATTGGCTTTACACAGAAGCAGAACAGGGCAATCGAATGATAGACGCTGAGGCCATCAAAAGAATTGAGGATTATACTGCTCGATATTGCGTGATTTAGTGGAACAAAGTTATTAGATTGCTGTAAGCGTATTACTAAAAACTTGAAACAAGAATAATATGTCTCCCTTTGGTAAAAATAGCTAAAAAGCTTATGTGTACAAAGGGAGATTTAATATGGAAATGAACAAATTCAATGAGTATGTAAATTTTTTCAGAAAGACTTTAGCGATAGGGCATAGCTTTGATATAGGAGAAAGAAATATCCAGATAGGTGAAAAAGAAGTATATCTTTACTATATAGAAGGCTTTATAAAATCAGAGGTCATGGAAAGAATATTTTCCGTATTATTCCAGATCACAAAAAAGGAAATGGAACAGAGAAAGACGGCAGAGGATTTTATCAAGCATCATCTACCCTATATGCAGGCAATAACTGAAAATAATACGGATAATATGCTCAAATCAATTCTATCCGGAATGATTGTCATTGTAGTTGACGGTTATGAACATGCAATTGTCATGGATCTAAGGACTTATCCTGTTAGAAGTATCGATGAACCTGAAAAGGAAAAATCACTAAGAGGGCCAAAGGATGGGCTTGTAGAAACGATATTGTTTAATACTGTGATGATTCGCAGAAGAATCAGGGACCCGAGGCTTGTATTTGAAATGTACACGATAGGGTCTGCATCAAGGACGGATGTCTGTATCGGATATATGAAAGGTGTTGCAGACGAAAAATTATTGAAAAAGGTTCAGGAAAAGATCGCCGGAATCCGAATAGACACGCTGACCGTAGGGGATCAAAGTCTTGTGGAGGCTATAGGTGAATCAAAATGGCTCAATCCCTTTCCAAAGGTGAGGTATACTCAGAGACCTGATGTAGTGGCTGCCCATCTTACTGAAGGAAAGCTTGTGGTTCTGATTGATAACAGCCCTACAGCTATCATGATTCCTACCAGTATATTTGACTTTGTTCAGGATACGGATGATTATTATTACCCGATATTGACAGGCAATTATTTCCGCCTTCTGAGAATAACGAACATGATAGCGGTTATATTCCTCACCCCGATCTACTTGCTATTCGCAGAAGGATATATACCGCTTCATCCTCGTCTGGAATTTTTTATACCTGATGAGGGGTATGCAATTCCTCTTTTTGCTCAGTTTATATTATTGGAAATTGCCATCGATGGGCTTAAGCTTGCCTCCCTGAATACACCAAGTTCGATGGGAATGTCCCTT
>CAYLLJ010000002.1:61754-66709 GCA_964384725.1 uncultured Oscillospiraceae bacterium | reverse complement strand
GCTGTTTTGGCGCTTGCCGGTTTTACTCAGCCAAGTATAGAACTTGGTTATGCCCTTAAATTCATGAGAGTATTCATACTCACAGGTGTTGCGATTCTTGGCCTCTGGGGAGCTATAGCAGCAATGATTATTAATTTCATCATATTACTCAAGACAAAGAATATTGTAGGTACAAGCTACCTCTATCCTTTGCTGCCGTTTCATTGGGAAACATTGCGCCACCTGATATTCAGAACAAAAAAGCCCAAAAAAAATATTTAGCGTGCTAAATTTAGGCGATCCTGCTGTGCCCTTTCAAGCTCATTTACAGTTTCTCTTAATGAAGGCAGTATCTTAATAAATTTTATTGAATAGTAATCACAAATAAGATCCGTACCGGCTATCGGATCTCTCAGTATAATATAGTTCAAACCGACCCCTTTAAGTATGCCGTAATTTATGACCCTATTTGAAGTACCTATTAAAAATTCTACTTCCATATATGAGCCTATTTGTGTTCTTAAATAACCATTCATATATTGCAAGTACTGCAAGCTTTCATAGTCAAGTATTTCTGATTCAGTTGGTGCCGCAGGGGTTCCCGGTGCAGCAGGAGAACTTGGAGCTGTTGGTGTACCTGGTGCCGCAGGGGTTCCCGGTGCAGCCGGAGAACTTGGAGCTGTTGGGGTACCCGGTGCCGCAGGTGTCCCCGGTGCTGCAGGCATTCGCGGCATCGAAGGCATTTCCGGAATCAGAGGAATTCCCGGCATAGCAGGCACCTGCATTTTATGATACGCTGACTGCAAATCAGGCAATTTATATTCCTGCATTTTTTGAGTCCTGGATTTAATTAAATTACAATCATACATCAGTCATTTCCTTTCTGTTAAGTATTTGGATAATATTGAGTCGGTATATAAAAACAATGATCACCAACTCTATTATGAATTACACCAACATTGGTGGGGAAATAGGGAGGGCATTGAGGACTGTATGGATTAAAGAAAAACAAAGAGTGATCCACTCCGGGCAATCTGTTTCCCGCCATTGCCCAGTCTACGATAGCATAATGTACCTCTGTCGGATTCATATTAGTTACATTCTGCGGGTTGTAAACACCTTCGATTTCAGTTCGCATACATACAAACTGTCTCTCCTGTTCTAAGATATTCCTTAGGTTCCCGCCCTCACTTACTCTGGCAAATTCTCCATAGGGGATATTAACCCGGTTCATAATCACAGTAGCTACAGCTCTCATTCCGTTGAATGCTCTATCATACCTACTAAAAAAGTAAAAATTGTTTTTGTTTACTATACTGCTTCTTAAATTGTAATCTCCTAAAATCCTAATTCTTCGCCGATAATAATAACATTGAAATCTGAATCAACAGGTTTTTTATGGATTATGCTAGTTATATTACAGTTTCTCTGATCAGATCGGCATTCCTTGCATATACCGCTGATATTACAAGCTAATTCATTGCAACGCGTATATTACAGCAAAACGGATATAAAAATGTATATAACTTAGCAGGAGGCTGGCTGACTTATGATAACGTGAGAGGCTAATCCTTTATAGCATACTCATTTGACTGCTGCCGATGGTAACCGCTGGCTTCAGTCTATAAATCATGCTATTGAAATAATTGGGTATCAATCGCCGCCAAAATTCTAAGAATAAGATTAACAAAAATACTCTCATTCAGGAGAGCATTTTTGTATTATATGCCAGATTTAGAGCATATATATTCTATTTCAAGAACTATCTGAATTTCTCCATCATATCTTTATTTGTATTTAAGTCAGGCTGTGAACCTTCAGGAAGCAGAGATTGATACGTTCTCCCATTAAGCCTTTCTTTTAATTCTGACTTTGCCACATCAATAATTTCTGGCTTTAATAGTAAATCATATGCTGAGAAACTTAATACCTTTGCAACAACAGTAAGAAGTTTTTTTCCAACCTCAGATCCTGCAAATCTGGTCATCATCCAATTATGACCGGCTAATTCAACAGATGGCACCAGAGCAAGATTCATCAATGCAGCAGGTGCAAACCAGCTATACTCGGATGCATCCGTAACAGGCTGGCTTCCAAGAACTGTGGGTTCAATAACACCCGAAAATCCTGTTTCTTTTACGCCTAATCCCTTTTGTATTTCTTTTGCGTCATTCTGCTCTTGCTCAGAGAATTCAGGCATACCGACAAGCCGCATATTGTCCTCATAGATGTTTGACAGTGTCATATTAGGGATCATATCATGGGTAGCAGTAATAACTTCTGCGGCGACCGTGGTTCCTGTCGCCATAGCACAGCCTTTAGCACAATCGTCTATTCTTGACAATACCTCGGCTGCCAGTTCGGCATTCTTTAATCGTCCGACAAGCCATATGATGCTATTATCCGGAACAACATTTGGGAAGCTATTCCCGACATCAGGGAATGCATAGTTTATTGTTGACGCTGATGCTTCAGTGCCAGGTCTGATATGCTCTCTTAAAATTTCTATACTGTGAGCCATAAGCAATGCGCCATCCAATGAACTTCTTCCCAGCCAAGGCGCATTACCGTGCGCTGATTTACCCTCAAAATGATATTTTACATTAAAGTAAGCATTTGTATCACTCGCACCGGCTTTATTAATATGAGACGGATGCCAGTCTAAAAATACGTCTACACCTTCGAATAGACCTTCTCTGGCCATGTAAGTCTTTCCTATGCAAAGCTCTTCGGCAGGTGTCCCGAAAATTTTGATAGTACAATCTATTTTGTCTTTTTCAACAAGGTTTTTAAGAGCTGCAGCTGCCATAATTCCTCCTGTTGCCATGAGGTTGTGGCCACAGCCGTGGCCAGGAGCCAGCTGGACAGCCGCCTCTTTAGTATTTGAGTCTCTTTTCTGTGATAATCCCGGAAGGGCATCATATTCTGAGCTGAAACCGATAACAGGTTTTCCTTTCCCATACGTGGCAGTGGCAATAAATGATGTAGGCAAGCCCGCCACTCCTCGTTCAACAGCAAAACCAATTTTCTCAAGAAATTGAGTAAGCTGATCGGCCGCAAAGTATTCCTGCATACTCAATTCAGGGTTTTCCCATAAAGCATCGGAAACATCAAAAAATTTCTTTTTATTTTCTTCAATCCAATCAATCAAAAATTTTTTATTATTCATATTAGCACCATCCTAATTGTACTCATAGTTATTATATTTTTTTTTTGTGAATTAAAAATACATACCTAACACTAAGTAATGCAATTATGATGCCAATATTGCCTGAATTTATTCTTGGGGATTTGCAATGAAAACAATGAAAAAATAGATCATATAATCGTCAATTTTACTAATTATTTGATTAGATATTAAGATATAAACATTTCTGAGACCCAATAATGGGTCGCAGAAACAGATGTTTTTAAATTGAAACATGGCAAGAAACCATTGAAACCGCTGGCTCAAGCGGTCAACCCAAATTCGACTTATTGATTCAGATCTGGGTTAGATTTGTGTATGATTTTAGCGTATTATAACGTGAATTTTACTTTTTCTTATATTTTATATACTTTCTGCTTGCCCCGGATTGGCTGATTCTGAGAACTTCGGCAACTTTGTAGCTATTTTCGTAGGTCTCATATGCCGAAAGTATCAGTTCTCTTTCTACGGTTTCAAGAGCTTCCTTTAGCGGAATGATCCGATTGACCTTAATATCCGCAGTTAAGTCATCGGTCATCACTAAAATATTTTTAGGTAAATTCTTGGTTTCTATTATCTGTGAATCGCTTGTAACAATAAGCCTTTCAATCAAATTGCTTAACTCTCTTACATTGCCCGGCCACTTGTAATTGATCAGCCTGTCAAGAACCGGCTCTGAAATACTGATATTCCACCCATTCTCTTTATTAATTTTTTCAAGAAATGTATCTATTAATAAAGGTATGTCTTCCTTTCTGTCTCTTAGTGCCGGCAAGCGTAAGGGAACTACATTTATTCTATAATAAAGTTCACTTCTGAATTGTTCTTCTTCAATCATTTCTTCTAAATCTTTGTTTGTTGCCGATAGCAATCGGATATCAACCGGAATGGATTCTGATCCGCCTATCCTTTTTATCGTTCTGTTTTGGAGTGTCTGCAGAAGTTTAGCCTGTAAATTGATTGGCATGTCTCCGATTTCATCAAGAAATAAAGTGCCCTTATCTGCCATCTCTATCAAGCCGGGCTTACCGCCTTTTACAGCACCCGTAAAAGCTCCTGTAGAATAGCCAAAAAGTTCTGATTCCATGAGGCTTTCCGGTATTGCCGCACAGTTTACTTCAACGAAATTTTCATTATTTCTTTTACTTTTTTCATGTATATACCTTGCTAACAGGCTCTTGCCAGAACCTGTTTCACCCAAAATCAAAACACTTGAATCAGTGGCTGCTACTTGGCCGGCTAATTTAAGAAGTTCTTTCATTTCTGGGCTTTTACTTCCAATAATCTTCGCCTCCGGATCCTTGTTTTGCTCATTTTTCTTTCTGTTTGCAAAATATTTTTCCAACAAATCAAGTTCGCTTCTAAATCTGGCATTACTGACAACCAGCACAACTTTGTCATTTTCGTCAAGTACAGGTGATGCGGTGGCAATCACTTCTCCGCCGGGACCACTTTGAACCATAGTCACCTTCCTCTTTTCTTTTATGGCGATAGGGACAACCGTCGGCCTATAAACATTAGCTTTTACCATATCCTGAACATATTTGCCTTCTATTTCCTTACGGTTTTTTTTCGTATGTTCAACAAAAGAATTATTTACCCTTATAATTTTACCCGTACCATCCGTAACATGAAAACTGTCAACGCAATTGTCAATAGCCATATTAAGCATATCATCATCCTTTTTTAACAATTCGAGCTCATGGATAATTTCATCAATCTCTTTTTCATTAATATTCTCTTTATTTATGTCTAAACCCATAATATCGGCGATTTTAGCCAATGTTTC
>CAYLLJ010000002.1:50273-61744 GCA_964384725.1 uncultured Oscillospiraceae bacterium | reverse complement strand
CTGATAGATATTCATAGCAGCCCCCATTTCGTGAGAGTTATAAAATACAATATTATTATAACGCATAAGCAGAAAATATTCGACTGCAGAATATTTTCTTGCATCTTCAGCGATAGCAACGGTCACATACTTACAGCAAGGCTGCAATACCGACGGTCGCCTCCTCAATTATATAATAAAAAGCGATGCTTGAATCAGCATCGCTTTTTATTAAAATAACCCTATAATAGTTGATCTGAATTTGTAAAGTAAGCCCTATCAAGGGTTTCCGAATCGTTCAGCACGCACAATACTTAAACAGCAGGTGCTTCCCTGCGCTTCTTGTTTAAACTAAAGGCAATGATTCGCAGTACTGCGGCAATACTGATGCCTACCATTGCTACAGCCCAGAATGATGTGTAGCTTCCGGTTGCATCAAACACTTTCGCTGCAATTGTGCCGCCAAAGGCTCCGCCAATACTGGTCGCTGTGTTCATAAAACCAACAATAGTTCCATAATCCCGCTCACCAAACAATCCGTTAACCATAAGAGGAGGTACAACTGTAATCGTTGGTCCGCCGAGGCAATAACAAAGAATAACGGCATATACTAATATCATTGGGTTAGATGGCATTACAAAAAGTGCCGCAAAAGTTAACGCAAATATAAAGCATGTTACAACTGCGCCTACTCTAATTCCGGTTTTATCAATGAAAGCACCCATTAATGGCTTTCCGATAACCAATGATCCCAACATCAATCCATGAAAACTGGCAGCCTGTGATATATCAATACCGGTTCCTACAAAGAAAGAAACAGAGTTAGCCAATAATGCACTTGAACCAAATACTACTAATATAACTGAAGTAACAGCAAGCCAGAATTCAGGCGTATTTTTGGCTTCTCCTACGGTCATTCCTGATTTAACCGCATTCTTGTCCTGTGATTCAGTATCCGTTTCGCCCATTCGCTTAAACCCTTTACTTTCAGGTTTAACATTGGCGATAAACAGGATCGGTATAATCAGTAAAAGAAATATTACGGCAAGAGTCATGTAACCGGATCTCCAACCTGAGGTTATGATTACATTATTTAAAATCGGTGCCAGAATCATTCCGCCTAACCCGCTGCCGATAAAGGCAAAGCCGGTTGCAGTCCCTCTGACCTTTCCTCCGAACCAACTGTTAATCATTAAAGACACCGGCATAGGGGCAGTCCCGGCAAACCCGATACCTAAAAATATAGCGAAAATATAGAATGTTGTTAAGCTATTAGCTTGGGAAAAACCAACATAGCCAATTGCACCGATGATACATGCAGCTGAAAGATAGATTTTGACGTTGCCTTTCAGCATCCATTTCCCGATAATCGGTGATGCCACAACACAAGCCAAGGACAGGATTACCATGTATGTCATAAAATCACCACGCTCAAACCCCATATCTTCTGTTACAGGCAGCACGAATACACTTGTCAGGGAAACAAAACCAACATAAGCGAATAACATAAGTAAAAAGCCCAGGCCTACAACTACCCATCCGAAATAAAAACGGCCATCTTGCTTTAATGTGATAGCTTTCATTTTCTTCCTCCTAAAATACGTATAAATAAGAAATATCTTTATATTTTTAATTCACACAATTATTTATTGCAAGACTGATGCCAAGTTTTACAGGAATATTTAATAAAGCTTTTTGTATAAATCATAAGGTACTTTTAAGTTGACATCCAAAGTAAACTCATCTTTGCCGGCTCCGTGAGATTTTGAATACACAACATTGCCGATGATATCTCTTAAGAAGTTATTTTTATTTTGAGGATCAAGGTCCCAATAGACAATTTGAATAAACTGCTGCGCATTTTTGATCCCAGGAAGTGCATTTTCTGTTTTTTTAATATCATCCATACATTTTTTCAGCTGCTCATTTATTAAAGCAACTCTTTCATTTGTCAGTCTAAGGCTTTCTGTGAGAGCATTTGATCGTTCCAGGAAAGTATTAACATCATAAACACCCTGCTCTAATAAACCGTGGATATTCTTTTTCTGAACTATTAATTTGCTTTTTTCTGTTTCAGAATTTATTAATGCTTGCTGAAGAACTGAATACTCTGTGTCAGTATCCTTTTCTTCTTCGACATAGTTGAATTTTATATCCGCATCGGAAAACCTATCAAAAATCAGATCTATTAAACGTTCTTCTATAAGATAAATATATGAGCTTTTTACACCGCCGCAATGCTTATAGCATCTTAATGTATCATCTTTACCGGGAGATGTGCGTAAAGTCATTGCTGCACCGCAGGAACCGCATTTTACAATATATGCAATAGGGTTTCGCATTGTTTTTGCAGCATGGACGTGGGGGATATACCTATCTTTGGAGATTATCTGTGCTTTCTCAAAGAGCTCTTCGCTTATTATTGCCTCATGCTTACCATCGTATACTTTCCATTCTGATTTATCTAAAAATCTGCTGGTACGTCTTCCGCTATCCAGATATTTATATTCCCGTTTATCCCATGTAACCTTGCCGGTGTAAACAGGATTTTGAATCATCTTTCTTATGGTAGTCTTATCCCATATGGCATTGCCATTCTTGCTGACAATTCCTTTACCGGTGAGATATTTCGCGATTTTAGCATCTCCAAGCCCTTTATTAACGTACAGGTCAAAAATAAGTTCGACTACAAGCTTTTCATTGTCATTAATCACTAAGGTTTTGTTGCTCTTATTATAGCCATAAGGGGCATAAGGGCTTATGTAGCTGCCATCTTGTATTGACTTCATGCGGCCGCTTTTTAGTCTCTTCGTTATCATTTTTAACTCTTTTCGAGCAAAGAAAGCACTTATGTCAATATATTCTTCATCAAATTCATTCTCTAAATCATAGGTCTTTTCAGGAGTTACAATTTTTGTCCCGGATGATTTAAAAGTATTTATGATAATTCCCTGTTCCATCATATTGCCGCGGCCGAGTCTGTCAAAATCCTTTACAAGTACGGCATCATAAAGCCCATCTTCCACTTCTTCCAGCAATTTAAGCATTTCAGGCCTCCTGGATAAAGAATCTCCGGAGACAACTTCCTTTTTGATTTCAGTAATTTCAATATCAGCCTTTTTAGCAAATGCAAGCAGTATAGATTCGTGGGTATTCAGTACTACTTCTATTGGAACATCCGGATCTTCCCGATCTGCTCTTGATTTTCTCAGATATATACAAGCTTTCAATTAATCATCACCTTCCACCTATTCAATATGTAAGAACAGGATTATTAAGTCGTAAATTTATAAATAAGGACAATTCATCAAGTGATGAAATTCATAAAAGAAACATAGTATCTATGAAGAGATAATTCTAAGTTAATTGTTTTGATAAAGAGGAGGGTGGATTCATATGGGGCCAGAAATAAATAAAGTATGGTCCGGTCCTATCAAGGATCTTCCTGAAAAGTATATTAAGGAAGGAATCCCGGAGGGCTGTATTAACGTAAGCATATACAATGACGGGAGCAGAGTATATGATCGAGGGCTTTGTTTAAATGATGATCAGCTGCAGCGGCTTAGCCAAAGCATGAGCAGGTGTTGGGATTCCTTAACCCCTGACAAGAAAATTTCTATTAATACAATAATTAATAATGGCAAGTAAATGAGACGGCAGGCCGAAGAGTGCACAAAAAGCTAATTAACGAGCTTTTTTGTATAGTAGGTATGATAGAACCCTCATTCCGGCATCACCTTCTCCGCCTGCTTCGCATTGAATAAGCCTGGCGAAGAGTTCACGTGTATCGAATTGTTCGAAAGGCATAGGCGTCACCTCGAATTAAAGTTTATTCTATTATATGCAAAAGGCAGATAATGTGATAGTTACTGAATACATCTCAGAATATTATGTGTGGAACATCAGACGGCATAATCCAATAACATTGCTGTGCTAATGCGGTATATTTATATTTTCATATATAAAGAATGGAATCATCTTATGATTGATTTTTATAGTATTTTAATAGGCTGTATGTTAAAATTAACAAAATTGACAGAAGATTATTACATAGGACGGCAGCCATAAATTTTTTTAAGCAGAATAAGAAAAGGAATGCAAATGACATTTACACACCTTCATGTACATACAGAATACAGCCTCCTGGACGGAGCTGCAAGAATCAAGGATTTGATAGCCGGAGTCAAGGAGCTCGGGATGGAAGCTGTAGCCATAACGGATCACGGTGCAATGTTTGGTGTTGTTGATTTTTATAAAGAAGCAAAAAAGAATGGTATAAAGCCTATTATCGGATGTGAGGTCTACACTGCCGCAAGAAGCATGCAGAACAAGGATGTCGAAATGGATAAGCGTCAGGGGCATCTGGTACTGCTGGCAAGAAATAACATCGGATATAAGAATTTGATGAAGATAGTCTCTGCCGGGTATATAGATGGCTTCTATTATAAACCGAGAGTCGATCATGACCTGCTGAGGAAATACAGTGAGGGACTGATTGCGTTGAGTGCGTGCCTTGCCGGAGAGATCCAGTGGAGGTTATTAAACCGTGATTACGAGGGAGCGAAAAAGGAAGCGCTCACTCTTCTTGATATTTTCGGAGAGAATAATTTTTATCTTGAACTTCAGAATCAGGGATTGGAAGAGGAACTGCAGATCCTGCCTGATATGAAGAAGCTTCGTGAAGAAACGGGAATACCATTTGCAGCTACCAATGATGTACATTATGTGAAGCAGGCAGACGCTGCGGCACACGATGTTCTTCTTTGCATTCAGACTTTAAAGACTGTGGATGATGAAAACCGTATGCGATTCCCAAACGACCAGTTCTATCTGAAATCAGAGCGGGAAATGGAACAGCTTTTTGCGGATATTCCGGAAGCTGTTGAAAATACAAAAAAAATTGCAGATCGCTGCAATGTCGAGATGCAGTTTGGACAGATTCACCTGCCGGAATTTAAATCTCCGGAAGGCAAAACGAATGAAGCATATCTTCGGGGGCTTTGCGATGAAGGGATGATAGAAAGATATGGTGAAATTACGATTGAGCTTCAGGATCGGCTTTCATACGAACTTGACACCATAATCGCAATGGGTTATGTTGAGTATTTTTTGATTGTATGGGATTTTATCAATTATGCGAAGAAAAATGGAATCATGGTAGGACCCGGGAGAGGATCCGCCGCCGGGAGTATTGTTGCATATGCTTTAAAGATCACCGATATTGACCCGCTCAGGCACGGCCTTATCTTCGAACGATTTCTGAATCCCGAAAGGATCAGCATGCCTGATATAGACATCGATTTTTGCTATGAACGCCGTCAGGAGGTCATTGACTATGTAATAGAAAAATATGGCGCAGACAAGGTCGCTCAGATTATTACATTCGGTACAATGAAAGCAAAAGCAGCGGTACGGGATGTGGGCAGAGCCATGAATATGAGCTACGGTGAAGTGGATGCAATAGCTAAGGCTATTCCCTTCGATTTGAAGATGACTATAGATAAAGCCCTTGATGTGAATCAGGAACTTAAGACATCATATGAAAATGACAAGAGGATAAAAGAGCTTCTGGACACGGCAAGGTTCCTGGAGGGCATGCCAAGACATGCTTCTACACATGCGGCAGGAGTAGTGATATCCAAAGAAAGCATAAGTGAATACGTTCCTCTTTATCTGGCAGACAAAGGAGTCTGTACTCAGTTTGCAATGGGTACCATTGAAGAGCTTGGTCTGCTAAAAATGGACTTTTTAGGTCTCAGGACCTTAACTCTTATACGCGATGCTTTGGATTTGATAATAAAGAATAGAGGTATAAATCTTGATCTTACCAAGCTGACATACGATGACCCGGCCACTTTTGAACTTATAGGAAGCGGAAATACTCAAGGAGTGTTTCAGCTTGAAAGCGGAGGCATGACTCAGTTTCTAAAAAATCTTAAGCCGGACTGCTTTGAAGATATTGTGGCGGCAAATGCACTTTACCGTCCGGGGCCTATGGCATCTATCCCCACATACATAGAGAATAAGAAGAACCCTGCTGGAATAGTATATACCGACAAAAGCCTTGAACCGATCTTATCCGTAACCTATGGCTGCCTTATATACCAGGAGCAGGTCATGAAGATAGTAAGGGATCTGGCCGGTTATACATATGGAAGAAGTGATCTTGTCAGAAGAGCTATGAGCAAGAAAAAAATGGATGTAATGCTTAAGGAGCAGGAATACTTTATATATGGAAAGGAAGGCGAGGACGGCAGCATCGAAATCAAGGGATGTGTAAGAAACGGAATACCGCAGGAAGCAGCAAGGGAAATATACAACCAGATGATAAGCTTTGCCGAATACGCTTTTAATAAATCCCATGCAGCAGCCTATGCTATGATAGCTTACCAGACGGCATACTTGAAAACCTATTATACTGTAGAATTTATGGCTGCACTGATGACCAGCGTTACCGGACAAGCAGCACAAATAGCTAAGTACATTCACAATTGCAGAGATATGAAAATCGAAGTGCTTCCGCCGGATATCAATGAGAGCTATAAGAATTTCACGGTCAAAGACGGAAAAATAAGATTTGGTCTCCTTGGTGTAAAAAATGTAGGAGAGGGAGTAATCGATGCAATCGTAAAGGCTCGAGAAGAGAAAGGGCTGCCAAAGGACATTTTCCAGTTCATAAATAATATTGATATTCACGATGTGAATAAGAAGGCGATAGAGAGCCTGATCAAGGCCGGAGCCTTTGACTGCCTTAACGAGAACAGGGCTCAGCATATGGCAGTATATGAAAGCCTGATCGAATCAGCACAGAATAACTCCAGAAAGAATCTCGAGGGGCAGCTTTCGCTGTTCCAGATGAATGCTGAAAGTATGAACGAAACAGATCTATCGGGAAAGATGCCGGACGTGGCAAACTTCTCCAAGGATATGCTCATGGCTATGGAAAAAGAAATGCTGGGTATTTACCTGACGGGTCACCCATTAGCGGATTACGAGGAAAAGATAAGCCGGATATCAACAATTACATCCGAGAATTTGGCCTCTGCCGGAGAAAACAGTGATATTCAGGATGGAATGATGGTTACTATGGCAGGGATGATAAACTCAAAAAAAACCCTGCTGACGAAAAAGAATAAAATGATGGCCTTTGTTCAGCTGGAAGATCTATTTGGCACCACCGAAGTAATCGTATTCCCTAATGTCTATGAAAGGGCCTTTAACTTACTGAATAATGACGCTGTTATTGTGATAAGAGGTACGATCAGCTTTAAAGAAGAAGAAGAACCGAAGCTTCTTGCAGATAAAATTTTCGACATCAATGCTTTTAACGGCGGACCCGTAAACGGAACAGTCAGGCTGACTATTCCTGAAGAATTGGAAGAGGCATTATGTCTTACTGAAATAAGAAATATAATAACTGCGCATAAGGGAGACACTCCTGTTATCATAACTGTTGAAGCATCAAATAAAAAGTATAGAACAAGCTCGGACCTCTGGTGTGATCCCTGTGAAAGTTTTGTTAATAAAATATCAGACCTTATTGGGAAAGAGAATATTGGCTAATATGGTATAAATATGATATAACTTATATTGATGACTTAAAAATGTGACAATAACCGATAGGTGACAACCGATAGGAGGCAATAACCATGAAAAAAATTGCTATATTGACAAGCGGAGGAGATGCACCGGGAATGAATGCAGCTATCCGTGCTGTGACAAGAGTTGCACTTCACCATAATTTGGAGGTTTACGGCATAGAAAGAGGTTTTGAAGGGCTTATAAACGGTGAGTTTAAGGAATTGGAGGTACACTCTGTTTCCGACACCATGCAGCGCGGAGGTACTTGGCTTAAAACTGCCCGCAGTGAGAGATTCAGGACGCCTGAGGGTTTTCGCAGGGCATTGGACATGCTTGAGAACTTTGAAGTAAAAGGGTTAGTCATTATAGGCGGAGATGGATCCTTCCGCGGCGGTCTTGAGCTTTCCAAAGGAGGAATCACAGTGATGGGATTGCCGGGAACTATTGATAATGATCTGGCAATATAAGAGATACATCGTCTTCCCATGAGAGGGGTACGGTGATAGAGGTTATGGGCAGACACAGCGGAGCGATTGCCTTATACGCCGGTCTTACCGGAGGTGCAGAAACGATCTTGACCCCGGAAGAGCCGATAGATATCAACAAGGTATGCAGGATACTTATACAGGGAAAGAACAGAGGCAAGAAACACAACATAGTTATTTGTGCAGAAGGTGCAGAGATCACTTCTCAAGACCTGACGAAGACTATAATTGAGAGAACAGGATTAGATATGAGACTGGTCATATTAGGGCATATACAGCGGGGAGGATCACCCACAGCGCGGGACAGAATGCTTGCCAGCAGAATGGGTTTTAAGGCCGTGGAACTCCTTTTGCAAGATGGTATGACCAGCAAAGCGGTGGGCATAAAGGGTGAGCAGATTGTTGCCTATGATCTTGAAGAAGCACTAAATGTTGAACGGACCTATGACGAATCAATAATGGACCTTGCAGAAATATTATCGTGAATACCAATTATGAATTTTGGAGGCAACATATTGTGAAAAAGACAAAGATAATCTGCACAGTGGGGCCGGCTTCAGAAGACCGGCAAATATTAAGGTCTATGATGCTTAACGGTATGAATGGAGCGAGGCTGAATTTTTCCCATGGAACTCAGGAAGGCCAGAAGAGAAAGATAGATTTGATAAAAGAGCTGCGCGAAGAGCTTAATCTCCCCATTCCCATCATACTGGACACAAAAGGTCCGGAAATCAGAACAGGCAGGTTTGCAGAAAAAGAAGTATTGCTGACCGAGGGACAGAAATACATTCTGACAACTGAAGATGTTCTTGGCACCAGTGAAATGTGTTCTGTTTCGTATAAAGGACTGATCGAGGATGTGAAACCGGGAAATAAGGTTTTGATAGACGATGGGCTAGTAGGAATGACCATTGATGAGATCACGGGAAGCCGGATCATATGCACTGTAAATAACAGCGGAATCATAAAGGATTATAAGAGCGTAAATATACCGGGGGTTCGTGTAAAACTGCCTGCTATTACCGATAAGGATAAAGACGATATATTGTTCGGAATCGGGGAACAGATTGATTTTATTGCTCAATCATTCGTTAGGGAAAGTGCGGACGTTAAGGAAATGCGGGCATTTTTAGAGGAAAACGGTGCTGAACATGTTAAAATAATTGCTAAAATTGAAAATAAAGAGGGTGTTGATAATATTTCAGACATCATACAGGCTGCCGATGGCATTATGGTTGCCAGGGGAGATTTGGGAGTTGAAATACCGGCAGAACAAGTTCCTCTAATACAAAAGAAAATAATAAAGCTTTGCAACTTCGCCGGTAAGCCGGTTATTACAGCTACTCAGATGATGGACTCCATGATCAGGAACCCTCGCCCCACAAGAGCTGAAGCGGCAGATGTGGCTAATGCTATCTTTGACGGTACTGATGTGATTATGCTTTCCGGCGAAACAGCATCCGGAAGATATCCTGAGGAATCAGTACGAACAATGAACGATATTGCCATTACGACGGAGACTGCTATAAATTATGATAAACTTCTTGGCGAAAAGAGTACAGCGAAAGATGATAGTATTACTGATGCGATTGGATATGCCACCTGTACCAGTGCTCAAGGCTTGAAAGCTGCCGCTATTATTACCCCGACAACCACAGGGCATACCGCGAAAGTAGTAGCAAAATTCAGGCCTAAAGCACCGATTTTTGCGTTTACAAGGTACGATCAGGTTGCCAGACAACTCTCACTGGTATGGGGTGTTACACCCGTCGTATTCGGTGCTGCATTAACAGAGATTGATGTTTTCCGTGAGGCCGTCAATGTATCTATAGAAAAAGAGTTTGTCAACGACAAAGATCTGATAGTTATTACAGCCGGGGCTCCTGTCGGGATAGGCGGTATGACAAATATGCTTCGTATCCATATTGTTGGAAATAAAATTTAGTGAGTTACTGCTTTTAAAAAGATCAAATATATGTATAATCGATAATATCAGTATAATTATTCAGTTTTATTAAGTATGATCTGCGTTCATTATCAAATAAAAACAAAGGATCAGGCTAATAATAAAGTATTAAAAATTTATTAATGAATTTTCAGGAGGTACCTAATTATGACAGAAATACTAAGCCCGATATCCGGAAAGATTTTTGGAATCAACATCAATGTTGGAGACGCTGTTACAGAAGACGATGAAGTCATAATCATCGAAGCGATGAAGATGGAGACTGCCGTATACGGAGAGAACGGAACAGTAAAAGAGATTAAAGTCAAGGTTGGAGATCAGGTTGAAGAAGATCAGGTACTGGCGGTACTCGAATAGAAACCGGCAATGATTTGCAATCGAAGATGAAAATCACAAATTAAATTTGTGATTTTCTTTCTTGCATTAATTATATTGTGAGGAGTGAGAATAATGATCGAATTGACACCGATGTCCGTAACGGCAATGGTAGGAATATTAGTTGTAATTGCAATTATCTTTGTAGTTAATATAAGAAAGGAACTGAAGTAAACCGATTTATATGTGGTGGGAAGGGAAATATTTATGAATGAAATTATCATTGCAGGAGAAATCTATTTGTTAGCAATTATCATTTCAGTACTTGTTGCATTTCTTATTAAAATAATGATGGGAATTATACGCCTCGCTTCACCTAAAAGTATGACCATGGATTCAAAAAATGATGTGAGCGAAAGAAAGTGAGGCACAAATAGATGGAATTTTTATTTACGTTATTTCAAGGCATTGGCACGCTTGTTTACCAGGAACCGAAAATTGCCATTGCCAGAATCATTTTAATTTTCGTTGGCATTATATTTGTTTGGTTGGGTAAAAGAGGTACTTTGGAGCCGTTGATAATGATCCCGATGGGTTTTGGTATGGCTGCTGTAAATTCAGGTGTTTTATTTTTCTCGCCGACTGAAACCGGCACACTTTTTACAGATACTCTTGCTTCTGATACAGAATCAATTATGTATGCTTTACAAATTGATGTTTTTCAGCCGATTTATACATTTGCATTCGGTAATAATCTGATTGCGTGTTTGGTCTTTATGGGTATAGGAGTTCTGGCAGATGTCGGAAATGTCCTGCGATTTCCTTTTACCAGCATGCTCATTGCGCTATTTGCCGAATTAGGTTCGGTAGCAACATTTCCCATAGCAGTCGCAATGGGGTTGAATTACAGCGAGTCAGCTGCCATATCTATCGTCGGCGGAGCCGACGGACCTATGGTTCTTTTTACAGCCCTGATGCTGGCACCGGAGATTTTTGTTCCAATTACGGTTATCGCATACTTGTACTTGAGCCTGACTTATGGTGCTTACCCATTCCTGATCAGAGCAATGGTTCCAAGGCATCTTAGAGAGCTGACAGTTAAGGTTTCAAAAAAGAGTGATATTACCTCAGGGGAAAAAATTGCT
>CAYLLJ010000002.1:47500-50263 GCA_964384725.1 uncultured Oscillospiraceae bacterium | reverse complement strand
GAAGACACTGCATCCAGTGCTGTATGATGATCAACATCACCACTAATGAATAAATCGGCTCCCTTAAAAATTGCTTTTGATATCATTGCCTGTACCTTTTTAAGCCTGCTTTTACCGGTTGCTGCTCCGTTATTGTTAAGTTTCTTTCTTGGCAATGCGATAAAAGAATCCGGTATGACAAAGTATGTCAGACTGCTTGATGATGTTTTCCTATATACGGCGACGTTCTTCCTCGGTCTGATGCTCGGTGTATTATGTGAAGCCAGCACACTTTTGAATCCAAAAGTTTTGATTCTCCTTATACTTGGGGTAATTGCTCTTGGACTCTCAGGAATTGGCGGAATAATAGGAGGCTATGTTGTTTATCTGATCAACGGTAAAAAGTTTAATCCTGCCATTGGCATTGCCGGGGTTTCATGTGTACCGACCACTGCAAAAATAGCTCAGCATGAAGTTGCTCTGGTCAATAAACGTGCTATGATCCTGCAATTTGCGATGGGAGCTAATATCTGCGGTGTTATTACAACAGCAATACTTACAGGTATTTATGTATCGGTAATTCCATTGTTGTAGTTATACTGATTTTAGATTTATTAAAAGGCTGACCAATTGTTATTGGTCAGCCTTTCAGCATCTTTGCATCAATATTTTCATTCGGGATCATTCGGGATATCACTCAAGCAGGAATTACAACTAATTCCACTTGGTTTGCAAGCTTCCTCTCAAGCCGGCTGACCAGATTGCGTGTAATATCTGTTTCTCCAGATTCACCTACCACTATGTGGGTTATCTTGTTTTTCATAGCAAGACCTGTCAGAGTTTCCAACACATCGTTTGAACGAACCACCGTAAGATTAGCTCCATATTCTAAGGCCTTTTCATATAAGTACTCCAAGGCGTCGCCTTCCTTGGTATTCCCTAAAAAGTTAAACTTGTAATGTGCGATATGTATAATGAAGAGTTCGCCGTTGTTATCTCCGAGGAGATTATTACCGCACTTTATCAAACGCTCACAGGTTTTTTGCTGAGTTACGCAAACCATAACGTTTTTCATAATTATCAGCCCCCTTTGTTTTATTATACACTGGCACACATTCTTTTTCCAGTATAAAATAGAATCAGAGATATTAAGGATGCACAGAGTTTTATCCCGATAAAATATCAGAGTTTAAAAGTGCGGCTGTTGATATGAGAATCTAAAGTGCAGTTGACGATGTATAAGGATAATAATATAATTAATTCAAATCAAATTACAATCGAACACAAAAAAATATTGAAATATCAGGAGGCATACAGTGAGAATACTTAAATTAGCGACAGGAATCATACTGATACTCACAGGAGTTTTTTGTTTTGCAAATCCGGGAGTTACCTTTCTTGCCATGGCGTTCATATTGGGAACAGCAATGATTTTTTCCGGATTGAGCGGAATCCTGTCATATCTATTGATAAGCAAAAAAAAAGAAATATCAGATCTACTTTTTGTTGAGGGTATAATGAGTTTTATTCTGGGTTTTCTTGTAGTGTCCAATCAACTGCTGGCAGATGCTTCAATTCCTGTATTTTTTGGATTATGGGTCATTTTTTCCGGGATTCTTCGCGTAGTGGAAACTCACACCCTAAGAAAATCAGACATGGCAAACTGGCAGCTGATTTTAACTTTTGGCATTTTGAGCATTGCGGTTGGTATCTATTCATTTTTCAATACTATCCTGTTTACGTTTTCCTCAGTCGTGCTGGTGGGAATACTGTTCGTGATGCAGGGTCTCAATGTCTTACTTGTGGGTCTTAACCTTTCATTTCACAATAAACGATATGCCTCAAAGGCTGCAGAATAAGACTTTGAGCTTAAGTTATGGAAGATAAAAATTATGAATTATATTTTGGAAGAAGTGAAGAATTCAGAAGAAAAACGGTATGGAGTTGCTTTTGATATCGGAACCACAACTGTTGTCGGATATCTCTGGAACCTTTCAGAAAATCAAATGGTGGATATGCTTGCTGACACAAATCCTCAGAGCAGGTTTGGGGCAGACGTCATATCCAGAATTAATTGTGCGGACAGAAACCCGGAGAACCTCCGGGAAATGCAGCGGCTTATAATCAGATGCTGCAATAAGATGCTGGATACATTTTCGCGAAACATGAAGGTTGAGAGAGATTGGATTCGTAAAGCTGCCGTGGTGGGCAATACAACGATGAGCCATCTCTTTTTAGGGATGAATACTTCCATGCTGGCAACTTTTCCTTTTCAACCGGCATTCAAAGGATCAATTATAAAAACCGCCGGGGAAATGAAACTGCATATGAATGATAGCGCCGAAATATTTGTGCTTCCGAATATTGCGGGGCATGTAGGCTCAGACATAGTGGGAGTAATGATTGCTTCGGGGATAAAAAAGAAACAGGGTATAAACTTAGTAATAGATATCGGCACTAATGGTGAGATTGTGTTGAGTGGTAAAGGAAGGATTCTTGCCTGTTCAACTGCCGCAGGCCCTGCATTTGAAGGGGCCCGTATTTACAGGGGTATGCGGGCATCAGATGGTGCGATAGAAAGAGTTAAAATCGATGGAGAAAAATTAGAAATCAAAGTAATCGGAGGCAAAGAGCCTAAGGGGATCTGCGGTTCCGGTCTTGTCGATGCAGTCGCAATGATGCTGAATGCAGGGATTCTCAATTCCAAGGGGAATTTGATAACAAAAGAAGAAGCTTTGCAAAAGGGAACTCATAATTATTTAATAAATCGCTTGAGAACCGGTT
>CAYLLJ010000002.1:45967-47490 GCA_964384725.1 uncultured Oscillospiraceae bacterium | reverse complement strand
GATGAAGGAGAAGATATCGTTATAAATCAAAAGGATATCAGAGAAGTTCAACTGGCTAAGGGTGCCATATATGCCGGTATTTTAGTATTGCTGGAATGCCTCGGCCAAAAGGTTTCAAATATTGATGAGATCCTGCTTGCCGGTGCATTCGGCAGCTATATTGATGTAAAAAGTGCTTTGCGAATTGGTCTGCTGCCTGATGTAAATGAAGAGCGAATTAAACACATAGGAAATGCTGCGGGAACAGGAGCCGGCATGATTCTGTCCGAAGAAGCGAAAAGAGATGCCATTCTGCTAACAGATGAAGTGGAACATATTGAACTTGCTTTACAGCCGGATTTTGAAAAGCAATTTTTGGCCGGTATGTATTTTCCTCAAGATTCATTCTAAATCAGAGAATACAGGAAGAAAAAAATTGATGAAAAATGAAATCGTTACAATAACCGGAGAAGAAGTCGATGCCTTAGCAGCGGAGTACTATATAAAAATTTCATGCTTAAACGGAGCAGGGGATAGAGACAGACGTTTGCTCAAGCAGGGTCTGGATATAAGGAGAATAATTCGGGATAGCATAACACCTCAAGCTATCATATCCTCATTCCACGATGCTGAAATAGAAAACAATACCGTTCTATTAGAGGGCATAAACTTTGAATGCAATGTGTTTCAACTTCTAAATCCGAAACATGTCAGAGCGGTTTATGCCTTTATTATAACTGCAGGCAACCTTCAACAACATGAAGATGCGCCGATCTTAGACCAATTTTATGCAGACATTTGGGGGACTTCATATGTGGATGCAGGCCTTGCTGTTTTAAAACAACTTGTAGAAAAGGATTTCTCAGAAAGCCCGGCATGCAATGCAAATTATGACTTTACTGTTCTTGATTACTTCGGACCGGGGTTTTATGGTATGGATATCAATCAGTCCGGGAGGTTTTTTGAATTACTGGACGGAGCGCGAATCGGAGTAAAAGTGACCGACGACAGCATTATGCATCCTATAAAATCCTGTACGGGATTCTTTGTTGCAGTTGACGACAGAACGGTATTACCGTATTCTGACTGCAGAAACTGCAAAGCGGAGTATAAAAACTGTCACTGCTGCAATGTAATATTGAAAGTATAAGGGTTTATCCAATCCTGTCGATTGCCTTTAATATTCCATATAGTATCGCTTGAGGCTGAGGAGGGCATCCGGGTATATAGACATCTACGGGAATAACCTTACCGATTCCATTTGATGTTGCGTAACTGTCCTTGAAAATCCCTCCGCTGCAGGCACAGGCTCCTACAGCTACTACCAATTTCGGATCCGGTGCAGCCTCATAGGTTTTAATAAGCGCCGATTCCATATTTCTGACAGCACATCCCGTCACCAGCAGCATGTCTGCATGTCTCGGTGAGGCTACAAAGTGGATACCTAATCTTTCAATATCATTAATGGAATTATTAAGAGCATTGATTTCGTAATCACAGCCATTACATGATCCTGAATCAACTTCTCTGATAGCAAGACTTCT
>CAYLLJ010000002.1:38561-45957 GCA_964384725.1 uncultured Oscillospiraceae bacterium | reverse complement strand
CGAGGACCTTTTTAATTTTTGCTTGCAGCTGATTTTCTATCAATTCATTTGACTGATCTGTACTCCTGATTTCTTTCTCTGCAAGTTCAATCTTATCAGTCATTGTAATAGCGCTTTCAGGACAGACCTCTTCGCATAGGGTACAGAAGATACAGCTGTTATAATTGATATCAATAGTATGGTCTGATGAATTCATTAGGATTGCGTCTGAAGGGCAGCGCCGTATACATTCTTCGCAAAGCGTACACTTAGTCTGGTCAATCTCAGGCTTGCCTATAAACACTCCCGGTTTAAGCGGCTTGTTCGGATAATCTTGCGTCAACCTTGGATATTTTATTATTTTTTTTAGCATTTTAAACATTGTTACCTCTATTTTCCGCTATAACGCATACGTAAAAATCTTATATCGATGCATTTTTACGGTGATATTTTTATTTCGTTACAAATCATTCCCTGCATACGACAGGTTAAAGCTTTTGTTTATCAACGGAAAATCCGGCACGATATTACCGGCAACTGCATAGCAGAGGGCAGGCCAGTTACAGAAGGAAGGAGTACGTATTTTATAGCGAAAAATATTGCCATTATTATCTGTCATAACCCAATGTACATTTTCACCTCTTGGGGCTTCAGTGATGCCGAATGCTTCCTTATGCGGTTCTAACGGTCCCATCTGTTCAAAATTTTTACCGGCCGGAATATTTTCAATCACCTGACGCATAAGACTTATCGACTCAAATACCTCTTTGATTTTGACCTTCATACGGCTGTTTACATCCCCGTCCGTATACACGGGAACCTTGAACTTCAGTTTGGGATAAGCCGCATAAGGGAATTGCTTTCTAATATCATTTGATATGCCCGAAGCACGTGCCGGCGGTCCTACGGCGTTTAAATCAAAAGCAATATTTTTATCCAATATTCCTGTATTTTCTGTCCGATCGTTGAACATACTGCTATTAAAAATTATATCGACCGTATCTTCCAATTCCTTCTGGATTCTGTTCAGCTTCTCAAGAAGGCTTTCCTCCTTTCCTGAAACAAAATCTTTTCTTACACCGCCTAACCTGTTTACACTGCGCAGGAAGCGCATTCCGCAAAGCTGAGTCGCCATTTCGTAAGACCAAGCGCGCAGCATGTTGAATTGGGAGCCCGCAAAACCATAAGCAACATCAATGCAGATGCCGGAAAGATCTCCAAAGTGACTTGTCATACGCTCAAGCTCGGCAAACAAAACCCTGATATATTCAGCTCTTACAGGTATATTGATTCCGGCTATTTTCTCTATAGCCTGACAATAAGCAAGCGAATTTGCTATGGTTTCATCGCCGGAAATTCGTTCGGAAATATAAAAGCACTTTTCAGGATTGTTTCCTTCACATAATTTTTCTATGCCTTTATGCACATAATAAAGCTGTGCTTCAAGATTAAAAATAGGTTCCCCGGCTACACTGAACCGGAAATGACCCGGCTCTATTATTCCGGCATGAACAGGTCCGACAGGGATTTCAAAAACGCCTTCTCCTTCTATTTTCGTAAATTCGGATATACAATCTACGGTCTGCGGCTTATGGGAAAGAGGAAAATCCTTTCTCAGCGGAAAATTATCTTCAGGCCAGTTGCCGTGTAAAACAAGCCTTTTCAGATGAGGATGACCTATGGGGATCAATCCGAATAAATCATGAATCTCCTGCTCATAACGTGCTGCAGCATGCACAGTTGTGCTTATAGAGATAAAAGTGCTGCTGCTTTGATCGATAACAGAAGTTAGTATTATAAGACTGCCCGATTGTCTTTCAGCAAATGAATAATACAGTCTATAGCGTTTATATTCCCTTTCATCCGCTGCGAACAAAGAAACAAGAGAACAGCTTAAATCAGTGTTTAGATATACGCTGAGTTCCGGAATATGATCTTGGCTGATCTCTAAATATAATTCGTTGCCGTTCAGAATCTTGCTGCTATTTATATATTTAGAAAATCCGGCCTCAATCTTTGCATTCAAATCACGTAATGACATAATCCTAACCCCCGATAATAATCATCTGTGCTGATTTTATGAAATCTATCAATAATTCCGGCATATATAAACCGGTTCCTGCTATTATTAACATAAGCACGATCAGCACCGCAGTCCCTGGTTTGTTTGTTTCTCCCCGCTTAATATATTGATCTTCATGAGGCTCACCAAAAAACACCCTAAAAAGTGTAAATACTATACCCGCAAATATAAATGCAAGAAGGAGAACAAAGACAGCTCCTAAAACGTAGTGCTCAGCTGAAAAGATCGACAAAAAGACATTGACCTCACTGGCAAATATACTGAATGGAGGAGTACCTGAAACAGCTAATAATCCGATCAAAAAAGCAGTTCCCGAAACAGGAAGTATTTTTAATAATCCTCTTATCTTTGAGATTTTTCTTGTATTGTACATTTGAAGGATGTTTCCTGAAGCAAGGAAAAGCATTGACTTTGTAAAGGAATGGTTAATCATGTGAAAAAAGCCTGCAAATACTGAAAGTGGTGTAAACAAGCCAAAAGCCACTGCAATAATCCCCATATGTTCTATGCTGGAATAAGCCAGGAGTCTTTTGTAATCCTTTTGTGTAATTATAAATACGGCAGCAGTCGAAATTGAAAGCAGACCAAAGGCAATCATAAGTTTTCCGGTAAAACCGCTGTCTTCAAGATTTCTGTTAACTATTGCCAAGATGCGTAATGTTGCATACATTGCACTGTTTAATAAAACCCCTGATAATAGGGCGCTGATAGGAGATGGCGCCTGACTGTGGGCATCCGGCAGCCAGGTATGCATCGGGGCGAGTCCGGCCTTTGTGCCGAATCCAACCAATATGAAAATAAATGACAGCCGCAGTACCGAGCTGTTCAAGTCTTTCGCATTGTTATACAACAGGTTCCATTGAAGTGCATTTTCATTGCTGACAACATCAATGGAAGCAAGATGCAGGAAAATGATACCCACAAGTGCCATGGCAATACCGACAGAGCATATTATAACATATTTCCATGCAGCCTCAAGCGCGTGCTCATTATTATTGAATCCGCCAAGAAATGCTGTGGCCAGTGTTGTAGCCTCAATAGCTACCCACATGATTCCTATGTTATTTACCGTGAGTGCAAGTACCATAGAAAATATAAATACATACATCATGCTATAATAGAATTTAATTTTTTTATTCGTTGTCTTCTCGTGTTTTACTTCTTCGTCAAGATATCCTATAGAATAGATGCTGACTAAAAACCCTATGATAATAGTAATATCCAAAATGATAATACTTACTGAATCAATATAAAACGCCGATAAAAAAAACTTATTATATGTAAGTGTATCGTATAAGATAACACTTTTAGTGACAAAACCGGCTGCTAAGAGCATTAAAAACGAGGCACATACGCTTATCATGTGCAGCTGCTTAGTGTTATTGATGATTCTTGACAGTATTACCGCAATGACAGGTGCTATCCACAAAACCAGTCCCATTGTTCTATCCTTTCAATTTGCTGAGCTTATCTATATTAATGGATTCAAATTTTACATTTATTCTGGTAACCATGATACCCATGATTAAGACCGCAGTGATCATATCTATGAAAATTCCGATATCAACGATGAAGGGCATACCGTGAGTCGAAAACATAGCCGTGACAAATATACCGTTTTCGATTACAAGATAACCGATTATCTGACCGATAGCCTTTTTCCTGCTAATCATGAAGAAAAAACCGATCAAAACAACCGAAAAGGAATTAACCACCTGATGGTTTATATGAAAACCGGTCAGCGTGCCTATATTGGAAACAGAAAAGTAAGAGAACACAACAAGCCCGCAGCAGATAATTACAAGGATCGGTATGTTCAGGAAAAAGTCTTTTTCGACCCGGTATTCTATGTTCCCGTATGTCTTATTAAGAAGGTGCGGTATATAAATGACTTTGAGAGCAACAATTATTGCGCAGACGATCAAAATGTCGTACTTCCCTTCATTAACAGCACTGCCCCAGCCCATAATTCCTGCAGTTAAAGCGATAAAAGCTGACTGAATCCGGAAGGTTTTAATATATGCGTTAATTTTTTTATTAGCGACAAGAACAAATGATGATAACAAAATCAACACTGACAGAATATCATAATAATTCTCCACAATTTACCTCCCAAGTACAAAGTATTGCATAAATCCAATAAAGGATAAAATGAATGCAAGAGCAGCAACATTAGGTATGCTGAAAAGCCTGAGCTTGACAGTGCTAACCTCTGCAATCGCAATCAATATAGATATAAAAACAATTTTTATCACATAAATCAAAACGGATAATACTACAGCGCCAACACCTGATATTAAAATAAGCTGGTCATGCGGAATAAAAATATTTGCCAGTAAAGTAATAAATATCAGCTGCTTGATAGAAGCTCCAAGTTCCATCAATGCAAGGTCTTTTCCCGAATACTCAAGGAGCATAGCCTCATGTACCATGGTCAATTCGAGATGTGTTGACGGATCATCCACAGGAATCCTTGCTGTTTCTGCGATCGTAACGATAAACAGAGCTACAAAGGCCATAAAATAGACTGGGCGGATTAAAGGTGTGTCAACATATTTCATATACTCCATTATCTGATATGAAGAAGTTGATCCTGCCGTCAGTCCCACTGTTATAAGAGAAACGAGTATTGATGGCTCTATAAGTGATGATATCATGGCTTCCCGGCTTGCGCCCATGCCGCCGAATGTACTGGCAGCATCAAGCCCTGCCAGCATCATAAAAAACCTTCCCAGGGCAAGCAGATATACCATCAAGATCAAATCTCCCGCAAGCCATACCGGATCAAGCATCGTTGTAACCGGAACAAGCAGAGAAGCGGCAAGCGATGAGGTAAAAACTATGTATGGAGCAGCTTTAAAGATCCATGATGTAGTATCGGAAACAACGGTATCTTTTTTTAGCAGTTTATAAAGATCATAATACAATTGTAATATCGGAGCTCCCTTTCTCTTTTGAGACAACGCCTTGATCTTTTTGATGATGCCATTTACAAGAGGGGCAATCGCAATTACAACTATGATCTGAACGATTAAATATGTGATGTTAATCATTTGCGCCTCCTCCTATGCAAGTCTGTTATACAGCATCAGTATTAAGACAGTTATAAAAATGTAAACAAGGTAAGCGTGAGTACTGCCTGTCTGAACTGATAATTTGACTCTGAGTGAAAACTTCTTTACATTGGTAAGGATAGGACCATAAACATACTTTTCAAAAACCGGTTCAGTCCACACGCTGTATTTTCGTGAAGCAGGAAAGTACGAAGAGTCTCCTTCTTCAGTTTTTAGAGCTCTGCCCGGTCGGTAAAGTATTCTTAAAACAATTCTTAACGGTTTTGTAAATCCCGTGGCTGTATATTGCATTCTAGGAGTTAGTTCACCAAATCCGCAGTCCCAGGTCCCATATTTTCTTGTGGATACTTTTCCGCCAATTAGTCTTATAACAGCAGCAGCGCATATTACTATAATTGCTGAAGCAATAAATATCGCTGAAGGGGTTATCGAATTGCCGGAAACACTGACCGGATACCAGGCCATAAGAAAACCGCCTTGAAGTTCGCCGGTTACGATTATTCCGGTAATATTGAAAACTACCTTGTCAATCAATTTAAGGAAAAGCATTGGGAAAACACCAATAGCAAGGCAAAACGCTGCAAGGATTCCCATCCCCACATTCATTGAAGCAGGCACCTCATTTGCACTCATTGCACATTCGCTTCGCGCTTTACCTAAAAATGATATGCCGAAAAGTTTAACAAAGCATGCTGCAGCTAATGCACCGGACATTGCAAGAGCCGCTATAGAAAGAATCGAAATGATATTTATACCCGTTTGTCCGGGCGCTATGACCGTGAAAAGAGATTGATATGTCAGCCATTCACTAACAAAGCCATTAAATGGAACGATGGCCGATATCGCAAGAGAAAAACAGAGAACCAATACGGCTGTTACTGGCATTTTTTTTATCAGACCGCCAAGTTTTTCTATATCTCTGGTATGTGTTGAATACTGTATCGAACCGGCGCCTAAGAATAAGCCGCCCTTAAACAGGGTATGGTTAAAAGTATGTAAAAGAGAAGCCGCAAGAGCAAGGCTGCCAAGAAATCCGTTGTTTTGGGAGAATGCCACAAAAGATATCCCAAGTCCTATAAGTATAATACCTATGTTTTCCACACTGTGAAATGCAAGCAGTCTCTTGATATCATGCTCCATTAAAGCATACGCAACCCCTAAAACAGCTGAAAGAATTCCAATGCATAATATCAGTATACCCCACCAGGTATCCTGTATATTTAAATAGCAGAGGACAAAACGGATCAGACCGTATATTGCCGTTTTTATCATAATACCTGACATAAGCGCAGATACATTGCTCGGTGCTGCAGGATGCGCATAGGGCAGCCATATATGAACAGGGACAACTCCTGCTTTCACCCCGAATCCAATAAGAAAGAAAATAAACATAAGATTTTTTGCTAAGTCAGGTATTGCATCAGAGCTGCCGAAGATATCAAATGATCCCGTAAAGACAAACATGATCATGAATGCAATCATCAAAAATGCGGCACCTATATGAGTCATTACAATATATATCAATCCTGCCTTCTCATTACCATCCTGCTCTGATTCAAACACAACAAGAAAATACGAGATAACCGTCATAATCTCCCACGCAATAAAGAAAAACACAGCGTTTCCTGCACTAAATACAAAAATCATAGACAGGATAAAGCCTATATACAATATATGAAAAGCACTCACATTTCTTTTTCCGTAATAATGTTTAATATAGCCGAATGAATAGATCGAAACACAGCATACTAAAATCGATAAAATTAGGATGAAAAATGCGGAAAGTGTATCCAGTTTCAAATCGATAGAAATGAAGGGTATAGATGTTTCAAATTGTGAGATGATCAGTTCTTCACGGCCGGTGAGAAGAGTGCTGAAAGCAGACGCCGCACCGAGCACAGAAGCAATGATACAGCCAGACTGTGCGAACAATGTACAGCGGTGTGGACGCCCATAAAAAACTACAGCTGCAATGGCAGCTGCTAAATATGAAATAATAGACCAATTCATAAGATAGTCTGGTGTCAGCCAACTCATTAAAAAAACCTCCGCAGTATAACGAATAATACAAATCAGATTATCATCCATAAGATGTGTATGTCAATAAAATTTATTGCGGGCTTATTAGTGTTATGCAGGTAAGTTCCGGAGGCGAAAGAAAGCGAAAAGGAAGCTTCGTCGTTCCTATCCCGGGGTTGACATACAGCTTTGAATTCCGGTCATTGGAGAATTCATACATGCCCCGGATATACTTTTTCCC
>CAYLLJ010000002.1:16446-38551 GCA_964384725.1 uncultured Oscillospiraceae bacterium | reverse complement strand
GCAGGATATATTCATCAAAAAACTTCAGATTTATCTGTCTGCCGTGAGTGTGACCTGATATCATAAGATCAACGTTGTAATTCAGCACTTCGTCAATAACATCAGGGGCATGGGAAAGATTAATATTATAATAATCCGGTCTGCCCCAGCTTGCTATGAAGGGATCTCCGTATCCGATCAATACATCGTCAATACCGATAACCGCAATTCCAAGCTCGTTAATGGCGAAATATTCATTTTTCAGTACGGTAAAGCCTCCGGCTTCCATTATGGCTTGATATTCGTTTTCTGCCCCGCCGCCGTAATCATGGTTTCCGAAAACTGCATATTTACCGTAGGGTGCTTCAATTTCCGCAAGTTTTCCGGAGATCTCATCCACATCTCCAATATAAGTATCGTAATTATCTATCAGATCTCCTGCAAAAAAAACGATATCCGGTTTCATTTTTTCAAGGGCGTCAAGTACTTTTACAAAATCATCGGGATCATAATATGCATCAAAATGCGTATCGCCAAAAATCGCGATTTTAAGGTTTTCTGCATTCTCAGAAACCATGGGGGATTCTACGGTTAAATACTTTTCCTGGAGCATATGGGGTTCAATATATCTGGCATAGCAAATTATTGCTAATCCAATGATGAAAATCAGCAATACTATGCGGAATAGATTTTTTAAAAGTCGAAACAATACTATACTCCTCGGCAGATTGTTTTACAGTTATACGAACGGTTAAAAGTTTATCATATCACAGCCGAAAATGCAATTGATGGACAATCCAATATATTAAATGGTATTATAATAGAGAACGTTGCTATGTGAGGGGAATTATGATCAGCAGTCAAATCTCAAAAAAAAGTATAACGGTTATAGGCGGAGGACCATCAGGAATGATAGCCGCTATTTCTGCAGCAAATCAGGGAGCAAAAACTGTAAGAATCATCGAGAAGAATGATATTTTAGGCCGCAAATTACTGGCAACAGGAAACGGACGCTGCAATCTAACGAATTTACACTGCAAAGATGCCATCGAGACGATATGTTTTTTTGCTGATATTGGTCTGCTTACAAGAGTGGAAGACGAAGGCAGGGTTTACCCATATTCAGAGCAGGCAGCATCAGTTCAGGAAATCCTGTCAGATACTCTCAGGCATCTGAATATAGAGATACTTTGCGGACGAGAAGCGGAATCTATTGAGAGAAAAGATACCGGCTTTAAGATCCTGATAAAAGACCATGAGGCAATAAAGACCGATATACTGATCATTGCATCAGGAGGAAAAGCAGGCCCTCAGTACGGATCGACAGGAGATGGCTACCGATGGGTTAAAACACTTGGGCATACCATAGTCAGACCGATGCCGTCACTTGTAAGGCTTGTTTCAGACAGCTCCTTTTTTCATCAGTTAAAAGGGATAAGAGCAAAAGGCAGTACTGAACTGGTACGCATGAATAAGGCCGTAGACCGGGAGACAGGTGAAATACAATTTACAGAGGATGGATTGTCCGGGATCTGCATCTTTAATTTAAGCAGACATTATGAAAAAGGGGACACGATTCGAATAGACCTTTTCCCTGATTATGACAAAAAAGCCTTAAGAGAACTTTTGATTAAAAGGATGAAAACGTTAGGGGACAGGAATATTAGAGAACTGCTAAGCGGGTTATTGAACAAAAAAATGATACCTGTAATATTGGATGAAAATGGATTAGACGGAGAAAGAAGGGCAGAAACACTAAATCAGGAGGAAATATTGAAAATAGTTCACTTCCTGAAGGAGTGGAATATTTCTATCTCAGGAACAATGGGATGGAAAGAAGCACAAGTAACTTCCGGCGGGGTCGACCTTGCGGAAATAGACTCAGACACCATGGAATCCAAACTTGTACAGGGGCTCTACTTTGCAGGAGAACTTATTGATGTGGACGAAAAATGCGGAGGGTACAATCTGCAATGGGCATGGTCATCCGGCATTAAGGCAGGAAAGTATGCTGCCGCTGCAATAGGAGAACTGTAATGTTGAGAATACATGAGATAAAACTCAATATCGGAGAGGAATTGGATGTTATCCCTGATCGTATAATAAATAAACTCGGAACAAGAGGGCTGAAAATTGAATTCTACCGGTTGATTAAGGAGTCCGTGGATGCCAGAAACAAGTCGGATATCAAGATGGTTTACTCTGTGGATTTTATTCCATCTTTACAAAATAAGAAAACAGAAGAGCTCGAAAATCAACTTTTGAAAACAACCAAAAACATCAGGCTTGAAAGAACTCCCGAGATGCGCCATGCTCCCATTATAAAGGGGCAGGAGGTTATGATACACCGTCCTGTGATTGCAGGATTTGGCCCTTGCGGCATGTTTGCTGCTCTGATCCTGTCAGAATTGGGCTGCGAACCGATAGTAATAGAAAGAGGAAAGCCCATTGAGGAGAGGATACATGATGTTGACCGCTTCTGGCAGGAAGGAGTACTTGATCCGGAATCGAATGTGCAGTTCGGTGAAGGCGGCGCAGGTCTGTTTTCCGACGGTAAGCTTACATCGCAGATCAGAGATCCGCGTGTGAGAAAAGTATTGGAGGAATTTGTTGAAGCCGGCGCCGCACCGGAGATACTATATAAACAGAAACCGCATATCGGAACTGATGTATTGAGAAGAATCGTTTTAAACATCAGAAAAAAGATTATAAACAACGGTGGAGAAATCCTGTTTTCAAGCAGGCTGACAGGTCTTGATATATCGGAAGGAAATGATAGGAATCAAATCAGAAGCATTTTAGTAAATGAGAACAGGATCATTGAAACGGATGATCTTATATTGGCTATCGGGCACAGCGCAAGAGATACGTTTCGAATATTAGATAAAACGGGTATTCCGATTGTACAAAAACCGTTTTCTGTCGGGGTAAGGATTGAACATCCTCAGAGTCTTGTAAATGAAGCTCAGTATGGTAAATGTTGGAGGGATTATAATCTCGGCGCAGCGGATTACAAACTGTCATATCATTGTAAAAACGGAAGAGGAGTATATACTTTCTGCATGTGCCCGGGAGGCTATGTTATCGGAGCAGCTTCTCAGTCAGGAACTGTAGTAACCAACGGTATGAGTTTCAATGATCGAGGTTCCTTGTTTTCAAACAGTGCCTTGCTGGTCGATGTTAGAACAGAAGACTTCCACGACACTTCGCCGCTGGCAGGAATTGCTTTTCAGGAGCGATATGAGAGGCTTGCATTTCAAGCAGGAGGAAGAAATTATAATGCACCTGCACAAAAGTTGAAAGACTTTCTGCAAGGTTCATCAGCTTTTGATGATCAAAGTGATTATAAATGGGAACATACCATGCCGGAACCTACTTATAAACCGGGAATAACCTGGACAGACTTACACGCATGTCTTCCGGATTTTGCCGTGGAAGCAATGAGGGAAGCGATACCGGTATTCGGCAGAAAACTGCAAGGTTTTGACTGGGGGGATTCGGTTATGACCGGAGTGGAAACGAGAAGCTCCTCGCCGGTCAGGATTCTTAGGGACGGAGGCTTGATGAGCCAAATAAAAGGAATATATCCTGCCGGCGAAGGGGCAGGCTATGCCGGCGGCATTGTATCAGCTGCAGTGGATGGCATCAGAGTTGCTGAAGAGATCGTAAAAAAGAAGAAAGGGCTTCGCTCATCAGCCATATAGCAGCATTATATCAGGGAGGAAAACAGATGCTTGAGAAAGGATTCATTCAAGTCTATACCGGCAACGGTAAGGGAAAAACCACAGCCGCGCTTGGACTTTCACTAAGAGCTGTGTGTGCAGGCAATAAGGTGTTTTTCGGACAGTTTATTAAGGGACAGGAATGCAGCGAAAAAAAAGCCGCACAGCTTCTTCCGGGATTTACATTAGAGCAATTCGGAGACTGCAGTTTTATCAAGGGAACTCCGACTGAGAAGAACGTGTCAGATGCAGCACATGGCTTAAAGAGGATACGTATGATACTTGTTTCCGGAGAATACGACCTGGTAGTCATGGATGAGATCAATACAGCTTTATTTTTAAATCTGATTTCGGTTTCAGATGTGTTGACTGTACTTGATCTAAAACCGGAGAAAACTGAGGTGATTCTGACAGGCCGTTATGCACCTCAGGAGATACTCGACAAGGCTGATCTTGTTACTGAGATGAAGGAAGTCAAGCACTATTATAATTCAGGAGTTAATGCGCGAACAGGAATTGAAAACTAGAAAGGGACGATATCGTGAGGAAAAAAATCATTGCAGAAATTATATGCCTTAGCTTATGTCTGGGATTGCTGTCCGGAATAACGAACACCACATATGCATCGGAATCGGAGCAGAAAGCCGCAATTCAAGAATCGGGAATAGAGCAAAAGACCGGAGCAGAAGATCCGGATACTGAGCAAAAGACCGGATTAGAAGAGCCGGAACCGGAACCGGATGCTTTCAAAGGCTTGTATCGAATGGATAACGAAGGGAATTACAGCATTTTTTCAAACTATGTACATGGATATTCTCTCTTTGTAGATCAAGGCATGCAGGTTGACATGTCTTATTCGGGAATTTTAGCAGTTCTTGAAAACGATCAGAAACGAATTGAAATATACAAGGATGTTTTGCCTTATAATATAAGCCAGGAGGCTTATATAAACTACTCAAACAAATTCATATCGAACACAGCGGATCATACTAAAGAATTCGAAACGCGTACTGTGGTAAGCGGAAAATCAGTTCACATCCTGCAATGGTCAAGACAAAAGCTTAGCGGAATTGAAAACGATAAAAACTATTATGTATCAATAGAAATATTGTCCGGAACAAGGGAGGTCTATACTATATTCGTGAAGTCAGCAGAGCCCTTAAACATAAACGGAGGATATGATTATCTTATCAATAACTTTAATATCTTTACTCCGACAAAAAAAGCATACATGAGGCAGGCGAATCCGATCCCGGCTGAAGAACGAGGATGGAACAAAGAAACTTTAGACTTTTACAATGATTATTTTGGACCTGAAAGTACTCTTAAATGGGGGCTGTTCCAACCTAAGGCCCCGGATGATTTTAATCAGATGAGTTATCTGGAAAAAGAGATGGATTATACTTTTCCGATCCTGCTAAACTATACGAATATTAATAATACATACAAACATCCAGACTTGGAATACCGGCTGCAAAACACATATAAACATAACAAGACACTGGAACTGACTCTTCAAACGATTCCGGCAGGTGTCGGAGAAAGCAACATGGTTTACTCTGTTCTGGATGGGGATTACGATGAATTTTTGAAAAACTATGCAAAAACCATCAGCGATTTTAAGCATCCTGTAATGTTTCGTTTAGGAAATGAAATGAACGGAGACTGGTGCCCGTACTCCGGATACAACACCTCAAAGGACACGGAGATTTATAAGGCGTTCTACCGATATATTTACAAGATATTTGATGATGCCGGAGCAGACAATGTAATATGGATTTGGAACCCGAACGGAAAGTCTTTTCCTGATTTTCAATGGAATCATGAACTGATGTATTATCCGGGTGACGAATATGTCGATATCGTAGGTCTGACAGCATACAATACAGGAACTTATTATCCTGATGAAAAATGGATTGAATTTGCTGATCTTTATGACACCCTTTATGCAGAATACACGAACCGATACAGACATCCGATGATGATAACCGAATTCGCTTCCAGCAGTGTCGGTGGAGACAAGAATCAGTGGATCAAAAATATGTTTGAACATATCGGCAGCTATCCGGAAATCAAGGCGGCTGTCTGGTGGGACGGCTGTGACTGGGATGCTGACGGAAATGTTGCAAGGCCATATTTTATTGATGAAACCTTAGAGATCATACAGACGTTCAAGGAGATGCTTAATAAGAAGCCGCGCTTCTGGGATGTGTACGCATAGGCCACAGACCGAAAGATGATTGGCTGTGGCGCCTGCCGGATGCCTTTCCTATGGAACACGGTCGCTTTACGAATACCCATGACAGGGCCATAATTAGTTTCAGAGGTGTTTATTTGCGGATAATCAGACTGCGGCCTGTCATTTCTGCAGGCTTTTCGACTCCCATAAGATCAAGAAGGGTCGGCGTAATATCGGCTAATATTCCATCGTCCCTAAGTTCCACCGGCTCATTAGCAATTACAAGGAAGGGAACGGGATTTAAGGAATGTGCTGTAATCATACGGTCGGATTTATCGAGCATACAGTCGGCGTTTCCGTGATCAGAGGTTATAATCAGCTGTCCTCCTTGATCCAATACTGCGTCTACTACTCGGGGAACGCATTTATCAAGGACTTCAATTGCCTTTATAGTGGCATCAATATTGCCTGTATGTCCAACCATATCCGGATTAGCATAATTCAATATGATTACATCATATTTGTTTTCGCCGATCAGATCTACAACCTTATCTGTGATTTGATACGCACTCATTTCTGGCATAAGATCATAGGTTGCCACTTTAGGGGAGGGGATGAGAACACGGTCTTCACCGTTGTTCGGTGTTTCGACGCCTCCGTTGAAGAAGAAAGTGACATGGGCATATTTTTCTGTTTCAGCTATTCTGAGCTGCCGAAGTCCCAGCTCTGACAGATATTCGCCAAGTGTATTCTTCAAAGATTGAGGCGGATAAGCCACATGAACATTCGGCATTTCTGCATCGTACTGTGTCATACATACGTAACATAGATTATTTATCACCTTGGTTCTGTTGAACCCGTTAAAATTCTCATCTACAAAGCACCGGGTAATTTCTCTCGCCCTATCAGGCCGGAAATTAAACATTATTATTGCATCATTATCCTGAACGGTGAATGGCCCATTATTATCCTTGCATATCAGAGTCGGTATCACAAATTCGTCATTGTCGCCTCGTTTATAAGAATTTGCAAGAGCTGCAGCCGCGCTTTCTGCCTTTTCGCCCTCACCAAGTGTTATTGCATTATAGAATTTAAGGACTCTGTCCCAGCGCTTATCCCGGTCCATACCGTAATATCTGCCTGAAATTAATGCAATCTTACCTATTCCTGCCTTTTTTAAGTAAGCTTCAAGTATTTCAATATACGTTGCTGCGCATCTGGGCTGCACATCTCTCCCGTCAAGTAATGCGTGGATATAGAGCTTTTTTAGGCCTTTCTGCTTCGCAAGATCAATCAATGCAAAGAGGTGATTAATATGGCTGTGTACTCCTCCATCCGAAAGAAGTCCCAGCAAATGCAGTGCCGAGTTGTTTGATAAGGCATGATCGATGGCCTTTTCCAAAGCATTATTATGAAAGAAAAGACCATCTTCTATATCCTTTGTAATTCTCGTCAGTTCTTGGAAGACGATACGGCCTGCACCTATATTAAGATGACCTACTTCAGAATTCCCCATCTGTCCTTCGGGAAGCCCAACGGATAGTCCGCTCGCTTTAATAACGGTATTTGGATATTTTTCGAACAGTCGGTCGATATTTTTTTTATTTGCTTGATCTATAGCATTTCCATGATAGCAGGGACCTAAACCATAGCCATCAAGGATCATTAATAGGTTTGGCTTTGTACTTAATTTCATTATTCAAAACACTCCTTTACTGCGATACACTTAATTATATCAAATTCAAGAAATTAAATATATAGAACTGCTCTAAAATTTGGTATAATAATAGGGAATGTGAAATGGCAGGTTCGGGAGGGATTATGAGCAAAAAAACATTTGTAAGGGGAGCTGCGGTTTTAGGGGTGGCCGGATTATTGGTTCAGGTTATGGGAGCCATTTTCCGTATTCCGCTTGGTAATATTATAGGCGATGAGGGTATGGGTTATTATCAGACAGCATATCCTATCTATGTATTTCTTCTGGTATTTTCTACTAACGGAGCTCCTGCTGCCATTTCAAAGATGACGTCTGAACGAGTTGCTTTAGGCAAGCATTCGGAAGCATTCCGGGTTTTTAAATTATCTTTTATTCTGATGTTTGCATTGGGTATCTTTGCATTCTGCATTTTTTTCTTTGGAGCTGAATACATAGTAACCACCTTAAAGAATCCCGGCGCATATTATGCCATGATTACCATTGCACCTGCGCTTCTTTTTGTACCTATAATGGCTGTTTTCAGAGGTTATTTTCAGGGCTTGCAGCAAATGGAACCTACCGCAGTATCACAATTGGTCGAGCAAGCCGTTAGAGTTGCTGTAGGGCTGACCCTTGCAATCGTACTGCTTCCAATGGGGGTTGAATACGCGGCAGCCGGTGCAACTATCGGGACAAGTATCGGTCCCATAGCAGGTGTTGCTATATTGGCCGTGATTTACTACAAAAAACGAGACAGGCTTCATCAGGAGATCAACAATAACAGCTCATCTGAAAAAGAAAGTGCAGGAAAAATCATCGGAACTCTTGCTGCGATCTCAATCCCAATTACAATCGGCGTTTCAATTCTGCCCATAATGAATATCGTTGATGTCACTATCGTAATGAGAAGGCTTCAGGATATAGGTTTCAGCCAGGAAAGTGCAAATGCACTTTATGGACAGCTTACCGGAATGGCAGGACCGGTTATCAATATCCCGATGGCTCTTGCACTAAGCGTTGCGTTGAGCATGGTTCCGGCTATTGCAGCTGCTAACAGCACAAAAGACAATGATTTTTTAAACATGAATATCAGACTCGGGCTGCGCACGTCAATGCTAATTGGAGTTCCCTGTACATTTGGGCTTATGGCACTTTCAGAACCTATAATGCTTCTGCTGTATCCGATGCAGGCTGCGAGTGCGTCAAGTGCTGCATCAAGTCTGTTCATTCTTGCAGCCGGTGTTGTATTCCTTACCATTGCTCAAACTATGGCAGGCATCCTGCAAGGACTGGGAAGACCGTATGTTACGGTAGCAGCCTTAGGGGCAGGAATTTTAGTGAAAGCAGTTCTGACATATGCGCTTACCGGGATTCCCGAATTGAACGTACGAGGCGCAGCTATTGGGAGTTCTGTTGCATACGGTGTAATCGGGCTCTATAATTTCCTGGCTGTTAAGAAGTATACAGGAACAAAATTCGATATAACGTTATCATTCTTGAAACCGCTTTTCTCAGGAGTAGTAATGACTGCTGCCGTACTTGTGATATATTATCCATGCAGAAATATATTAGGAAACAGTTTATCAAGTGTATTGGCAATCAGCGCCGGAGCTGCCGTTTACGGCATAATGCTTTTAAAAACCAGAGCTATTGAAGCGCATGAGATCAAACTTCTGCCAAAGGGCGAAAAACTTTCAGTGCTGTTGAAGAGACTTAAACTGATTTAATCGATAAAAATCAGTATTAAACGGTGACGAAATGAAATGGACGAAAGAACAAAAAGAAGCTATAGAAATCAGAGAAAAGAATATCCTTGTTTCTGCCGCTGCCGGATCCGGAAAAACAGCGGTCCTTGTTGAAAGGATAAAGCAGCTGATCATCCGGGATCATATCCCCCTTGACCGAATGCTGATTGTAACCTTTAGCAATGCCGCCGCATCTGAAATGCGGGAAAAGATCGTTGCCGCGATATCAAGTGCCTTAAAAGAACAAATGGAGGAAAGCCAATCATCCCCGAACATATCCTTTCTGAGAGAACAGCTCAACATGATTCAAAGAGCTAATATCAGTACATTTCATGCTTTCTCGATGGAGGTGATCAAAAGGTATTTTTATCTTATCGATATCGAACCCGATTTTAAAATATGTGATGAAGCACAGAAGACGATCCTGCAAGCCGAGGCGATGGAACAGCTGTTCAGCAACATGTTCGAATCCCGAAGTCAGGATTTTCTTGAATTTTTGAATAAATATGCACTGACAAAAAATGATGACGCTGTAAAGGGAATGATCTTTGAAGTTCACCGTTTTGTACAGAGCATACCCGATTCCTTTAAATGGCTGAGAAAGAATGCTGAAGAGCTGTCCTGTACGAAGAAGGATTTTGAGAAAAGCGCTGCCTTCCGGGAAATAAAGGGCGAGATTGCACGCGGCCTATCTCTTGCCGAAAATTGCTTTAATAAAGCAGAGGAGCTCCTTGAAAATAACGGAATATCAAGTTTGATTCCAAAATGCAGGCTTGAAGCAGAAACAGCAAAAAAGCTGCGCTGCGGATTTGAAACCTTGCCTTTTGACGAATTCGGAACAATGATAGCGGGGGTGGAGTTTCAGAGATATACAGCTACTAAGGACGATAAAGAGAGTTATGAGGAGATAAAAGAAACCATAGCTTCTTTTCGTGAACAGGGAAAATCTATCATAAAAAAACTTGTATCTCAGTACTTTGCAAGACCTTTGGAATCTTATGTCACTGACTTGAACATGACCCATAAAGATGCCCTTTATATGTGTTATATAGTAGAGGAATTTGATAAGCTCTATAAGGAAAAGAAGCAGAACAGGGGATTGATAGATTTCAACGATATCGAACACTATGCCCTTGCTGTTCTTTCCAATGAAGCAGCTGTCTGCGAGTATCGTAACAAATTCGACTACATTTTTATCGATGAATATCAGGACAGCAATATTGTTCAGGAAACGCTGATAAGTAAGATAAAAAGAGAAAATAATCTTTTTATGGTCGGTGATGTAAAGCAAAGCATATACAAATTCCGTCTGGCTGAGCCGGAAATCTTCATAAGCAAATATGAAGATTATAAGAAAAGCAATAATAATTATAATATCAAGATTGATTTGAATAAGAATTTCAGAAGCAAAGGGCGAATTATAACCGCTATTAATGATATTTTCAGCCAGATAATGAATAAGGATATGGCCGGGCTGGAGTATGACTCTGATGCAGCGCTCTATCAGGGAGCGCCTTATGAAGGAGATCTTGATTATCCGGTCGAATTTCATATCGTAGATGAAAAACAGGTTGACGATTTGTCTATCGATGATGAAATCAAGGAAATGAAAAGGGCAGAGCTGGAAGCTCATGCGGCGGTGCAGATTGTCAGGGAATTTAGGGGATGCATGATTTACGACAGTAAAAGCAGTCAGGAAAAAGCGATCGCAAATAAAGATATCGTTATTCTTCTCAGAAGTGCAAAGAATTATGCGGATATTTACTATGAGGTCCTTATGAAAGAAGGGATTCCTTCATTTGTAGATGCCGGCGACGGTTATTTTGATACACTGGAAATCGAAGTCTTCCTGAATCTGCTTCGAGTTATCGATAACCGGAAACAGGATATTCCCTTACTCAGTATATTGCGATCACCGGTTTTCAACTTTACAATCGAGGAACTTATTTTAATCCGTATTCATGATAAAGAAGGAGCATATAGTCAATCATTTCAACGGTATGCGGAAAATGGACCGGATGATGTTTTGAAGGAAAAGTGTGAAGCAGCATTGAGCCGCATAAATAAATGGAAAAAGGAAGCTCCAGTAATGCCGCTTGAAGACTTTCTTTGGATGTTGATTCGTGAAACAGGATACTATGAATTCATCGGAGCAATTCCCGGAGGAAGTCAAAGACAGGCGAACTTGAGGGCATTGGCAGATAAGGCTGTACAGTTTCAGAGCAGCCAGATGAAAGGGATTTTTAGCTTCATCAATTATATTGAAGCAATTAAAAAGCGTCAGGTCCCCATGGGTCAGGTTAAACTTGTGGGAGAAAATGATGATGTAGTAAGGATAATGACTATTCACAAGAGTAAAGGACTTGAGTTCCCGATGGTTATAATCGGCGGTCTTGGTAAACGATTCAATAGAGAAAGCGATACATACAGGATAAGCCTGCATAAGGAGATTGGCTTGGGCATGAGGTTTGTTGATAGGGAAAACTCCTGCTACAGAAAAACTTTGATTCAGACTGCTATCGATCAGAAAAAAAGAAGAGAAGGAATGGCAGAAGAGCTTCGTATTCTCTACGTAGCCTTTACAAGAGCAAAGGACAAGCTGATACTGCTTGGAACGATGAAGGATATAGAGAAAACAATAAATGATTATTCGGTGAAAGGGGGAGGCTTTACCGGAGCGGGGTCTTACATGGATTTTCTGGTACCGGTATTAGAGCATACAAATATCATTGTGAAGCAATTCAACAGGAGAGATATCGGATTTCGACAAGAGAAAACAGGTCAGCGAAAAGCGCTGATTTACAGGCTGATTAACGAAGAACCGAATTTAGCCGCCCATTCTTATATGAATCAGGAGATAAATAGGCGGCTCGGATACGAATATGCACACAAGGAAGCTCTGCAGCTGAAATCCAAATTCACTGTATCAGAATTGAGTAGACTGTTCAATAATCAGAACCTGACCCTAACGGACACGTCCCGGAAACCTGCTGTTGCATTGGAATCTCCGAAATTCACAAAGGGAAGAGGTAAGTTTACCGGAGAAGAAAAGGGCATCATTCTGCATAAAGTTATGGAGCAGATGGATTTCCGGCATATGGAGGCAAAAAAAGAAGCTGTCAGCGCATTCGTCAAAGATCTTATAAATCGCGAGATATTAACAGCGGAAGAAGCTGATACTGTATCCTATGACAAAATCATAGGATTTTTGGATTCAGAAATCGGTAAACGAGCCCGTATAGCCAGAAATATTTATAAAGAGGTTTCATTCAACATGATGAAGGAGATTTCCGGTGAAAAGATAATCATCCAGGGAACTATAGACTGTTATTTTGAAGGGGAGGGAAAGTATGTCCTTCTGGACTATAAATCTGATTACATATCTGACAAAGAGAATGAAGAGGAAGTGAAAAAGATCATTTATGGCTACAGACCGCAGCTCGGTCTTTATAAGGAAGCTTTGGAAATGATTCGAAATATAAAGGTGGAAGAAGCCTATCTATATCTGTTTTATATCGATAAGGCAGTAAGAATATTTTGACTGTGATAATCAAATGTATGCTTACCTGATTTCTAAAACAAATTGATAAGGCATCAGTCCATCTGTTATTCGGCAGAAAGTCAAAGATTTGCTCTTTGTTTTGCATTATCCAGATGTTCGGATATCGCAAGGATTCCTGCTTCTATATCTTTGCTCTTAAAAGATTCGAAAATAGCCCTGTGTTCTTTTAAAACCTTCTCAAGATAGTCGTCAGTATAACGGCGCTTGCCTTTATTTTGCTTTATATAGAACTGATAGGAAGTGAGGACGTTGTATAGCATGCGGTTATGTGATGCCTTGTAAATCAGTTCATGGAAACTGATATTTATATTCTGCATTTTTTCCGCATCATTTCTTTGTGTATAGAATTCCATGAACTCAAAGGCTTCTTCCAGTTTATTGAACTCCTCGTCCGTAATTCTCTCAATCGCCCAATTTACAGCAATGACCTCATAAGCTTTTCGAAGCTCATACATATCTCGAATATCCTGATCAGAAAAGCCTATTACAAAAGCGCCTCTGTTCGGGATGATTTCGATAAATCCCTCCAGCTCAAGCTGCCGGAATGCCTCCCTTACAGGAGTACGGCTTACACTGTATTCATTGCATATATACTGCTCAGTCAGCTTCTCTCCCTGTTGCAGCTTGCCCTGCAGGATGTCTTTTCTCAAATTTGTGTAAAGGTCAGTGCAGAGTGCCATAATGTGCCTCACTTACCGGTTTCTGCCAAGATATAATCAGCGATTTGTGCGCCTGTTGCTCCGTCAGATCTCCCGGTTATAGTCAACTTTTTCTCTGTTACCGTGCATTTTTCCAAGGCGGCATACAACTGATCAGCTTTACCTTGATATCCGATATGGGACAACAACATTGCACCGGCACGGATTACGCTGGACGGATCTGCATAGATATCACGGCCTTCTTCGACCATACGCGGAGCAGAACCGTGTATCGCCTCAAACATAGCATACCGTTTCCCGATATTTGCACTGCCGGCAGTACCCACGCCACCCTGTAATTCTGCAGCTTCGTCTGTCAGAATATCACCGTAAAGATTTGGAAGTATGAATACTTCGAATTGGCTTCTTCTCTTTTCGTCGATCAGCTTAGCGGTCATAATATCAATATACCAATCATCAACTTCGATTCCGGGGTATTTTTCACCGACTTGCTTGCATATGTCAAGGAATTTTCCGTCTGTCGCCTTTACTACATTGGCTTTTGTAACTATAGTGACTCGCTTTTTGTTATTGGCTTTTGCAAATTCAAATGCAAGCTTTGCGATTCGCTCAGTTCCGGGATTTGTTATCACGCGAAAATCAAATGCCAGTTCATCGCTTACATTTACACCTTGGCTGCCCAGCGCATAAAGGCATTCGGTATTTTCTCTGAAGAAGGCCCAGTCAATGTTAAGTTCAGGAACCTTTACAGGTCTGACGTTGGCGAACAGATCAAGCTCTTTCCTCATAGCTACGTTGGCACTTTCTACATTAGCCCATTTGTCTCCTTTACGGGGAGTAGTGGTGGGCCCTTTCAATAAAACATTACATTTTTTTATTTCGGCCAGAACATCATCCGGAATAGCTTTCCCTGCTGTAGCTCTGTTTTCAATTGTACAGCCGTCAATTGTCTTAAATTCAACCTTGCCGGACTTCACTTCATCCGCCAGTAACTGCGCCAAGACCCTGTGCGCATGTGCGGTGATTGCAGGACCGATTCCATCGCCGCCGATCAGGCCGATGATGATTTTGTCAAGTGCCTGATAGTTTATAAAATCTGTATCTGACTTCATTTTCTCCACCCTTGCTAACTGCTGCAAAACGATGGCCTCAAATGCCTTTAAATAATCCATGAAATATCCTCATTTCTTTCTGAGCAATTGCTGATTAATAAGCAATTTTCCCTCATAGTAAATAACTTTGATTGATGTATACGTATGTCAATATAGCAACTTATTGTTGTTTTATCTGGTTTATCTTTCCGCCTTCCAATATCATTTCTGTTTCCAGTTCCGAGAAGTTGGTTACCGCCCTGTATTCCTTGCCGGTATCAGCATTTTTTATTACGATCACAGGGTTTGCAAGCTGCTCTCTGACGTTGTCAATAACAAGTTTTTGGCCAAGTTTAAACTCATCATAATCAGCCGGGTTTTCGAATACTATAGGAAGTATTCCACTGTTGATCAAATTTGCTCTATGAATTCTGGCGAAGGATTTTGCAAGGACAAACTTAATACCAAGATAGAGAGGAGCCAAAGCCGCATGTTCCCGGCTGGAACCCTGTCCATAGTTTTCGCCCCCGACTATCACACCTTGTTTAACTTCTTTGCAGCGAGCAGCAAAGTCAGAGTCAATTTTTTCAAAGCAATAATCAGCCAAGTATGGGATGTTTGAGCGATAGGGCAGAAGTCTTGAATCAGAAGGCATAATATCATCAGTTGTGATATTGTTTCCTGCCTGCAATACGAGCGTCCCAGTCAGAGTATCGGGAAGCTTTGCGTTGCGCGGGAATGGTTTGATATTTGGACCCATTTCAACACCAGTATTTTTCTTATTGGCATCCTCCGGATAAATGATGAAATTATCATTCACGTTAAAGTTTTCGGATTGTATTTCGGGTAAGGAAAAACCTGAAGACGTACCATCAGTCAGGATGCCGCGAACCGCAGATACAGCGGCGGTTTCAGGGCTGACAAGATATACGTTTGCATCAAGGGTGCCGCTTCGGCCTTTAAAGTTTCTGTTGAATGTACGCAGTGATACAGCTCCTGATTTTGGTGATTGACCCATGCCGATGCAAGGCCCGCAGGCGTTTTCAATAATCCTGGCACCTGAATTTATCATTGAAGCAAGAGCACCGTTTTCTGCTAATTTACTTAAAATCCTGCTGGAGCCGGGCGAAATCACCAGGCTTACATCCGGATGAACCTTTTTCCCGTTTAAGATTTGTGCGACTTTCATCAGATCGGTATAGGAGGAATTAGTGCAGCTTCCGATTGCAACCTGATCGACTTTTATCGGACCTATATTCTGCACGGCATCAACATTGTCAGGGCTGTGGGGCATTGCTGCAAGAGGAGTAAGGCTCGATAAATCAACGTCAAGCACCTCATCGTAGGTAGCATCACTATCAGCTGACATTGGGAGAAAATCTTTTTCCCTCCCTTGTGAAGCAAGATATGCCATTGTGTTTTCATCACTGGGGAAAATTGATGTAGTAGCACCTAATTCTGCGCCCATATTAGTTATTGTGGCACGGTCGGTTACTGATAAGGTTTTAACACCTTCTCCGGTATATTCAACGATTTTTCCGACTCCGCCTTTAACTGTAAGCTGTTTCAGAACATACAGAATCACATCTTTTGCTGAAACCCAGGGCTTGAGCTGCCCCTTTAGCTCGACCTTCAAAACTTTCGGAACTGTCAGACTGTAGGTGCCTTTTGCCATTGCTACTGCAACATCAAGACCGCCGGCGCCAATAGCAATCATTCCGAGCCCGCCTCCTGTAGGGGTATGGCTGTCAGAACCTAAAAGGGTTTTGCCCGGAATTCCGTAATTTTCGAGATGAAGCTGATGGCAGATCCCGTTTCCGGGTTTGGAGAACAAAACTCCGTGTCGTCTGGCAACGCTCTTGATAAACTCGTGGTCGTCTGCATTCTCAAAACCTGTCTGAAGGGTATTGTGGTCAATGTAAGCAACCGAAAGTTCTGTTTGAATCTTGTCCACATCCATCGCCTCAAGCTGCAGATATACCATAGTTCCTGTAGAATCCTGTGTCAGAGTCTGGTCAATTTTTATGGTAATTTCATTTCCCGGAGCAATGACGCCATCCAGTAGATGAGATTCCAAAATTTTATAGGTCAATGTCTTTCCCATATTTAAACTCTCCTTTTTAGCCTGTAGATTTTAATTGTCTTAACTTTATTTCTTATGAAATTGTATAACTGTATACAAATTATATAATCAGATAGAAGATGAGTCAAGTAAATGGTTAATTGAAAAAGTAATCAAATGGAATATAAATTTATAGTTGAAGCAGAGGGAAATCTACTATATAATGTTGTCAATCGATATAAAGACAACAATATGTAGGAGGCGCACAAATGAAAACGGTTATTAAAAGAGATGGCACCCAAGTCACCTTCAATAGTGAGAAAATAAAAACTGCGATTGAGAAAGCGATGCTTGAAACAACACCGGGTATAGATTTTAAATTGTCCGGTGATATTGCTGCTGCAATCGAAAAACAGGTAGAAAGATCAGAAAGAGCAATTAATGTTGAAGATCTGCAGGATCTGGTGGAAGACTATCTAATGGCAAGCAACCGAAAAGATGCGGCTAAAAAGTTTATAATATACCGTTATGAAAGAGATAAGACCAGAGATGCAAGAAAACGCAGAGACGGAAGAATAATTTCTGATGATTATGTAAGCAAATATAAGCACGCACCATCTCCCATGAACCAACTCGGGAGTTTTGTGTACTACCGTACATATTCAAGATGGATCCCTGAAGAAATGCGCCGGGAATACTGGTGGGAAACTGTACGCCGCTCTGTAGAATATAACTGCAGTTTAGTACCGACTTCAAAGGAAGAGGCAGAAAGACTCTATCGAAATATCTTTGACCTGAAGCAATTTTTATCAGGAAGAACTTTTTGGGTAGGGAGTACTGATGTTTCTAAGTTTTATCCGATGTCCAATTATAACTGCTCGTTTCAGGTTGTTGACAGCTTCGCTGCTTTCCGTGATATATTCTATCTTCTTATGGTTGGTTCAGGTGTCGGAGTCAGGGTGCTTAAATCTGATATTGAAAAACTTCCGCCTGTCAGGACGGATGTTGAGGTCATCCATGAGTCATATACACCGATGCTTCGCACATTGCGCCAGGACAGCACTTCCGTGGAATTCACACATAATGATACTGTAAAGATAACGATAGGCGACAGCAAAGAGGGATGGGTACAATCTATGGATTATTTCCTCAAGGTATTGTACAGTACAGAGTACAGAAAGATAAAGACCGTCATATTGAATTATGATAATGTACGATCCAAAGGAGAGAAGCTGAAAACCTTCGGGGGGACAGCCAGCGGTCATTCCAGTATGAAAAATATGTTTTTAAAATATACCGTGTCATCGAAAAATCAAAGCATAGATCTACATCATCAAAGGTGAAACTGAGACCGATTGATTGTCTTGACATAGCGAATATTATCGGAGAAAACGTTGTGGTAGGAGGCGTTCGCAGAACCGCAGAAATCGTACTTATAGATCAGGATGACAAAGAGTGCATACAGGCAAAGAGTGAGCTATATAAGAAAACCGATGAGAAATGGGTGTTGGATACGGAGATCGCGCATCGACAAATGAGTAATAATTCGATATATTATACAAGAAAACCTACGAGAGAGGAACTTCATTGGCATCTGCAGCAGATGAGATACTCGGGAGAACCGGGTTGGGTCAACGAAGCAGCCGGAGCGAAACGGCGTCCAAACTTCCAGGGGGTAAATCCATGCGCTGAAATCCTGCTGGACTCTAAAGGCCTGTGCAACCTTACTACTGTCAATGTTATGGGGTTTGTTAAGGACGGCGCTCTTGACCATGAAGGATTAATGGAAGCACAGAAACTCAGTGTAAGAGCCGGCTACCGGATGACATGCACCGAGCTGGAAATTCCCGAATGGAACGCTGTACAGCAAAGAGATAAGCTTTTAGGCTGTTCTTTGACCGGCTGGCAGGACATGGTAAATGCACTGGATATGGACAAGGAAGAGCAGCAGAAGCTGCTTGGAGAGTTGAAGGAAACTGCAAGGATAGCTGCAGCAGATTATGCCAAAGAGCTGGGACAAAAGGAACCGCTCCTTATAACCACGATAAAGCCGGAGGGCACCTTAAGCCTTCTCCCGGTAGTATCAAGCGGGGTTCATTTCTCCCATGCACCTTATTACATTAGAAGAGTAAGGATCAGCAGCGACGATCCCCTGACAAAAGTATGTGAAGAGCTTGGATATCCTGTTTTCCCGGAGGTTGGACAGGATCCGGATACCTGTGTAACTAAAGTGGTGGAATTCCCGGAAAAGGCTCCGGGCAAAAGATTCAAGGCTGATGTCAGTGCAATTGAACAGCTCGAAATCTATAAGATGTTCATGGCATACTACGTAGAGCACAACTGTTCCATAACAATACATGTAAGGGATAATGAATGGGGAGAAGTCGAGCAATGGGTTTGGGATAACTGGGAAGATACAGTTGCACTTTCTTTCCTCTCCTTTGAGGATAACTTTTATGAATTGCTTCCTTTCGAGGAAATATCGGAAGAGGAATACAAGAGAAGGGTTGAAGTGATGAACCCATTCGTACCGTCACTGATATCAAAGTATGAAAAGGAAGAAGTGGAGTACGATATCGGCGATGAAGGCTGTGAAAGATAAAAATTAAAGGGCTGCTGAGCAGCTCTTTAATTTTTTCGTAAAAAATAGTAAATGCTTATTGCTGAGAATATGGGGGATACTGTATACTACAATCAAGAATAGTATTAACAATTTACACGTTGTATTATTATTGAATGCAAATCAAAGGAGGTTAAATCATGTCCTATTATTACTTGATTGGTATCCGGATGGATAACAGGATAGGAAACGCAGTGCAACTTCAGGATACACTTACAAAGAATGGCTGTAAGATAAAAACTCGTTTGGGGATGCATGATACCAGCGAAAATGCATGTGCAAATGACGGTATTTTAATTCTGCAGCCTTTTGGAGAGCAAGAAGAGGTCGAACAATTGGTTAAGGATCTGAACAGCCTTGAAGGAGTCACTGCAAAGCTTATTGACTTGAATTAGTGCGTTATCATTGCAGATGCAATTGTACCGGTTCGCGACATTCAGCAGCTGTAAAGTCGTCAATGACTTTCCCGGTATAAAAGCATCTGCATTGTAAATATATAGCAACTTAACGTCTGCGGCTTGCTTGACTGCTTTTCTTTTTACCCTGACGTTTGGCGGCTCTTTCAATCTGAACTTTTCTGCCATGATGCGTAAAACTTCTCATGGAATCCATCACATCATCAGCAAACTCTGCCGGAACTTCCACAAATGTAAAGTTTTTATGAATATCAATTTCCCCAATGAGCTTTCCGGACAAAGATGATTTAGAGGCGATGCTTTGAACGATATTTTTCGGCTGGACATTGTCCATAGAGCCAATGCTCATAAACAATCGTACCATGCCGTCTTTTTTATAACGGGTATAATCCTCGTCCAGATCGGAATATTCATAATTCTTATTGTCCAGCTCGTTAAATGCCAGCTGAAATAAGGCTGCAGCGACGTCAAGGGTTGTTGTATCATCAGATTCAGTCAGAATCTTTTCGACAACAGATAGGTATTTTGTATAGCCCTTTGATGTTTCAAGCAGGTTAAGAACTTCTTGTATCGCAGCATCCAGCTTCACCTCTTCTACATCAGAAATAGTAGGAGGATTCATGGGAAGAATCTCGGACTTTGTATATCGTTGGATATCCTTAAGTTTATAAATGTCACGCCCAAAAATGAAAGAATATGATACGCCGGCTTTACCTGCTCGCCCGGTTCTTCCGATACGATGGACATAGTATTCTTCATCATTAGGAATATCGTAGTTAAAAACAGCCTCTATATTATTGACATCTATGCCTCTGGCAGCAACATCAGTTGCAACCAGGATTTCAATCTGACCTTTTCGGAATTTCGTCATGACACGGTCACGTTCCGACTGTTTCATATCTCCATGCAGTGCCTCGGCCGAGTAGTTCCGCGTTTGGAGGGCACTTGTCAGTTCATCCACACGTCTTTTAGTATTACAGAATACCAAACAAAGTTTTATGTTTTTAGCATCGATCAAACGACAGAGAAGCTCTGTTTTTGAACTTTCCCTGACCTCAAGATAATATTGTTCGATACTTGGGATAGTCAGTTCCTTGTGAACGGTTTTTATCAGAACAGGGTTCTTCTGATAGAGTTTTGTGAGATCCATTATTTCCTTAGGCATAGTAGCTGAGAAAAGTAATGTTTGCCTATCCTGCGGGATTTCTTTCAAAATGGTATCTATATCCTCACGAAAACCCATATTTAACATTTCGTCAGCTTCATCCAGAACGATCATTTTGAGATTCGCAAGTTTCACGGTATGTCTTCTCATATGATCCATTACTCTCCCGGGAGTTCCCACTATGATCTGAGGCTTCCCTTTCAGTGCCATTATCTGCCGGTCTATAGATTGACCGCCGTAAATGGGAAGAACTTTGATTCCTTTTTTGAACTTACTGACATTTCTCAGTTCTTCCGAGACCTGTATGGCCAATTCTCTGGTGGGGCAGAGGATAAGTACCTGTATTGCATTTATATCGGTGTCCAGCATTTCGATCGCAGGGATACCAAAAGCGCAAGTTTTTCCGGTTCCCGTCTGAGCCTGACCGATAATATCTTTCCCTTCAAAAATTGGAGGTATTGCTTTTGACTGAATCGGAGTTGCTTCTTCAAAACCCATTTCGTTCAATGCTTTACGAACCTCATTTGACAGATTTAATTCATTAAATACTATTGCTTCCATTATTCTCCTATCTATTAATCATGTTATTTACTAAAAGCCCCACCATGAGATGGCGGGGACTTAATCAAGATACTCATCTGCAATTATACATTAGAATTTTAAAGATGTAACGATATTTTTATAAATTACGCTTTAATCCGTTTAATATCAAGTCTAAAAATTCATCTTCGCTCCAGGATTTCGTTTTGCCGGCAGGTATGATATCTTCAAGATCAATAGGAAACATGTCAAAGCTTATATACAAATTGATAGAACCCAAGATTGATGCAGTTGCAAGCAAAGGATCCATTTTGAGAAATTCTCCTGTACGCATACCTTCTTCTATAATTTGAAATAAAACAGAAAACTTTTTAGCCATTAGCTTATGTATTGATTCAATTAGCTCAGGATTCTTGAATGCATCTGACTTCATCATCAAATCAAGTAAAAAATGTTTATTAAAAGTATATTTAGATGTATTTTCCAACTCGATGTCAACGAATTCTTTTAATTTCCTTTCACAAGAAATGTTTTTGTTTAACAGATCCGCAATATTGTTATATCCGGATTCAACCTTAGTTCTAAATAATTCCAAGAAGATAGCATCCTTGCTTTCAAAGTATTCATAAACGGTTCCTTTTCCGATTCCGGCTGCCTCTGCTATATCTA
>CAYLLJ010000002.1:15553-16436 GCA_964384725.1 uncultured Oscillospiraceae bacterium | reverse complement strand
ATGATTTTGGTGTCAAAATAACCCTTATTTATAATAAGATTATAAGCGGCATCAAGTATAAGATCATGTTTAGATTTAATTTCTGTCATATTTCGCCCTCCTCAATGAGCCGTTGTTTTTCAAACCTTATCTTTGCCCTGCGTTCACGCCATTTAATACTCTGATCATCAACAATGGTATAGAAAACAGGAACTATGATCAGCGTAATGACAGTGGAGAATATCAATCCGCCTATTACAGTTATTCCCATTGGTGCCTGCAATTCTGCTCCGGAGCCTATACCTAACGATAAGGGGTAAAGTCCAAGGCTTGTGGTCATCATAGTCATGAGTATCGGGCGTATCCTGTATCTTCCTGCATTGATGATGGCCTCTTCTCGAGTAGGATATACCTTCTTGTTCTGATTTATAAAGTCAATCAGTAGTATGGAATTATTTACCACTATACCGCCTAACATTATGATCCCAAGAAATGCAACGAGCGACAAAGGTGTATTTGTAATAAACAAGGCCAAGAATGCTCCGGTTAGCGCGAATGGGATAGCAAGCATGATAATAAGCGGCTGTATAAGAGATTCAAATTGTGAAGCCAATATCATATAAATGAGCAGGAACGATAGCATCAGCGCATAGAACAAGCTTGTAAATGAATCCACCATCTCTTCCTGTTCGCCGCCGATATCTATAGAATAACCTGCAGGTAACATATAACTCGATACTGCCTTTTCTATATCGCTTGATACCGATTGAAGATCTCTGCCTGAAATATCAGAGGAAATTGTCACTGTTCTCACCTGATCTTGTCTGGTAATCTGGGAAGGAGAGTTATCAAAAGCAAAGTCTGCGATTTCTCCGACTGTGACCATTTGACCGGTAGGTGCGGC
>CAYLLJ010000002.1:13585-15543 GCA_964384725.1 uncultured Oscillospiraceae bacterium | reverse complement strand
TCAGCTTCAAATGTTCAATTGATGCCTTATAGTCTGCACTGAGAGAAAGTACGATATCTGTTTCTTCACCATCGGTTTTCAATGTGGTAGCAGTAGTCCCGGCTAAAGCTGATTCGAGGGATTGTGCAAGCTGGTATGAAGTAATTCCGTATTGTGCAGCATTATTTCGATGAAGTATGACACGAAGCTCTGGGTTTCCTTCCGTCATATCTGTTGTAACATTGAAGGTGCCGCTTACCCCCCTTATAATTTCTGACAGATCCGAAGATACTTCTTTAAGAGTGTCAAGGTCATCTCCCTTTACAATAAGAGAAATGGGGCTTACTCCCATAGACATATTCATTGATGACAATTCTGTAACAGTTATTTTTGCTCCGACTACATTTTGTAACTCAGTGACGATTTGATTGGTGACTTGTGTAGTGCTTCTGTTTCGTTCACTTTTATCTACAAGATTTACCGTTACAGAAGCTTCGTTTGCAGCATTCAGACTGAATAAGTTACTGCTTCCGATCTCTACAGAGCATACCGCCATTTCAGGTATACTCGTGACCACATAATTCTCTATACCGCTGATTATTTTGTCGGCTTCTTCAAGAGAGGTGCCATAAGGCATTTCTGCAGTAATAGTAAGGCTTCCTTCATCGGTATGCGGGAAAAGTTCGCCGCCTACAAAGGCGACCAATACAGATGAGGACAACAAAATTACGAGAGACCATATAATGATTTTTTTTCTATGGTTAAGAGAATATTTCAAGAAGTTTAAATATACATGTGTCAGATATTTTAATCCTCGATTAAACGCCGGAAGAAATTTAAGCTTATAGTCAAAGTTTCTTACACGTATATGGGTTCCCATATCCTTTATATTCAACATCCTTGAACAAAGCATCGGAACCACCGAAAGAGCAACCACCAGGGAACAGATTAAAGCAAATGAGATTGTTAAAGAAAATTCTCTGGTAATAGTTGCTGCGATGCCTTCTACAAATACAATAGGCAGGAATACAGCTACCTTTGTCAGGGTGGCGGCAATTACAGGCATAGTGACTTCCTTAGTTCCAGCGATAGAAGCTTGTATAGCATCAATTCCTTCATCACGCCGCCTGTAGATATTCTCCATAACAACTATCGAGTCATCAACGAGCATACCTATAGCAACTGCAAGCCCGCCCAAGGTCAGGACGTTGAGTGTCAATCCGGTAAAATACAAGACAATGAACGTTGCAATAATAGAAGTAGGTATTGATATGGCGATTATCAGCGTCGATGCAATATTACTTAGAAAAAGGAAGCAAACCAGTACGGCAAAGATCGAGCCTAACAAAGCAGTCTCAGCAACATTAGTTACAGAGCGCTGAATATAGTCAGATGACTTATAAGAATATGTAAAGTCCAGTTCGGGATAATCAGCTCTTAATTTTTCGAGAGATTCATCTACAGCTCTTGAAACAAGAACGGAATTTGCAGTAGATTGTTTGGTTATACTTATACCTATTGCCGGTACTGTGTTAAGGCGGCCGATTGAAGTCTGCTCCTTTAATCCCTCCTCAATGGTTCCCAAGTCCTGCAGATATACTACTTCTCTGGTGGGCAAAACAAAGGGGACATGTTTTATATCATCCAGACTTTCAAATTCTCCGATAGTACGAACGATAAGCTCCTTGGAGCCCTGCTTTAAATCTCCGCTGGGAAGACTTATGTTTTCGGCAGCCAGCATTCGACTGATATCACTCAAGGTAAGACCGTATCCGGCAAGTCTTTCCTGGTCAAACTTGACCCTTATTTCATTTTCCGTACCTCCGAAGCTGGATGCTGCGGCAACACCTGCACTGCGTTCGATAGAAGGTATTATTTCATCTTCTACGATTCGATTTAACTCCACTAAAGGCAAATCACTTGAAACATAAAGCTGCGATATAGGCATCATAGTAGGATCCATGGTAAGAATCATGGGT
>CAYLLJ010000002.1:6198-13575 GCA_964384725.1 uncultured Oscillospiraceae bacterium | reverse complement strand
TTCTGCCGCATTATCCGGAAGATAGTCGGCAATCAAAGCAACTTTCTCCCGCATGTCAAGGGTGGCAAAGTCCATATCGGTGCCATTCTCAAATTCTCCCAGAACAAGTGAAGTTCCTTCCATGGAGTATGATATAAGTCCTTTAATATTTTCAACTGTTGCAATTTGCTGTTCCACAGGTCTTGTAACAAGATTCTCAATTTCAGCAGGACCGGCATTAGGGTATTGTACCACGACCATGGCATAAGGAAGCTCCATTTTCGGAAGCAGATCGATAGGCAGTCGGGTAAATGAAACAATTCCGAGCACAACGATGATGAGCATAAGCATGATTGTTGAGACTGGACGCATTATAGAGGTTTTTGAAAAATTCATGCTATCACTCCTATTCTATTATGTTAAACTTTGAATCTTCATCCAGATAGTGCTGCCCCTCTATTACAACAGTTTCACCGGCTTTGACTCCGCTCTTTATTTCAACGAGCTTTCCGTTATCCACTCCGATAACTACATCCCGGAAAAGCAGCTTGCCATTATCATCAATGATTGCGGCAATAGTTTTTCCCGATTTAATGAGAATTGATGCGGATGGCAGTGCCACAACTCCTTCGGTTTTGTCAGAAGTTACGATTACTTCGGCAAACATTCCCGGTTTAGCCGATAAAGTTTCATTATCAAGAGAGACTTTCATCGGATATGTAAGTGTTCCGGCAGGCGGCGCAGGCGATAATGCGGTAATGGTTCCGGAAAGAGGTGAATCTGATACAGCTGAAACAAGCACTTCTACCTTATCTCCTACCGCAAGCTTATTGATCATATTTTCTGAAACACTTGTATTAATTTCAAGTTTATCTATGTTAGCAATGGTAACGGCAGGGATAGCCTGCGATGCAACGGCTCCCACATCAATATTCACTGAGGTCACATAGCCGTTTATTGGTGAAGATACTATATAATTGCTTAATCCGTCACCTGCTGCTGTATAGCTTTCTTTAGCTATTGTATATGCCGTTTTAGCTTGCTCGTACTGCTGAAGGGAAACAGCTCCTTCATGATAAAGTGTTTCCATTCGGCTTAAATTTGTCTGAGCATCCTGATAGCCAACTTTAGCCTGATTGAAAGAAGCCGCCATTTGCGTTTTATCTAATTCGAAAAGTACAGTCCCTTGCGAAACCTTTTGCCCCAATTCTACATTGATCACAGTGACTTCACCTATTGCCTTTGGGACAAGTGAGACCTCTTCAATAGGTTCAAGACGTCCTGTCAGGGGCGACGTGTTCTCTAAAGTTGTTATAGCAGCATCAGTGACCTTTATATTAATAACGTCGCTTGTGGGCACCGTAGTATCCTCAAGTTTCGTGGAAATAATACGAGAAGCACTGAAAAGTATTAATATTGCCACTAATACAAGAACAATTTTTTTCTTTTTACTGAATGTTTTTATTCTGTCAGATAATTTGCCCATTTGATTCCCCTTTGTTAAAAATTTATGTAAATACCCCGGATCCGACCCGCGGGTCAGAATCCAAATATATACTACAGGAAGGGAGAAAATATGTCAAGAAAATAACGATCAAGGTCAAAAATTTTATTCCTTTTATGTGTTAGTCTGTCTATAATATTAAGTGTTGAATGAAGGCTTAATGAAAATGAATGAATAAGAAAGAGTAAATTTTTCATAGTACATAGGCGGTGGAGAAAATGACTGTATTAAATAAGAAAAAAATATCTGAGGTTGTTAGGATTCTTGAAGAAATGTACCCTGAGGCGGGGAGCGAGCTTAAATACTGCTCGGTATTCCAATTGCTTGCGTCAGTAGTATTATCCGCCCAAGCGACGGACAAAAGCGTCAATCAAGCAACAGAGGTACTATTTGCACAATATCCGGATGCAAAATCAATTGCGGCAATGGAGGAGGAAAAGCTTCAGAATATCATAAAGAGCATTGGCTTATATAAGACCAAGTCAAAGAATATCATAAAGCTTGCACGTATAATAAATGAAGAATATGACGGCGAGGTTCCAGGGGATTATGATAAACTGATCAAACTGCCGGGAGTGGGGAGAAAAACGGCTAACGTTGTACTTGCCAACGGTTTTGGCGAACAGAGGATTGCAGTAGACACACATGTGTTTAGAGTAGCAAACCGTATAGGACTTGTGGATGAGCCGGATGTACTCAAGACGGAGTTATCCCTGATGAGTGTTTTGCCTGAGAATAAATGGACAAAGATGCATCATGCATTGATTTGGCACGGCAGAAGAGTGTGCGCTGCCAGGAAGCCGCGCTGCCAGGATTGCAGACTGAATGAGATTTGCTTATACATAAAGCCACAGACCGAAAGATGATTGGCTGTGACCAAATAAAACAAGGTAAATAAAACAATTAAGACAGGTCGCAGTTAAAGTTAACACGGCCTGTCTTCTTTCTCTTATTTATAAAATTATTTAATTTGCTCCGCAGCATTTTTTGAATTTTTTCCCGCTGCCGCATGGACAGGGATCGTTCCGACCCGGTTCCTTATCCTTAATGACAGTTTTGGATCTTTTCCAGTTCTTTGCTATTTCCTGTCTTTTTTCTTCTGTAAGAATATTATCCCACTGTGGAAGAGTATACAAGTAGTCTGCACTTGCTTCCAGCATATTGAAATACAGCTTTTCATAATCTATCTCAAGATCTATTTCAGAGTTTTCATCGAATTCTTTAAAATTCTGTTCATTCTTCAAACTGGTATTAATACCATCAAGAAATCCCATAAAAATAACATGATCCGCAGCATATTTTTCTGCAAGAGCCTTGAACGCACCGATAACATCCTGATCAGGATCATCTAATATTCCGCTATAGATCCTAATCTCGGCAGAACTGTATTTCTCCCAGAAATCATCAAAGGTTTCATCAGTCTGGCTGTTGATCAATTTTTGCCATTGCTCATACAAATTCATTGCATGTTTCCTCCAATTCGTGTGATTATTACATTACTCTGATTACGCTTTTTATTTCGCTGGCAAACTTTGATTTGCTGATTTTATTTAATGCTTCATCAAGCCTTGCTCTGGTTACTTCGTGAAGGATAAAGATAAGAGGGACTTCTCTGTCGCTGTTTGTATCCTTGGATAGCTGTAAAACAGAATCAACACCTATGCCAAAAGCCCCAAAAGTTGTGGATATGCTGCCTAAAACTCCGGGCACATCTTTCACCATCATGCTAATATAGTATTTATTCTGACCTTCACCCACAAATTTCAGCATCTTAACTGCTTTGGATTCCGCATAATGATCAAAAGCCGCCCCCTTTGCAATTGCCTTGGAGATTTCTATCACATCACCCATCACCGCACTGCCGGTAGGCATAGGACCTGCACCTTTACCGTAAAACATCAGGTCATCCACAGCATTTCCGGTTACAAAGACCGCATTGAATTCATTGCCTACGGCCGCAAGAGGGTGATTCTTCGGTACGAAGGCAGGCTGAACATGAGCTTCTAATTGTTTCCCTACCTTTTTAGCAGTAGCAAGCAGTTTGATCTTATACCCAAATTGATCCGAAAGCCGGATATCATTCTTTGATATATTTGTAATTCCTTCCGTCGGTATCTCCTCAGGAGGTATACGTATTCCAAAAACCAGTGATATAAGAATAGAAAGCTTGTTGGCCACGTCTATTCCTTCCACATCTGCAGTCGGGTCTGTTTCAGCAAATCCTTTTTCTTGAGCCGTTTTCAGAACATCGGCATAATCCAGCCCGTATTCTGTCATCTGAGTCAGTATATAATTTGTCGTGCCGTTAACAATTCCCAGTATCTCTTCAAATTCATTTGCAAGCAGTGCAGTGGTCAAGGCATTTAAAATCGGGATGCCTCCGCCGACACTTGCTTCATAACGGAACATGACCTGATTACTTTTAGCTGCATCCATGAAATCATCAAAGTTTGCTGCTACCGCCGCTTTGTTGGCCGTAACCACATGTTTCCCGTTTTTTAGTGCCCTCAGCATGTAAGTACTTGCCGGTTCGATCCCGCCAAGCAGTTCTACTATAATATCGATTGAGGGGTCCAGGAGAATATCATCGATGTTTTGTGTGAATTGATCAGAGGATACTTGTATATCTCTTTTCCTGTTAATATCATTTACAAGTATTTTTGATATTTCAATTGAAAGACCTGTATTTGCTTCAATATGCTTCCGATTCATTGATAGAGTCTTATATGTCCCAGTACCGACATTTCCAAAACCGAGGAGTCCTATTTTAATCGTTTCCATACAATAACCTCCTGTTAATAGATTTCATCGTCTATTTTCAAAGTATTTAGGTATTATAATATATAATTGTAAAATTGTCTTTAAAAAATTACAAAAATTTATTATAGTGGTATAATAGAGGTGATTAAAATTGACTATACATATTGTACTCGTAGAGCCTGAAATCCCGCCAAACACAGGAAATATTGCGCGAACCTGTGCGGCGACGGGATCGAAGCTCCACCTGATAAAACCTTTAGGCTTCTCCATTGAAGATAAACATCTTAAAAGGGCCGGTCTGGACTATTGGCAGTATGTTGTTTTAGAAGTGCATGAATGTCTGAATGATTTTATTGAAAAATACAAAGATATGCCTATGTACCTGGCAACAACAAAAGGAATCATGGACTACACAAATGTTATGTATGAAGAAAATGCTATGCTTCTGTTTGGCAAGGAAACATCCGGACTCCCCAAAGATCTGCTTGATGAATTTAAAGATAGGACAATCCGGATCCCAATGAGCAAGGATACAAGGTTACGTTCATTGAATCTGTCAAATTCAGTAAGTATAGTTCTGTTTGAAGCTCTGAGGCAGAACGAATTTCCAAATTTAAAATGAAGAGTTTAAAAACCTATAATAATGAGGTGCATTATGAGATTAGGCTATGACTTAACAATTGAACAATCACAGAAACTGGTAATGACACCGGAGCTTATTCAAGCCATCAAAATATTGCAATTCAATACACAGGAACTGGAAAGTTATGTGGAAGAACAATTACTGGCTAATCCAATTCTGGAAACATCAGCATCTTCTTCTGCAGATTCAACAGGCGGAGAGAATGAAAAGACTGAGAAGGACCCCGCTGAAAAATCTGAAGATTTCCAGGAAAAAGATTTCCAGGAAATTGATTGGGCGGAGCATTTTAAAGAAAAGCAATACGATGACATAAGTTACAGGCAGTGGGAATACAATCCGGGTGATAATGACTATACATACGAGCAATATGTACCTTCAAGGATTACACTTACGGAGCATTTGATGTTTCAGCTGCAGTTCGCTCCGATCAAACCAAGCTGCAGAAATATAGGCAGGTATATTATCGAATCTCTTGACGAAAACGGCTATATGACATTAGATGCAGAGGAAATTGCGAAAGAATTTGGAGTCAGTCCGGATAGGGTAAAAAACGTTTTGGATGTAATTCATGGACTCGAACCGATAGGTGTCGGGGCAAGAAATCTGAAGGAATGTCTCTTGATTCAGCTTAAATATCAAGGAAACCATAATCCCATGATCGAGGAAGTGATCAATAATTACTTAGAGGATATCGCATTCAACCGGCTTAATAATATTGCCAAGGCACTGAATGCCACCGTTAAGGAGATCCAGAAAATTGCAGACATTATCAAAGGTCTTGAGCCGAAGCCGGGCAGGCAGTTCGGCTCAGCAGCCGATGAAAACAGATATGTCATCCCTGATGTGACTGTGGAAAAAATAGATGGTGAATACGTGGTTACTGTCAATGAAAGCAGTGCACCTAAACTTACCATAAATAATTACTATCAAAAAATGCTGATAAATTCCGACAAGGAATCAAACATTTCCAAATTTTTAACCGGTCGTTTAAACTCGGCTTTATGGCTTATTAAAAGCATAGAACAGCGAAAACAGACAATATATAGTGTAGTCAGTGCAGTTGTTAAATATCAGATAGATTTTTTTGAAGAAGGTCCGAAATATTTGAAAACGCTGACTTTAAAGCAGATAGCAGATGAAGTGGGTATTCATGAGTCTACGGTGAGCCGTTCTATCAACGGCAAATATATGCAGAGTCCGAGAGGCATGTATGAAATAAAGTATTTTTTTACAAGCGGTGTATCCGGAAACAGCGGAGAAGGAATTTCATCGGAAAGCATAAAAACCTTTATCAAGGAGATAGTAGAAAATGAAGATCCAAAAGCACCGCTAAGCGATCAGAACATGGTAGAGTTGCTGGCAGAACGGGGAATTGACATTTCCAGACGCACAATAGCAAAATACAGAGATGAAATGTGCCTGCCGTCTTCCTCAAAACGAAAGAGGTACTAGTAGGATAACGTTTTTCATTGTTAATTAGTATAATGTTCAGCAGACGATAGTATTTGTTTAGATAGGAGGAATAATGTATGAAAACAAAAATTGGCATTAATGGATTCGGAAGGATCGGAAGGAATGCATTCAAAGTCGCAATGTCCAGAAACACAGATTTCGAAATAGTTGCGATAAATGACATAACTAACCCTGCAACGTTAGCTCATCTCTTGAAATATGACAGCTGCTTCGGTAAATTTGACGGAACCGTTGAAGCAAAGTCGGATGCCATAATTGTAAACGGGAAAGAAATCAAAATTCTTGCTTTGAGGAACCCGGAGGAGCTTCCATGGAGGGATATGGGTGTCGAGCTTGTACTGGAATCAACCGGACTTTTTACAAAAAAGCCTAATGCAGAGAAACATATCAAGGCTGGCGCTAAGAAGGTCGTCATTTCTGCTCCCGCAACGGATGAGGATATAACAATTGTTATGGGCGTCAATGAGTCTATGTATGACCCGCAGACACATCACATAATATCAAATGCATCTTGCACAACTAATTGCCTTGCGCCGTTTGCAAAGGTTATCGATCAAGAATTCGGCATTGTAAGAGGATTGATGACTACCATACATTCTTATACAAACGATCAGAAGATCCTGGATCTGCCACATTCCGATTTAAGAAGGGCAAGGGCAGCGGCAGTTTCTATTATTCCTACTACAACGGGAGCAGCTAAGGCTGTGTCACTTGTACTTCCCCAGCTTCAGGGCAAGCTGAACGGAATGGCAATGCGTGTTCCTACACCTGCGGTATCAGTTGTGGATATCGTGCTTGAACTAAAAAAGAATGCTACAAAAGAAGAAATAAACGCAGCATTAAAGAACGCATCAGAAGGCGAAATGAATGGTATTTTGGGATATACCGAGGAACCTCTCGTTTCCATAGATTTCAAAGCAGACGAGAGATCTTCCATTATAGATGGATTATCAACTATGGTTCTTGAGGATAATCTGGTAAAACTGGTTTCTTGGTATGATAATGAATGGGGATATTC
>CAYLLJ010000002.1:4016-6188 GCA_964384725.1 uncultured Oscillospiraceae bacterium | reverse complement strand
TATGTGATAAGTGAAGGTCTATGATCGTGATGAAGAAGACGGTAAAAGATATTGAAATTGAAAACAGAAAGGTAATTGTCCGCTGTGATTTTAATGTGCCGCAAGACAAGAACGGCAATATAACGGATGATATCCGGATAAGGAGCAGCCTGCCAACTATCAGGTATCTTATAGATCATGGGGCTAAAGTAATTCTGATGTCTCACCTGGGAAGGCCGGAGGGCGGGGCAGATATGAAATACACACTTAAGCCTGTTGCAGACAGACTTTCTGAATTGCTTGGAAAAAGTATTTTATTCATAAGTGCACCGGAAGTAGTAAACTATGAGGTTATAAAAGCTGTTGAAGAGCTCGCGCCAGGTGATGTCATTCTTTTGGAAAACGTAAGGTTCCGCAGAGAAGAAACAAAGAACGGGACAAATTTTTCAAAGGAACTTGCAGCCCTGGCAGAAATTTTTGTAAACGACGCTTTTGGAACGGCCCATAGAGCACACTCTTCAACGGCAGGCATCGCAGAATATCTTCCGGCAGTGTCCGGTTTTCTGATTGAAAATGAAGTGAAATTCCTCGGAAATGCAGTTGAGTCACCTGAAAGACCATTTGCGGCAATATTGGGAGGCGCCAAGGTCGGAGATAAAATTCCGGTAATTGAAAATCTTATAAACAAGGTCGATATTTTGATGATTGGGGGAGGCATGGCATATACCTTCCTGAAGGCGAAGGGGTATGAAGTCGGAAAATCCATTCTTGATAAAGAAAAGGTTGATTTAGCTGGTGAGCTCATGAAAAAAGCGGAAGAAAAAGGTGTCAAACTGCTGCTTCCTGTCGATATCATCGCCGCGAAGGAATTCAGCAACGATTCAGAAAGAGCAGAATTCGATTGCGGCAGTATTCCGCAAGAATGGATGGGGCTGGATATAGGACCGAAGACAGCCGAGCTTTTCAGGGAGGAGATTATAAGATGCGGAACTGTGATTTGGAACGGTCCTATGGGTGTTTTCGAGATGCCGAATTATGCAAAAGGAACCTTAAAAATTGCAGAAGCACTGGCTGACAGCAACGCGGTTACAATCATAGGCGGAGGAGATTCGGCGGCAGCGGTTGAACAGTTTGGAATGGCAGATAAGATGACGCATATCTCTACCGGGGGCGGTGCTTCTCTTGAATACCTGGAAGGCAGGAAGCTGCCCGGTATTGCAGTATTGCAGGATAAAGAACCATGTGGAGGTGCCAAATGAGAAAACCATTTATTGCCGGTAACTGGAAAATGTTTAAGACTACAAGAGAAGCTGCGGCATTTGCAGAGGAGTTCAAAAAAATATATCATCCCTCTGATGTTCAAACTGGCATATGTGCACCATTTACTCAGCTTGCAGCTTTAAAGGAAGCATTCAAAGATACCGATATCAAACTTGGTGCCCAGAATATGCATTTTGAAGAAAGCGGAGCATTTACAGGTGAAATCTCAGCGGAAATGCTGACAGAAATCGGCGTGAACTACTGCATCATAGGACATTCCGAGAGACGGCAGTATTTCAACGAAACAGATTATGAGGTCAACAAAAAGCTTCTTACAGCTTTCAAACATAACATCATTCCTATCCTTTGTGTCGGGGAAGTACTTGAAGAACGGGATGCCGGCAAAGAACATGATGTTGTGAAAAGACAGATGATTGCTGCGTTAAAGGGTCTGACAGCAGAGCAAATCTCCACTTTAGTAATAGCGTATGAGCCGGTTTGGGCAATCGGAACCGGAAGAAACGCTTCACCTGCACAAGCAGGTGAAATGTGCGGTTATATTCGCAGTATTATTGAAGAGCTATATAGTGATGAGGTATCAGAAGAAGTAATAATTCTATACGGCGGCAGTGTTAAGCCCGCAAACATATCCGATCTGATGAGCATGGAGGAAATTGACGGCGCCCTTGTTGGAGGTGCAAGCCTTACACCTGAAACTTTTATTGAGGTAATTAATTTTTAAATCAGGAGGTATTATTATGTCATATATTGAAGATGTTTTAGCCCGCGAGGTCTTGGACTCAAGGGGAAACCCAACCATTGAAGTAGAAATCTATCTCGAAGACGGCAGTATGGGTAGTGCAATTGTTCCTTCCGGAGCGTCCACCGGGATATTTGAAGCAGTTGAGCTTCGTGACGGAGACAAGGAGAGAT
>CAYLLJ010000002.1:0-4006 GCA_964384725.1 uncultured Oscillospiraceae bacterium | reverse complement strand
CTTGGAAAAGGAGTATTACAGGCTGTTGAGAATGTGAATAGTATTATTGCAGAAGAAATTATCGGTATGAACGTTTTTGATCAGGTGGGTCTCGATAATACGCTGATTGAACTGGACGGAACCGGAAATAAAGGAAACCTTGGAGCCAATGCGATATTGGGTGTATCTCTTGCTGCAGCGCATGCGGCCGCGAACTGCCTTGGCCTGCCCCTTTTCCAGTACATAGGAGGAGTAAACGGCAAACTTTTGCCTGTTCCTATGATGAATATTCTCAATGGCGGCCAGCATGCGGACAACAATGTAGATATCCAGGAATTCATGGTTATGCCGGTTGGTGCCGAGAGCTTCAGAGAAGGTCTCAGAATGGGCACTGAAGTTTTTCATAGCCTGAAAGCAGTTCTGAAAGGGAAAGGAATGAACACGGCGGTTGGTGATGAAGGCGGATTCGCACCAAACCTTTCGTCAAACGAAGAAGCCATTGAAGTTATCGTGGAAGCAATTAAAAAGGCCGGATACGATCCGGGCAAAGAGGCGTTAAGAGGACTATCACTGATATGGTTGATTATTATGAAATGCTGACATCCAAATATCCCGTGATTTCGATTGAGGACGGTCTTGCTGAAGATGATTGGGAGGGCTGGAAACTTCTGACCGACAGACTTGGAAAAACAGTACAGCTTGTAGGTGATGATCTTTTCGTAACCAATACTGAAAGACTGGAAAGAGGTATTTCTTTAGGAGTGGCAAATTCAATACTTATTAAAGTTAATCAAATAGGCACTCTGACGGAAACACTTGACGCAATCGAAATGGCAAAAAAGGCAGGTTATACCGCTATCGTTTCTCATCGTTCCGGTGAAACAGAAGATGTAACTATTGCAGATATCGTTGTAGGTATCAATGCGGGACAGATTAAAACCGGAGCGCCATCGCGAACAGACAGGGTCGCAAAATACAATCAGCTGCTGCGTTTGGAAGAAACTTTGGATACGGGAGCACAATACGCCGGGAATGATGCCTTCTATAATCTCAGATAACATCCAAACATTATCTGTCCGGTTTAATAAACTGTATCATTAAATTTAATTTTGGCATTGATTAATGTAAGGGATTATGGTACAATACAAAAGTTAAATTCATATGGACAAAGTCAAATTCATATGGACAAAGTCAAATTCATATGGGAGGTGCAGAGTTGCATACATTTTTTATGATATTGCTTTCAGCCGCCAGTATTGTGTTAATCGCAAGCATACTGCTTCAGTCCGGAAACAGTGCGGGCTTGTCAGGTTCAATAGGCGGCGGAGCTGAACAGCTTTTCGGCAAAAAGAAAAGCAGGGGCTATGAAGCAATATTAAGTAAAGTCAGCACAATAGGTGCAGTCGTATTTATATTATGTTCACTGATACTGGTCGCTATTGAGTAATATGGTTATGTTAATTTATATTAATTTATATTAATAAAATACATTAGATTATATAAAGCTTTTAACCATAGGACTGTTTTGGAGGTGCTTATGCGCCTCTTTATATTGTTACTATATTAGGGAGGAATAAAGATTATGATTCAATTAGCTTATTCAGCCCCGGTGGCAGCCATTATTGCATTGATTGTTGCATATGGCTTAGCTTCCTGGGTGGGCAAAATGGATCCGGGTACGGATCGTATGCAGGAAATCTCAGGCTTTATCAGAGAAGGAGCAATGGCCTTTTTAAGGCGCGAGTACCAGTACATGGTTGTTGTTATTGCAATAATTTTTGTTGTCCTGGGACTTGCTATCAATTGGACTACAGCAATATTGTACATATTTGGTTCGCTATTCTCTATCCTTGCAGGTTTCTTTGGAATGACAGTTGCTACAAAAGGAAATACGAGAACTGCAGCGGCAGCTATGTCAAGCGGGATGAACAAAGCACTCAAGGTCGCCTTCAGAAGCGGCGCAGTTATGGGTCTTTGCGTAGCCGGTCTCGGTCTTTTGGGCCTTGGTGTTATTTTTGTTATTATGGGTGTTGACTCAGCGTCTGTCGTAACAGGATTCAGCTTGGGGGCCTCATCAATGGCACTGTTTGGACGTGTAGGCGGCGGTATTTATACAAAAGCTGCAGACGTGGGTGCTGACCTTGTAGGAAAAGTTGAAGCCGGTATCCCTGAGGATGATCCGAGAAACCCTGCGGTAATAGCTGATAATGTAGGCGACAATGTAGGCGACGTTGCAGGTATGGGATCTGACTTATTTGAATCCTATGTCGGTTCTATCGTTTCGGCATTAACTTTGGCGGTCATTATACCCGTTATAACGCCAAAATTCGGGGAACCATTTGCATTGCCAGCTCTTGAAGGCTGCGTATTCCCGCTGGCACTATCAGCGGTCGGCATAATTGCTTCAGTTATAGGAGTATTGTGCGTGCGCGGCGGAGAGAAGGGAAATCCTGCTGCTGCAATGAATGCCGGAACATATATAAGCAGTGCAATCGTTATTATCTTTTCGTTTATACTAAGCGATATATTCTTTGACAATTTTAACTGCGCGATAGCGATAATATCAGGCTTGGTAGTAGGAACAGCTATCGGTAAGATAACAGAGATCTATACATCCAGTGACTACAAACATGTAAAGCATATCTCAGAGCAGTCTCAGACGGGATCAGCGACAACCATAATCAGCGGATTAGGCGTCGGTATGCTTTCCACCGTATGGCCTTTGCTTTTTATCGCTGTCGGTATTTTAGTTGCAGACGCATACGCAGGATTATACGGAATTGCTTTGGCAGCGGTCGGGATGCTATCTACTACAGGTATGGTTGTAGCAGTAGACGCATATGGTCCGGTATCTGACAACGCAGGAGGCATTGCAGAAATGGCAGAACTTCCTCATGATGTAAGAACTATTACAGACAAGCTTGACTCAGTTGGAAACACAACAGCAGCTATTGGAAAAGGATTTGCGATAGGATCTGCTGCACTTACTGCATTAGCATTGTTTGCATCATATTCTCAGGTTGCTCAGCTTAAAGAAATCAGTCTGCTTTCACCGCTTGTAGTTTCAGGTTTGTTTATAGGTGCGATGCTTCCGTTCTTATTCTCCGCAATGACCATTAACTCGGTGGGCAAAGCGGCAAACGATATGATTGAAGAAGTAAGAAGACAATTCCGTGAAGATTCCGGCATCATGGCAGGAACATCAAAACCGGAATATGCAAAATGCGTTGATATCAGCACAAAGGCTGCATTAAACAAAATGATGGCTCCGGGTTTGCTGGCAATACTTGCACCGTTAGCAGTCGGTATCTTGATGGGTACTGAAGCATTGGGCGGAATGCTGGCAGGTTCGCTTGTATCCGGCGTCGTTCTTGCAATAATGATGGCAAATGCCGGCGGAGCATGGGATAATGCAAAGAAATATATAGAAGAAGGTAATTTTGGCGGAAAGGGTAGTGAGGCTCATAAGGCCGGAGTTGTTGGAGACACCGTCGGTGATCCTCTCAAGGATACAGCAGGACCTTCCATCAATATCCTCATCAAATTAATGACAATCATAGCTCTTGTGTTTGCACCGGTTTTCGTTGCAATTGACGGATTACTTATATAACAATTAAGTATATTTTAAAATCTAACATAAAGCCCCTGTTTTCGGGGGCTTTTGTTAAATAACCAGAGCTGCCAATGCGTCTTATGCACCGAACGGCAAAAGCAGCTAAAAAGAAGTACATAATTTGTTGACAAAAACTTAAAAAGACATTAACATTAGTTTAAATCGGCAAAAGAAATTATATGAAGAAAGTTTGTTATTTCTTTGCATAAGTTCGCTGGTCATTTGTATGACAAATTAGGCGAGCCAAAATACGAAGGTGGTGTGTTAAACAATATGAAGAAAAAATTAGTATTATTGCTGGCATTGATATTGGCTGCAGGATCCCTTGCTGCTTGCGGCGGCGGAGGCACCGATGACGGAGTGTAGTGTTCACCTTGTCAAGACATATTTTTTTTATTCTTAATGAACCAAATA
>CAYLLJ010000001.1:225967-234884 GCA_964384725.1 uncultured Oscillospiraceae bacterium | reverse complement strand
GTTATGGGTTCAAAGTTCATAAAATATTAAAATCTAAGATTGTCGCACAGGAAGGTGTGTAAACAAAACGTCGAAGCACCGGACAGTATGTTAAATATGACTAATATGAAAGAAATAAGAAATAATATAAAAAGAACAAAGAGCTTAGATTATGTCTAATCTCTTTCTTTATTGAAGCAAATCTAAAATATGCTTACTTATTTTTTTCACCGGTGCCCCGGAAATATTAGAACACACGATTATAATAAGTTCCCGCTCAGGGCAGATCCATAAGCTAATGCGGAATCCGTCATCTGTTCCCTCATGGCCATAAAATACGTATCCGTTTTGCTCTCTGCAAAACCAGCTAAGGCAGATATATTCGCCATTGTTTGGAACCAACGCCTGTTTTTCCCACGCCATTTCCTGAGTTTCCTTTTTAAGCAGCTTATGATTAAAAATCGCAAGGGCCCATTTTTCGAGGTCATATAAATTTGAGGTCAGTGTTGAGCTTGGCCCATGGGCACGGTTGTAAGGGAAGTGAGGTACCCTGACAATTTTCTTATCTTTATCTTTTTCATGAGGGGTGCATAGAGATTTATCCTTTCCTTTTGCATCATAAATGCCGCGTTCGAATGTCAGCAGCGTGGAATCATTCATTTCCAAGGGTTCAAAAATGTTTCTTTTTACATAGTCTTCAAAAGACATACCTGATACTGCTGCTATTATAACCCCTAATATCTCATAGCCGATATTACTGTAAGCGAACCGTCCTTCTCCGGGAGACCAAAGCAGTCTGGCATCTTTTACTTCAGAAGATCTTACATATCTCTCCAATGCACTTTCGTCCATCTCCGGTTTATCCCATTGGTAATCCTTAACATCGGGCATACCGGAGGTATGATTGAGGAGCTGACGTATAGTAATATCTCTATATCGTTCATCATTCATTTGAAACCAGGGAATATAAGCTGTAAATCGTCCGTCCAGCAAAATCTGTCCTTGCTCACATAGCTGAAGAATAGAGGTGCCGACAAAAAGTTTAGTCACAGAGGCCATATGGAAGACATCCTCTGCTAACAGCGGTTCCCTGTTAACGATATCTTTGAAACCGGCCGTATTACGGTATACAAATTCTTTCTCCCTGATCCCAACTGCTAATCCCGGCAGATCGTAGCAGATAAGGGCTTTTTCAAGAAACTCATCAAGCTTTCTTTTCATGCTATTATAAGCCTTCCTTTCATGCGCCTTTTAAGTCATGCAGTCATTTAATTTATTATAGCCTATAATATGTAAATATGGTACAATACTTAATACTATCATGGTAAAATAATTCAAATCGATTTGTGCGATTTACAGTAACGCGCTATGTTCCATGTAAAAAAAAGAAAGGCAGGTGGAATATAATGAAATACAGGACCTTTCCAAAAACAGGAGAAAAGATTTCCCTGCTCGGATTCGGGACTATGAGGCTGCCCGTTGAGGGAAAAGGGAAATCAGCAAGAATCAATGAGACCGAAGCTATTCGGATGATCCGTACTGCTATTGACAGTGGAGTCAATTATGTTGACACTGCATATACTTACCATGATGGTTTCAGTGAAGTTGTACTCGGTAAGGCATTGAAGGATGGTTATAGAGAAAAAGTTTTTATTGCGGATAAAATGCCGGTATGGATTTTAAAAGAAGACGGGGATCCGGAAAAGATATTCGATGAGCAGCTCAAAAGGCTTGGCGTGGATTGTATCGATATGTATCTGGTGCACAATGTCACAGCTCCTCTCTGGAAAAGGGCATTGAAGTACAATATTCTTGAGCTTTTGGAAAAGAAAAGAGCTGAAGGAAAAGTCAAACATATAGGTTTCTCTTTCCATGATAATTTTGAATTTTTTAAGGAAGTGATTGAGGCTTATCCATGGGACTTTTGCCAGATTCAGCTTAATTACATGGATGCAGATTTTCAAGCCGGAGTCAAAGGATTGAAATTTGCCGGTTCCAAAGGTATTCCCGTCATCATCATGGAGCCTTTAAAGGGCGGAAAACTGACCGATATTTTACCTCCAAGTATTGAAGACTTCTGGGCTCAGGCTCCGATTAAGAGGACTCCTGCAGAATGGGCTTTGAGATGGGTAGCAAACTTCCCTGAAGTCTTAGTTATTTTAAGCGGTATGACGAGTATAGTACAGGTTGATGAAAATATTCGAGTATTAAGCGAGGCTGATCCAAATAGCCTTACGGAATCTGAACTTGAGATTATTAATAACGTAGCCGCCGAATATAACAAGCTGATAAAATACTCCTGCACCGGCTGCGAATACTGTATGCCTTGTCCGGAGAAGATTAATATTCCGGCCATAATAGGGTATTACAACGACTGGCACCTTTATCATGAAAGTCCTAAGGTGAAGGTCGATTTCAAGACATGGATCTCACCGAAGGCTTTACCGTCTGTATGCAAAAGCTGCAAGATATGTGAGGGCCGCTGTCCGCAGCAGCTTCCGGTCTCAGATATAATGAAAAAGTCTAAGGCAATTTTTGAATAGAAATAAAAAGCCCTGCTCATTCACTGTATCTTATCAACTCTTGTTCATTCAGCGCGTCAGCGTATTCACTGTCCATTTCTCTGATTCCGGCTGGAAATTCATATTTCGCCAACCTTTCAATAAACGGGTCGGGATCAAAGGATTCCGGACCATGTACACCCTTTATATTCCATATTCCTTTTGAGACCAATTCCATCATTATAACGGAGCTTACCGCAGTCTGCGCTACAACAGAATTGGTTGAATACTTCTTCAGACATTCCTGATTATCGGCAACCTGATATAAGTAGACTGATCTTCTCTTCCCGTCCTTTGTTCCGGTTACCCAGGTGCCTGCACAGCCTTTTCCAATCATCGCCGCTGACGATTCTGCGGGAGTGGGGACAACCTTTACCAGGAAGTCCCTTGGTGTGATCCCGGTATCACCCACCTTTATAAGTCTCGTTGTGCTGCATATTCCGCAAGCCTCCAAACTTTTGATAAGAGCTCTCATTTCCCTTGACACACCATATTTAAAAGTTACCCTGTTACAGTCGATTACTCTGGGTACAAGCATGACTTCCTCATGCTCTACATTGGTAACCTCAACATCCCCGATTCCGCCCGGGAAGTTAAATATTTCGGGTTCTGAGAAGTTTTCTGTGCAAAACCAGCCCCTGCCTTTTTCCCATATAACCGGAGGGTTCAGACATTCTTCGATAGTCGTCCATACGGAGAATCCGAAGAAAACACCATCATAACCCGGAATCCGATAATTGTCTCCGTCTCTGACGTTTATTTCATCAATGGTATCAAACAAATGCTTTGCGGCATATCTTGCAAAAACATCCGCCATACCCGGCTCGGCTCCCGAACCGACAATCGCCATATTGCCGGCTTTTTCCCAATCATCATGTCTTTCAAACTGGTAATCTCCCAACTTTATGTAAGGCAATTCATAAGGCTTATCGGGATGCCTCGCGGACAGAGTCATCGCACAGTCAAGATATCCCACGCCGGTTTTTAGGCAAGTATCAAAGATGTTTTCGTTAAAATCAGGTTCAACTGCATTCATTACAAATGTAATCCCATGCCTTTCAATAACTTCCTTTATGCTTGCCATATCTTTTGCATTGATCTTATCTGAGTGAAAACGGCCTTTACCGCAAAGAGCTTCTACCTCTTCCGCTCTTTCTAAGTTATAATCTGAAATCACAACTTTTTCAGCCCATTCGCCATCTTTGCCTGCCCTTTTGATTATCATTGCCGCCGATGTCCCAACCCCGCCTGCCCCAATGATTAAAAGCTTCATACGATCGACCCCCGCTCTATTGACAAACAATAATAATTTTACAATTCAATGTTATCAAAAGAGGTCTGAATATTCAATTGAATGTTTGCTCAAAAGATGTTATTTTCTACCCCCTGCTGTCGATAGCTTTAATTGGCTTACTGTGCTCTTTACCTGTAAATGCTAATATGCCTTCATAAATATATCTTGCAAGTTTTCTTTGATATTCCTCATTTGCCAGCAGCCCTGCTTCCTCGGCATTGGAAAGAAAGCCACATTCTACGATTGCCATCGGCACTGTGGGATTATTGAACATAAGCAAATCTCTTTTCCCTAATGCTACTCTGTCTGTTCCATCGGCAATTCCTGTTATCAGCTGTTCCTGTATAGCTTCGGCAAGTCTTTTACTCTCATCTTGAATGGTTTTATCACCTGAGGCTGATGGGTAAAATGTCTGGGCGCCGCGTACAGATCTATCTTGTTTAAAACTGTTCAGATGAATGCTGACAGCTGCCAACGGATTTACTTCACGAATCATTTCTCTTCGAGCAATTAAATCTGCGGTTTTTTTACTGCGAATGGTACTGCTCTTTGTGTCTCCCAGCCCGATATCCTCCTCTCTGGTCATGATGACTTTCCAGCCGTCTGCCTCTGCCAATTCTTTAATATACTTTGCAATTGACAAATTGATATCTTTCTCTGTAACACCGGCAGCACTTTCCGCTCCTCCGTCCATACCGCCATGACCGGGATCTATCAAAAGTACATCGGAGCCTGTGATTGACTGTACCTTAGCAGCAATATTATCATATACGGGTCTTAAACTCAGTATCAGAACCGCCGCTATAATAACCAGAGCCAGGCTCCATTTCAGTTTTTTATTGCTTATTAATCTACTTTTCATTGCATTCCCCCCCTTTTTAATGTATATGAAGAGTTGGAATGCAGTATAATCTGAATTTGCTTTCAGATATATTATTGGCTTTCTTATACAATCCGGTGGTGAAAAGTGCTATAATTTTTACAATTACTTTACGATTAATAGGAAAGGATGCAGATACAAATGGCGACGCGAAAGCTTTTTCAGGAAGATGTATATAAGAAAGAGTGCACCTGCACAATAATAGATGTCTTGGGGACCGGCACTACCGAAGATCCTTTTCTTCTTGTGCTTGACGAGACCGTGTTTTTTCCGGAAGGAGGAGGGCAGCCCTGTGATTTGGGTACTATTGATAACGTATCGCTAATCGATGTATTTGAAAAGGAGGGTGTTGTCTATCACTGCCTGCAGTCTTTTCCAATCGGGGTAAAATCAGATACTGCTTTTCATACCAAGGGTTGGGAAACGGGAGACAAAGTTCATTGCAGACTTGATTGGGAGCGAAGATTTGAACACATGCAGCGCCATTGCGGAGAACATATACTATCAGGTATATTTTTCCGGGAATGCGGCGGAGTTAATCGCGGCTTCCACATGGGCAGCGATTATATGACAATAGATATAGATGTGCAAGGTATCACTCGCGAGGACGCGCAGCGAATAGAGCTATTGGCCAACGAAGCGGTCTGGGCAGATCTACCTGTGTCTGTCAGATGTTTTGAAGACCGCCAGGAAGCGGAAAAGCTGCCTCTGCGGAAAGCTCTTGCTATTGATGAGGACATTTCTATAGTGTGTGTAGGTGATGAAACCGATCCGGCTGATTGTGTGGCCTGCTGCGGAACACATCCGGGCACTTCCGGTCAGGTGGGTTTGTTGAAGATCCTGAAGCTGGAAAAATATAAGGGTATGACAAGAGTATATTTCAAAGCAGGGAGAGAGGCGTTTGAGGATTATCGAAATAAACACGATATCATTACAGACCTTAATCTGAAATATTCATCTGACGATAATGATCTGCCGGACAAAATAAGGGCTCAAGATGAAAAAAACAAAGAAGTCCGCCAGGAACTTTACCTTATGAAAAATACACTGAAAAATAAAGCTGTTGCTGATATATTGAGCGCATATGGGACGAGTATGGCTGCTTCAGAAATCGACGGTATCTCCGTGACTGAACCGAGGCTTTTAATCAGGGAATATTCTTATTTCCACGCTGACGATCTTATTGCAATCACAAAAACCTTAACAGATGCCAATATAAAAGATACTCGTCTTTTTGTATTGATTTCTACACGGGATAATACGGTTATTCTTGCTTCTTCATCCGAAAGCCTTGACTGCGGAAAAATCGTCAAGGACAACGCAAAGGTCTGGAGAGGGAAGGGCGGAGGGAACGCCGGCAATGCCAGAGCTTTGTTCCCTTCAAGAGACGATCTGGAATGTTTTGTGACCTTTATTAAACAAGCTTATTGCTGATAGAAGATTTATAATTAACGTCCGTATAAACATGTCATATCAGCTATTCTTTGCGCTAAAGCCGCTGAGGCATCTTCTTTATTCATTCTCCACTGCCAATTAATCCCGCCTAATGTTGAAGGGGTATTCATCCTGGCCTCCGGGCCCAATCCCAGAAAATCCTGCATTGGTATAATGGATATAAAAGCTGTGGATGACATTGCTCCTCTGATCATCCCCCAGTGATATCCTTCTGTTTCATCAAGCTTAAAATAGTTCTTTGCAAAAGCAGTCTTTTGTTCCGCCGCATGGGCAAACCAGCCCTGCACCGTGTCATTATCATGAGTTCCTGTATAGACGACACAGTTTTTGTTATAATTATGCGGCAGATATTCGTTGTTTCCCTGTGAATCAAAGGCAAAGGCAAGTACCTTCATCCCGGGGAAACCGCTTTCTTTTAAGAATGTCTTAACATTATCAGTTAAGTAGCCAAGGTCCTCTGCGATGATCTTGATGTCGCCGAGGGCATATTTCAAGGCATTGATAAAATCCATTCCCGGCCCGGCTTGCCAGCTTCCATAGGCAGCGGTAAGAGATCCAAACGGCACCTCCCAATAACTTTCAAACCCGCGGAAATGGTCAATGCGAACCCAATCATAATTTATCAATGCGTTTTGGATCCGGCTAATCCACCAGTTATATCCGGTTTCCTTATTTTTGTTCCAATCGTAGACGGTGTTTCCCCAATACTGTCCGTCGTCTGAAAAATAATCCGGAGGGCACCCTGCAACACAAATAGGGGTAAGGTCTCTGTTATATTGAAAAATCCCTGAAGAAGCATTGCTCCAGGTATCCGCACTATCGGCAGAAACATAAATCGGAATATCGCCGATGATTTCTATCCCTAACCGATTTGTGTAATCCTTCAATAAACCCCATTGTCTATATGCGATATACTGTATGAATTGATAGTACAGGATTTCTTCCTTCAAGAGTTCCTTATAATACTCAACTGATTCCGGCACTCTGTACTTTATATCTTCATCCCAGAATTCCCAGGATTTATTTTGAAAATGACTTTTTATGGCCATATATAGCGCATAATCCTCAATCCATATCTGATTTTTTTGTATGAAAGCTGTAAAATCATGAATCGGGAGAAGATCCTTTCGTGAAAAGGCTTTTCTAAGGATTGTTTCCTTATTCATATAGATCTTAAAAAAGTCAACCCGGTTCGGGTCACTTCCGAAATCAATATCGCAGTAATCGCTTGGCTGCAGCAAGCCCTGTACTTTTAGCTGCTCCGTATCGATAAAGTAAGGGTTAAGTGCAAAAGAAGATACAGACTGATAGGGAGAATCTCCATATCCGGTAGGCCCTAATGGGAGTATTTGCCAGTACCTCTGTTTCGACGCAGCCAGAAAATCGGCAAAGTCATAGGCTTCTTTGCCGAAAGTGCCGATTCCGAATCGATTCGGCAGTGAGCTTATATGCATTAAAATTCCTGAACCTCTGTTATTCATCATCCATTTTACTCAACAATCTTATATTTTTTGTTCATTTTATGGTGCAGCAGCCTTAGGGGTTCCATGTTCATTCTATCTCCCTGCAGCAACCTGCGCACCCTTATATTGGTATTTCCTCTTGCCTGTGCAATAATCAATTATTTTAACACAAGAATATAGCAGCAACAAACTATTTGCAATTATATTTTTATAAAAATAGCTGCTGTTCAAGCAGTCATTGACTTGTGAATCCCAAGGCTATAAAATAATAGAATAATAATTTTGTAAAGGAGCAAAATCATGAAAATAATAATACTTGATGGCGACACAATAAGCCCCGGGATATGGAAATATGATCAATTTGAAGAATTTGGGGAGGTAATTGCTTATAGAAGCACTCCGCCCGAACTCGTGGCCGAGCGTATCGGCGATGCTGAATTTGTTTGCACCGACGGCAGTCAAATAGATAAAGATGTCCTTGACAAATGTACCGGTCTGAAATGGATCGGTGTTGTGGCTACCGGATACGACAAAGTCGATGCATCATATGCACGGGAAAAAGGAATTGTCGTATGCAATGCCCCCGCATACGCCACTCAATCTGTATCACAGCATTCTTTCGCTCTGCTGTTTCACTTGTGCCATCATCTGCAGGCGTATTCCGAAGCGGTGCGTGAAGGCAGATGGAATGCATTCTTCTGGGAATATCCCATCATTGAACTAAAAGGAAAAACCATGGGCATTTTCGGTTTCGGGGAAATAGCAAAAAATTCCGCAAAAATTGCCGGGGCGCTGGGCATGAACGTCTTGATCTCGACAGGGCATCCGGATCTTTCCTTTGAAACGCCGAATATAAAGTTTGCAGAGAAAGCTGAGGTACTTGAGAAATCCGACTTCATAAATCTTCATTGCCCTCTCCGTGAAGATAATCAAGGATTTATCAACAAGGAGTCAATTGCGCGCATGAAGGATGGAGTAATCCTTATCAGTACTGCCCGAGGAGCGCTTATCAATGAAGATGATCTGGCGGAGGCTATAACAAACGGCAAGGTTGCCGCAGCAGGTTTGGATGTACTTTCAGAGGAACCTTCCACCGGCAATAATCCTCTTATCGGGCTGAAAAACTGCATTGTCACACCCCATATAGGGTACAATTCTGCAGAAGCCAGAGAAAAGCTCATAGAAATCACTATAAATAATTTAAAATCATTTTTGAGAGGCGAGTTTCTCAATCGTGTTAACTGATTTAATAAGTTATAAAATAACTAATAAAGATGCTGAAGGT
>CAYLLJ010000001.1:209828-225957 GCA_964384725.1 uncultured Oscillospiraceae bacterium | reverse complement strand
AAAATCTTCAGCATTCTTTAAGATATTGAATTTCTTTTTGTGTAAGCTTCCGGTAATGTCCCTGCTTAAGGTGTCCCAGACGGAGTTCCCCAATTTCAATCCTCTCCAGATCAATAACCTTGTTGCCTACGGCAGCAAACATTTTACGCACCTGACGGTTCTTGCCCTCATAAATTTTAATTTCTACAACAGCAGACCGTTCTGATTGTTTGACAACATCAACGATTGCCTTTGATGTGACAAAGCCTCCTATATCCACACCCTTACGCAGCTTGGCAAGCCTTTCGGCAGAAACCATCCCCGATACTTTAGCACGATATGTTTTATAAATATGGTTTTTGGGATGTGAAAGCTTGTATGCCAAATCACCGTCGTTTGTCATTATGAGCATCCCTGATGTATTGAAGTCAAGACGCCCGACAGGAAATATGCGCTCATCTATATCGGAGATTAGATCCATAACTGTCGGTCTTTCTTTTTCATCATCCACAGAAGTAATAAAGCCTTTTGGTTTGTTCAGCATAATATAAATTTTTTTAGAATCCGGTTTTATTGTATGTCCATTCACTTCTATAACGTCGCTTTCCGCAACATTATATCCCGGTTCCTTCATCACAGCACCGTTAATCTTTACCTTACCCTCTAAAGTAAGCTCGTCCGCTTTTCGCCTGCTGGCGATTCCCGACTGAGCTATATATTTATTTAAACGCAATTTCAGTTCTCCTTCGCTCTTTAATCTATTAATAGTAATTTTATCATACTGAAATAAGAATTAAAAGGATCTTGTATAAGGCGGGTACCATGCCGTCACGGCACCCGTCACCTTAAAAAGCTGGTACGTTTTGCTCTTCATTTTGCCTATCATATTGGTTCTTTATAAATATTCTCCAAGCCATATTTCCTGATTCTTTTTTTCACTGTTTCAGGATCTGTTGTGTAAAGCTCTCTTTCCTTCATCCGTTGAAAATATTCTGCACCGGCGAATGTATATCTCGTCATAAGTCCATCCTTCGTCTTGATTTTTTCATTTGCATATGAAATCAAGTCTCCAATAGCAATTTGTTGTGGCAACTCAAGCGGCCTCATTCCCTTCAAATATCTCACGCTGTTATATCCGGCAAGTGTACCGGTAGAAATCGCCTCTGTATGGCCTACGAAAAGCCCGGACTTCTCACCGCCGCACAGTAAATTTTCGATCCCTGTTACTCTCATCTTATTGTCACGCTCAGCGACAGAAAGATAGCGAATCGAATTACCCTTTCCTCCGGCATATGGATCAGCATATCTTGCATTTTCAAAACCCGGAACCCTCCTCAGCTTGTCAAGGGGGAAAAAGGGTGTCATGATTTTTGCATAACCGGTATCCAGAAGTATGATACTATTCGCATATTCATCAAGAGCATATTGCTGACAAACCTTTAAGTTTAGCTTTTCTTTTGAAACCTCCTCAGGTTTAAGAGGAATCACCGCAACACCCTTTTCATTCAATTCAAGCTGAATTTCATCTGAAAGGGAGGATTTTTCCAATTTCCCGGAACCGCTGAACGCTCCAAAGGCTCCATCTTTGCGCTGTCCCATTATATCATTATTTCCTGCTTTTTGGGTTATGCTCACCCTGGGTCCAAAAGCAGGGCATCTTAAGATGCACATGCAGCATCCGTTTCCGTAAGTCAGACAATTGCCCATTGGACCGGTCGACCCGGTGCACTCCACAAATACGTCGGCTTCGATTTTCGTGTCATCCGATAGAATAATTCCTTTCAGCACCCGGCGGCCATCTGCCGAAGCCTGGCCATCCATTACAACATCAACGGCTCTTGTGATTGTTTTTATTTGAACGCCTCTTTCTTCAAGAAGACGCCGGACTTGCGGCTCTATCTTAATAACATCATACAGGCTGGCATGCTTATGCCCGGGGAAATCAATATTTACATGCCTTGAAAGCTTATCGGTTATCCCGAACAGTTCATCGGCACCAAGCGCTATATTTTCTTCAGCAGCAGTAAATCTGCCGTTATTTCGCATTATACCCCCCACATTTCCTAGTCCAAGAAGCATATCTGTCTTTTCGACCAAGGTTACTTCGGCTCCCGCTTTACGTGCAGCTAAAGCTGCGGCACATCCGGACCATCCGCCTCCTATTATTACAACCTTTTCCATCTAATTGCCTCCATATGTTCTGAATAAAGTTGAAAAGCAGCTGCTTTAGCTGCTTTTTGATATTAAATCTGGCCTGAACAAATCGTTTTACCGGTTTTGTTTTGTTCAGCAGCACCTATTCTTCAGCATATTCTCCGGCATATGGAAATGACACATGAGAATCGGTATTCTGTATTGAAAAACTGTTTAATAGCTCCTCTCCTTTTATCCTGCATTTACACATTTTAATTGATTCCCCGTCGGAAGTATTAACTGAACAAGATCCGCATAAGCCTTCACCGCAGCATATGTGGAAATTATTGCTTACTGCAAGATTAGCTTCCGGCAGGACCCTTCTTGTCAGCTTGCCAAGATTCTCTATATAATAATCGGAAACTAAAAGTATCACACTGTCATAATTATTTTTTTTCATCAGCTTTTCCAGTCTGCTGTCAGCTCCTTTATCAGTCAAAGATATATATTGAATTCCGGTATATGCATTTCTATCCTCTTCAGCGGTATCCGCACATTGCCTTGTATCAATAAAATCTTTAATAAACTCTTTGCTGATCTTCTCTGTATCGATTACAATATCCACTTTCGCCTTATTACCCAAGACTTGCGATACTAATATGCCGGGAGCAATGCCTATTCCTTTTGCGATGATAAGCACTTTTTGATTTATTGCTTTATTACCGATAATTGATGAGATCCCGTGGATTCCGCTGCGGTAAGGCCCTCTGAGGATTAGTGCGTTTTTTCCTTCGATCAATGACTTTGTTTTAGCCGAAATAATCTTAACCGCTAAATAGATATTCCCTTCTTCAACATCGGTTTTCATTACGGATAAAGGAATATCGTAAAACTTGTCAGTCCCTCCGGCTCTTGCAAATAAATAAGAACCCGGTCGACTGGCTCTCATTGCAAAACCTTTTCCAACATGAAGCCCATATACAACTAAGTTCTCTTTATAAAATTTTTGATAAATTATCTCCGCTTCAAAATCCTTTCTCGGATTGTTTACCCTTTTGTTCCCCTGAATAAATTCATTATAGACACAAACGCCCGTCCAGCTGCATTCGCAGCGGTCTTTACCTTGAAGCCGGCTGCAGACTAAGCAGTCTCCGGTCAATGCAAGATAGCATGGGCAATTATCCGATCCAACATCGATACAGTTAATATGACTTTGGGTTTTTGCATCGACTTCTTTCATAATACTGTAGCTCATTTTTTAACCCCCTCGTTTTTAACTACTGTATTATGATATTAATGCTTAGCGTATTTGTTACCCTGATTACGCAGCTTACTCGTTGATTTTTTCTATATCTTCCATGTAATAGAGCGGCTTTGACGTAACATATCGGTCGTTTACATAAATTTTAAGGGAACCCGCTTCCGCCCACCTTTTAACCGGTGCTTTCTGACGATCCGGCAGGACATATTCAATTGAAATTTTATTTTCGGTTTCTTTTCTTACAGGACAGACAATATCCTCTTTGGGGCCTATACGCACAAAATCTTTATCGCCCTGCCATATTCGGACTACTTTGAGCGGAAGCTGGCCTTTAATAATTGTAGTTGTCTCATATTGATTATAGGCATAGTCCATTAACTTAAAAGTATCCTGAAACCAGTCCGGGGCATTCATAACAACGCAGATCAGCTCCATGCCGTTTCTCTCCGATGAAGCTACAAGTGTTCTGCCTGCGGCTTTCGTATATCCGATTTTTATTCCCGTTCCGCCTTCATACTGATAAACAACCTTATTTTTATTATAAAAGTAGTTATATTTTCCATCCCCTCTGTCAGTGACCCAGGATTTCGCTGAGGCAATTTGCTTGAATTCAGCGTTTTTCATGGCTTCCCTTGAAATTATTGCCATGTCTTTGGCTGTAGTATAATGCTCGGGATTATGAAGCCCGTTAGGGTTCGTAAAGTTTGTATTAGCTGCTCCCAGTTCTTTGACCCTTTTGTTCATCATAGCCACAAAGTCCTCAGTGCTGCCCCCGATTTCTTCAGAGATAGCGATTGCGGCGTCATTCCCTGATCGAAGCATAAGGCCGTAAATCAAATCCTGCAGTGAAATCAGTTCCCCTTTCTCCAGATATATTGATGATCCTTCAACTCCGGCTGCATTTTCGGATATTTTAGCCTTTTTATTCGGATCTCCGTTTTCGATAGCAATGAGAGCAGTTACTATCTTAGTAATGCTGGCAGGATAGGCCTTCTTTTCTGCATTTTTTTCATAAAGCACTTCCCCAGAATTTGCTTCGATTAAAATAGCATTCTGTGCCGAAATCACAGGAGGAGCCTGCTGATCGTCAACTTGTATGCCATAGGATGGTGATGATAAACCAACCAAAATGATAATTAATATGACAATTATTGTTTTTCTCATATAATATCTCCTTCATGGGTTATTTTCTGTACTTGCGAAGGAGATATTCATGGTATATTATGTTTCAATTTAAGAAAAGAAATAATGTCACCGTATAATCCTTTTCTTTACGATTTTACAAAATCAAGGGAAATTTGCTGAAGATCAAGAGTATCTGCTTCTTCATTATCGCAAACGATGCTCTCTATATCGTCGATTTCAGGCAGATCCTTCAGGTCTTTAAAACCAAAATTCTTTAAAAATACAGGAGTCGTCCCGTAAAGAATCGGTCTTCCGATTCCCGCAGATCTTCCGACCTCCGCGATAAGGCCTTTCTTTACAAGTCCCTCTATCACTCTTTCACATTTGATCCCGCGGATAGATTCGATTTCCCCTCTGGTAACGGGCTGTTTATAAGCTATGATCGCAAGAACCTCTAATGCAGATTGTGACAGTCTTTTTTCCTAACCGGATTACAGAGCCGTTCTATGTATTCGCTGTTTTCTGCGTTTGTGCAATATTGAAATGTTTTATCAATTTCTCTGATCCGGATCCCTCTGCCTTCCTGTTCATATTCTGCCTGCAGTTCTTTGAAGCAGTCGTAAGCATCTTTCCGGCTGATATTGAATATCTCTGCGGCTATACTGACATCCAAAGGTTCTCCCCAAACAAAGAGCATGGATTCAAAAGCAGATTTTATAGTTTTTTTAACAGTCATGACAATATATCTCCTTCCGCCGGATTATTCTTTCCGCTGCCGGTTTTATCGTTTAAGCTCAGTATGATTTCGCCGAAATTTACATTTTGCTTTGCCAGCATTGTTTTTTGTCTCATCATTTCCAACACTGATACGAAAGTGATCACCACATCACTTCTATTGCTTTGTGGTGCCAGCAATTCTTTGAAATTCAGTCTTCTTTTAGATTTTACGCGAAATACACTTTTGATGTGGTCTATCTTTGACTCTACTGAAACTGTTCGTCTTTCCACTCGGCTATAATTCTTTTGTATATCAGCAAGGTTTTTCTTTTTCCTGAGAAATAAGTGAAATACCTTAACAAACTGTTTCAGGTCAAGATTCAGATATTCCTCCGCTTCTGATGCGAACAGTGTTAAATCTTCTTTTGGTTTCTCAAATATCCGCTGATTATATTCTTCTTGCTGCTCCAAAAGCTCCGCCGCGGTCTTGAACCGTTTGTATTCCAGAATTCTTTGTACCAGTTCTGTTCGGGGATCTTCTTCTGCAAGCCCGCCGCCATCCTGTTTCATTCTCGGGAGCAGCATCTTTGACTTGATTTCAATAAGGGCTGCGGCTAAAACCATAAATTCCGTTGCAATATTTATATCGAGTGCTTGCATATGCTTTATATAAATTAGGTATTGATCTGTGATTTCCGAAATTTGAATATCATCGATACTCATTCTCGCATTTTCAATCAGATAGACCAGAAGATCAAAAGGTCCTTCAAATATATCCAGTTTTATTTTATAAGACATATCGCACTCCTTGCCCAAACAATTTTCGGATACTTTCTTCGTAAGGAGGATACAAGATCCCTTTTTCAGTTACAACTGCGGTAATATACTTTGCTGCAGTTACATCAAATGCCGGGTTATACGTTTTTATCCCTTCCGGCGCCATGGGTTTCTCGTACCAAAGCTTATATATCTCATCGCCGGCTCTTAATTCTATGTGGATGTCATCACCATTCACTGTGTTCATATCTATGGTTGAAGTTGGTACAAACATATAGAACGGTATTCCATACTCATGAGCAAGAATCGCCAAACCAGAGGTTCCGATCTTATTGGCACCGTCTCCGTTTGCGGCCATTCTGTCACAGCCTACGACCACAGCATCAACCCACCCATTCTTCATAACGATCGAGGCCATGTTATCACAAATCAGAGTAGTATCGATACCTGCGTTGTTCAGTTCCCATGCTGTCAGCCTTGCCCCCTGAAGCAAAGGTCTTGTCTCGTCTGCAAAAACTTTGAAGTCATACCCTTTTTCTTGACCGATATAAATGGGTGCAAGGCAAGTCCCATATTTTGCAGTCGCTATTGTTCCGGCATTGCAGTGAGTTAATATGCCCATTCCCGGCCTGAGAAGGGTTAAACCGTATTCTCCCATACTACGGCAGGCATCTTCATCCTCAGACCTTATATTTTCTGCTTCTTCAAGGATTGCTTTTTTTATCATGATTTGCGTGCTATCCCATGAAGCCCTGTTTTTTGTAGTTCCCCGGTGGTCTATACTATTTTTATGATCCTGTACAGAATGATCTCCCATGGTAAGATCTTCAAATTCTTTAACTCGGTCTTCTATACGATTAAGAGCCCAGAACAGATTTACTGCCGTAGGTCTTGAGGATGCAATATAGTTTTTTATATCCATAAATTGCTGATAAAAATCATCGTAGTCCTTCGCTGATATATCTCTTGCGCAAATATACAGACCATATCCTGCAGCCACTCCTATTGCCGGAGCTCCTCTTACTTTCAGCTTATATATTGCATCACGTACATCTTCCTTAGTATTCATCTCTAAATAGATCGTTTCTCCGGGAAGCTGTGTCTGATCAAGAATCAGCATTTTGCCCTCTTCATATTTTACAGGCGCTATATCTAAAATCTGCATAGTTCCTCCTTGATTCCCGTTCGTTTTCGCACTTCTTATCTGCTGTCGTCTCTTGTCTTTTAATCGAAATGTTTGTATAATTAATCACTAAACAGTTTGGCTTGCCTTTCATTTGTATCACAAACAGGCAATCAGGTAAATTTATTTTACCATAGATTTAGAATAATTTTACATGTTATATGACGATAAAAATCTACAAATTTGAATTTGCAGATTGCTGCTGCGATTTTGCCGAAAGAACTGATGTGTCAGGCAGAATGTTATCACGGAGGTAATTATGAAAATAGTAATATTGGACGGATATACTATTAATCCCGGAGACTTAAGCTGGGCGGAACTCGAAAAATACGGTGAATTGACTGTGCACGACAGGACACCAAAAGAGCTTGTTGCCTCTCGTATCGGTGATGCCGAAGTTGTCATGACAAGCAAATGCATACTTTCAGCCGAAGTAATGTCTAAGTGCCCCAATCTGAAGTGGATATGCGTTCTTGCGACAGGAATTAACATGGTAGATCTAAAATATGCCACTTCCGGGAATATTCCGGTCACCAACATTCCCGCATATTCAACCGACTCCGTAGCTCAGTTCACTTTTTCTCTGCTGCTTGAAATCTGCAACCAGATAGGGGTTCATCGTGATGCAGTTAATTCCGGCAAATGGCAAACCTCAGAAGATTTCAGCTTTAGTCTGACCCCTCAATTAGAACTTTCCGGAAAAACCTTCGGTATTTTAGGTTTTGGAAATATTGGCCGGCAAGTTGCAAAAATAGCGGAAGCATTCGGGATGAAAGTTCTGATTGCAAGTAATTACCCTGATTTATCTTTTGAGACGAAAGACATCTCCTTTAGCTTGAGGGATAGACTTTTCGCTGATTCCGATATTATAAGCCTTCATTGCCCCCTGACAGAGAACAACAAGGGCTTTATAAATAAAGCTGCCATATCTATGATGAAAAATGGGGTCATCCTTCTCAACACCTCAAGGGGGCCGCTGATCAATGAGAATGACCTTGCAAGTGCACTTATTTCAGGTAAAGTATCTGCTGCCGGCCTGGATGTTTTATCCGTCGAACCTCCTGCAGGCGATAATCCGCTTTTAGGGCTTCCAAATTGTGTGATCACGCCTCATATCGCATGGAGCACCAAAGAAGCAAGAATGCGGCTTATTATCGCTATATCCAATTTAGAATCCTGGCTTAACGGCAATAACAGCAATTGTGTGAATCCGAAATGAGAGTATATCGCAGAGTTCGGGACTATATTGCATAACTTGCGTATTAAATTGAAGAGAGGAAGTATTTATGAAATGTATTATCAGCCCATTTAACAGCTGCTACAAGAACATAGCCGGAGAAGAATATTTTTTATCCACGTTCGATGATGATATTTTTTATCTATATATCAATTCACCAAGTATTATAATCGGAAAAAATCAAAATGCTTATTCTGAGATTAATCAAAAATACGTGACTGATAATGACATTTTTGTTGTGCGCAGGCTCTCGGGAGGAGGCGCTGTTTACCATGATTCTGGCAATTTGAATTTTAGCTTTATTGTTAAAAATGATAATCGAGATATACAGCTGATCTTTCATGACTATGCAAAACCAATTTTAGCCGCCCTTCATGAACTCGGGGTCGATGCATGCTTCTCCGGAAGAAACGATCTCGTTGTCGGAGACAAAAAAATATCAGGCAACGCACAATATAGATCGTCTGATAAGATTTTACAACACGGCACTCTTCTTTTTAATTCTGATTTAACAGCAATAGCCAATGCTCTTAATGTCTCACCTGCTAAATATCAAGACAGGAGTACAAAATCGGTAAAAAGCAGGGTGGCGAATATCTGTGAGTTTCTTTCAGAGGAAATCTCTATGGATGTTTTTGTAGAAACCATACTCAAAACTGTTATTAACGAGGTGCCCGATGCAAATCTTTACCGGCTGACGGAATCGGATGTCACCGCTATAACTGCACTCGCAGACAGGAAATATTCCACCTGGGAGTGGGTATATGGAGTTACACCGAAATTTACATACCAAAATGTATTCCGTTTTGACAAAGGTACTATTGAGCTGTGCCTGAATGTGGAATCCGGTATTATTAAAGGATTCACTATATACGGAGACTTTTTCGGAGCGGAAGATATTAAAGAGCTGACGAATGTATTTATTGACTTGCCGTACAACAGGGCAAGAATAGAAAAATCGGCATCCGGTATTAATATCGGCCATTATATATGGGGGCTTGAACAGAATGTTCTGATAGACAATCTTTTTAAATGATTTCTCTGCGAAGCTTAAGGCTCGCATCTCCTTTAATCATATTTTTATAAATTAAATCGTCAGTTTAACATAACATATCAGGAATAAATATAAAAACGATCTTTGCGGAATTATATCCGGAGATCGTCTTTTTATTTCTATATTTTATAAATATCAAAAAATAAAAAGGTAAGAATAATACTGCATTGACGCCCGTTTATTTTTGAGAGGAGGCAGCATTAAGGATATGTCAAAAAAAAGAAATCGTATAAAGAATATATTTTACTTGATTATAATATTTATCGTTATGTTTTCATTATGGACATCTCCTGTTTCAGAAGCATTCACTCATCCATCACCATATATTACGGAAAGTGAAGGGAAAAGGGCTGCTGCAAGTGAAGGGGAAAAGACTGCTGATTATAATAATTTGGGGCTCAACAAATTAGATATAAATACTCTTTCTCAATATGTCATAGTGGAGAATATTACAGAGGATATGTTCTATAAGCTCAATTTTGATATGAAAATCGCAGCCGTGACTATGACAACGGAAGACAGCCTTTTACTGAGGACTACGGAAAACACATACTTTACTATAGGCGTTTCAGAAGATTATATTAAGGCTATGGAGCTTACGGGAGTCTTGAAACCCGGAAGCAGCCAAATGATTTTTAAGGCTTCAGGCAATCAAAGCAATATATTTGGATTTATCTTTTTTTTCTTCATGATGTTATCCTCTATGTTTTTTCTTATGTACTTAATCAGGTCGCGTAGAAGATCATATAATCCGGGTAAATTATCAGTTAACACAAAGGAGAAAGATAAAATGAACCCGGTTACCCCGGAAAGGAAAATAACATTCAGCGAAGTTCAGGGGATTGATGAATTGAAACCGGATCTTTTCCGGCTTGTAGATTCACTAAAACATCCTTATAAGTATAAAAGTTTAGGTGCTCGTCCGACAAAAGGCTTGATTCTTTATGGCCCGCCGGGGACAGGGAAAACATTGATTGCAAAAGCAATATCCGGAGAAGCTGATGTCCCCTTTTTTTCAGTTTCAGGGAGTGATTTCATTGAAAAATACGTGGGCGCCGGTGCCTCCAGAATACGGGATTTGTTTTCAAAAGCAAGAAAGTCTTCTCCGTGTATCGTTTTCATTGATGAACTGGATGCTATAGGCGGAAACAGGGGAGAAAGCAATAACAGCGAACGTGATCAGACCATAAATGCTTTATTGACAGAGTTAGACGGATTTACTCCCTCAGATGGCATACTGACCATTTGTGCCACCAACAGGCTGGATATTCTTGATTCGGCGCTGATACGACCAGGCCGGTTTGATTTGAAAATTGCTGTCAATCTACCGGATAAACAAGCCAGATATCAGATACTAAGGCTTCACAGCACCGGTAAGAAGATGTCCGAAGAAGTTCAAATCGAAGCGCTTGCAAAGAAGACGAGCGGTTTCTCAGGAGCGGAGCTTGAGAATTTGTTAAACGAATCAGCTTTGATTGCTGCTATGAAAGATAAGGACCGTATCATGAATGATGATATAGAAGACGCTTTTTTCAAAATCATCATGAACGGGCATAAAAAAGAGCGCATAAAAGACGATGGCTATGCAAGGCTTGTAGCTTACCATGAATCAGGACATGCTTTGGCAACAAAGCTGTTAACAAATGACGGTGTAACCACCGTGACGATAATTCAGAGCACATCCGGTGCAGGCGGTGTAACATTCCGGGCTCCTGAAGATACGCCTTTGAAAAGTAAAAAATACTTAAAAAGTCTCATAAAAGTAATGTATGCCGGCCGGGCAGCGGAAGAAATATTATTAAACAGCAGCGAAGAGATTACAACCGGTGCATCACAGGATATCAAACAAGCCACAGAGATTATTAAGCAATATATAGCAATTTATGGGATGGGCAATCAGGGAATGCTGGATTTGACCCAGTTGTCAAACCAGTTCAATATGATAGAAGAAGCTTCTGTTTTGGCAAATGAGCTATACAAGGAAACTGCAGAATTTTTAGCAGCAAATAAAGACAAATTAGACCGTCTTGCACTTGCACTCATGGAAAAAGAAACACTGGACGAAGCCGAAATTGACTATATTATCGGCACTCAAGATATGCGAAGCATCTCTTAAAGGAGACGGTTTCCAAGAGAACGACGCGGCATTTTTATTTCCTGTCCGTCTTGAGAACAGCATTCAGCATTACGCTTGCACCTTTAGTGCATTCTTCCACTGAAGTAAATTCCGGCTCACAATGGCTGTGACCGTCCTTGGATGGCGCAAAAATCATGGTTGTAGGTATCATATAAGATACAAACTGAGCATCGTGTCCCGCTCCGCTGTTGATGAGCTGGTTCTTGGTCCCAAGTTCATCTGCAGACTCTTTGACATATCCGGCCAGCTCCTTATCAAAGTAAACCGTATCTCGCTGCCATGCCAATTCTACTTCGCACTTACACCTTGCCCATTCCTTTTTCTCGAGGCCTTTTACGATATCAAGAACCTTTGCCCTGAGTCCGGGGTCCTCATGTCTTACATCTATTGAAAAGTCGATTAGATCGGGAATAACGGTGTGAACGTTCGGGTGGCAAACGATTTCTCCGGTTGTATAAAGCAGTTCAGGTCTTTTCAATTTGTCAATTTCTTCATGCAGATAGCAAAGTCCTTGGGCTGCTGCATACAGTGCATCCTGTCTTTTATGCATAGGTGTTGTCCCGGCATGGTCGGCTTGTCCGAAGAATCTGATCCTGTAGTTGAACATACCAAGTACCGCGGTTACCACTCCAACTTCATTTCCGGCATCTTCAAGTATCGGGCCTTGTTCGATATGGAATTCAAACATGGCCATGTAGTTATTTGGATTTAATCTGTTTTTTTCATTTCCTTTGTATGGGCTTTTGTCAAGGGCTTCTCCAAAGGTGCTTGTTTTATCTAAAATGCTCTTTGAAGCAAGCATTTTTTCTTTTCTAAAGTTCTTACTGATATCCGCCGGGAGATAATCATTGCAGATTACGCCGGACGACATCATCGCAGGAGGATAAAGAGAGCCTTCTTCATTTGTCCAGATCATGGCTGTAATCGGATGTCTGTGAGGTATCTTTTCAGCAGTTATCGTTTCCAGGACCTCCATGGCTCCTATGACACCAAGTATACCGTCATAATTTCCGCCGTTATTAACGGAATCTACATGAGAAGCCATTACTATTCTCTTCAAGCCCGGCTCGGATCCGGGAATAGTAGCATATACATTAGCCATATCGTCTGTTTTAATTGATGCTCCTATTGCCTGCATCCTGTTTACAAACTCGTCCCTTGCCTGGTGTGCTTCAGGAGAAAGAGAATATCTCGTTATCCCTCCATGTCCCGCATCACCAAATGTACTGAACGTTTCTATTTTATTTTTCATTCTTTCTTTATCACATGTAAACATGCTCTTATACTCCTTCATCATTTTGTTGTTTTATTAATTAATCCTGGTCGGTCTCGCAAGTTTATAGGCCTCATAATGCTTAACAGCTGTTTCATCAGATTTTGTTGTTAGGCTGACTATAATTGCAACAATAAGATTTGTCAGCAATGCCCAGAAACCGGCGTTGATACCATACGGAAGTGCTTCCAACATATTGACACCCGCAAGGACTGCGATTCCTGCAATAATACCTGCACCTACGCCCCATTTTGTTGCTCTCTTCCAAATAAACCCGAATATGACTGCTATGAATGTCTGTGTTAATCCTCCATAAGCTAAGGTGATTACATTTGCCATCAGCGACGGGAAATATAATGCAGTCAGCATACCAAATATTAAGAATGCAGCCGTTGCAACCCTTGTCCAGTTTGTCATACTTTTTTCTTTCATATCCGGCTTAATTACTCCTAAAATGTTTTTCGAGAACAGCCCGCCCACACAAAGTGCAGATATTGACATTACCAATATTGCTGTCAGTGCACCGCCTCCGGCGATCACTCCTATCACCCAATCCGGCAGAGTCTGAACTGCTACTGCAAGTAAAGCGAAGTCCTTATTGGGAAGATCCGGAATCATTGCGACTGCATAGTATGCTGCTACAACCAGGAATGGGAACATAATCATATAAAGCGGCATAAAGATTGCATTTCTTCTCAGATTGTGCTCATTTTTGCTGGTCAGTAAAGCCTGAAAGGATATCGGCAGCATATAAAACCCCAGCATTTGAAACAAGATTGTAGACATCAGGAATGTAACATTTTTGGTTATCGGTTCGGTTGGTACAATAAGCATTTCGGGTTTTGTTTCTGCTACGGTTCTAAATATTCCCTCTACACCGCCATCCATATGGACTGCGGCTGCAACGCCTACAATAACAATCGATAAAATCAGCAAAAAATCCTTCAGTACACTTACCCATGCCGGTGCCCTGATTCCTGCAATCGCAATGTATATAAAAGCAAGTAATGAGGAAATTATAACTGCTGCGAAGAATGAAACTCCGATATTCAGATATTCAAACAGTATCGCCATACCCGCATATTGGTTTTGTATCCAGGGTGTTAAAAACCCGATCGCCACAAGTGCTACAAGTACCTGCATTCCTTTGCTGTTATATCTCCACCCTATCACATCTCCTATAGATACTGCTTTTGCCAGCTGTCCCATACGCCAGATACAAGGATTCAGGAAATATCCTATGACATAGGCCAACAAAATGTAACAGATAAACCATGAGCCATATGTGGCACCATTGGCAAAGATGGCTCCGGGAGTTCCTATCATGGTCCCTATACTATAGATTTCCCCAACAGATACAAAGAAAATCAAAAAAGCACCGAATGATCCGCTTGCTGTCATAACGTCATCCATGCTTGAGCCGATTGCCCCTCTTTTTGATAAAATAGCAATTATTACTGATAATACCAATATCAATATAAAAATAGTAAGGGCCACTATTTACCACCCCCTTTTGCAATCTTGTTTGAATCTACTTTTGAGACATACGCTTTTGCATCTTCCAGATTTTTTGAAGCGGCATCAGCCCTATTCGGATCATTATAAGGATCCAACCTATAACCGATGAATATACAAAGTGATGTTAAGAACAGCCATGAAAAAATCCAAAAATAATTAAAGGAAAAACCTAATACAAATGGCTCTATTCGATTGTAAAACGGAAAGCATACGATGATAGCGATCATCGGAATAAAAAATGCAATTATAACAGTAGGAATACGACTTTTCATTCTAATTCTCCCTTCGGAAAGTCTATTAACATAAAGTCTTTCCGACTTTTTTATAAAATATGCAAGCGATGAAAACCTGCCAAATTTATGGTTGTGTTTGTTTTGCGTGTAATTATTTTACCTTTCTGACGTTTATATTATTTTGTATTAACTTTTTCATTCACCCTTATATTCTTTTATTGATAGAATACATAAGATAAGAAATATCGAATGAAGAAGGATGTAGATTTGTGATATTATAGAGAATAGATTTAAACAATGAAGGAAGAATAATAATGTTAAATAAAACTAAGCAAACAGGCATTTTTTTGATGATATTATCAGCATTGGTTTTTTCGATCATGCAGGTACTCATCAATGTTACCGGAGAGCGTATACCGCTTATGGAACAGGTTTTTTTCCGAAACATAGTCAGCATGGCAGTTTGCTTCATTATAATCAAAAAAAATCACCTTTCTATGTTCGGTGAAAAAAAATATCAGCCTTTACTTTTTATGCGTTCCACTTTTGGGATCCTTGGCTTAGTTTCTTTATTTTATGCCGCCGCAAGGGCAGCTCAGGCTGACGTTACAATTCTAAGCAAGTTATCACCATTCCTTATAACTATATTGGCTTATTTCTTCTTGAAAGAGCAGATAGCTAAAATACAGATCCCTGCTTTACTTATCGCTTTTACCGGGGCATTGCTTGTCGCAAATCCAGCTTTTCAATCCAACATATTTCCTCTGTTTGTTGCTTTTTTATGCTCACTGTTTTCAAGCGTATCATATACTTTACTTGCATATTTCAAGGATAAAGTTGATGGGATGACTGTAATAATGCACTTTTCTACTTTCTGCGTTGCTGCTTCGCTTCCGTTTTTCCTGATTGACTTTACCGTGCCGACTTTGACGGATTTTTTTCTGCTTCTTATCATCGGTATCTGCGGAGCCGGCGGTCAGATCGCACTTACTTATGCATACCGTATGGCACCTGCATCAGAGGTCAGCATTTACAACTACTCCGGCATTGTATTTTCAGCTATATTAGGGTATTTGGTCCTGGGAGAATCATTGCCTGTTTCCACTCTTATAGGGGGATCTCTTGTAGTTCTTGCTTCGTTTCTCACATATCGCTATTCGGGATATCCTGTTAGTTGACAGCGTTTTTGAGCAATGGTATATTAATGACAGCATTTTAGAAAACTAAAATTTAAGCGCCGGACAGAATGTTAATTAGAAAGGCAGGGCAATTTATGCAGAAAGAAGTCTTGAGGTCAGCTTGGGCAGAAATCAATCTTTGCAATCTTGCTTACAATATAGAACAAATTCAGAAAAAAATAGGGGACAGAGATATAATCGGCATAGTAAAAGCGGATGCCTATGGTCACGGAGCGGTTGCAATCTCCAATACATTGATTAAAAACGGTGTAAAAGCCCTTGCGGTCGCAACACTGCAGGAAGCTGCAGTGCTGAGGGATGCAG
>CAYLLJ010000001.1:205505-209818 GCA_964384725.1 uncultured Oscillospiraceae bacterium | reverse complement strand
ATGCAGGGATAACTTGCCCTGTTATCACACTTTCCCCCGTATCCGGGATCTATGCGGATACCCTGATCGCTTATGATATTACTCCTGTTGTTTACTCATACGACAATGCCGCTGCTTTCTCCGCTGCTGCCAAAGCTGCAGGGAAAGTGGCCGAGGCATTCGTGAAAATTGATACAGGTATGGGTCGTATCGGTTTTCTTACCGATGAAGAAGACATTGAAGAAATTAAAAGGATAGACTGTCTTTCAAATCTGAAAATAAAAGGACTGCTCTCCCATTTCGCAACTGCCGATGAAAAGGATAAGACTCCCGCAGAAAATCAGCTTTCGTTGTATGACGGGTTCTATGAGAAGCTGAAGCAAGCAGGTGTCACCATACCTTATCAGACATTTGCCAACAGTGCTGCGGTTATGGAAATTCCCGAATCCTATTTTGATGCTGTGCGTACGGGGATAATTCTTTACGGATGTTATCCTTCTGATGAAGTGGATAAGAGTCAGCTCTCAATTAAACCTGTAATGTCTGTTAAGGCAAATATAGTTCATTTAAAAAAAGTTCCTGCGGGATTTTCAGTCAGTTACGGAAGAACGTTCACAACAGAACGCGAAAGCCTGATAGCTACTTTGGCTATCGGTTATGCAGATGGTTATCCGAGACTTATTTCGGGAAAAGGACGTGTAATCGTGAATGGGCGATATGCTCCTGTTGTAGGAACCATCTGCATGGACCTGTGCATGGTAGATGTGACCGATGTGCCGGGGACTAAGCTCGGCGACGAGGTCGTTCTTATGGGAAGCCAAGGCGGTTTAACCATTTCGGCTGATGAGATCGCAGGAAAGATCGGTACTATCAATTATGAAATTGTATGCGCATTCGGACACAGGCTGCCTAAGGTTTATGTTTAATAAACTGTTATTCTCTTTCCTTTCGGGGTAATAGCCCGATTATGCAGCAAGCGATAAAAATCATCAGATTTAACCACAACCATGCTTGCACCTGCAAAAGTGCTCAACTATTGTAATGACCGATTTTATCCCGCCAATTTGTTTTATAAAATCTTATTCTTTAATTTCCTTTACCATGACCTTCTACTCTTTCATTTCCTTTATTCTGACTCCGTCTGAAATATCACCGCCGGGTGATAGAATCACGGTCTCTCCTTCTGACAACCCTGAGATAACCTCCATATAATCCTCTCCTTCAAGCCCCGTTTCAATTTCACGGAGAATCGCTTTGCCTCCTTCAATGACATAAACGCAGTTTTTCTGATTCATTTCAAAGACGGCAAGGTCAGAAACCCTGAGTACGTTCATCTTCTTTTCTACAATTACCTCTAAATCAACATTGCTGCCCAAACGAACCGGCTTATCTGTACCGAATGATATTTCTACAGTAACTCGTTTCTGATTAACACCTAAATCGGACATTTTGTCTTCGGCCTTAAGGTGCACCTTCTTCACTGTTGCATTTTCATCGTTAAAGCTGACATCCTTGTTATAAATTCTTACAGCATCCCCTGTACGTATAAGGTCTGCATCAGAGGCAATAAAATCGGCCTTAACATAGATATCGGACAGATTAGAAATTTCTAAGAGCGGTGATCCCGGTGCAATAAATTCTCCCTCTCTGACAAATACGCCTGTAAGGACTCCATCTGCCGAAGCCGTTACTCCCTCTGCTCCTGAAGCTTCAGCGTAACTATCAATGGAATATTGAAGCGCGGTTATCTGGGCGGCAAGCTGCTTTGCCTCTGTATTTGATATGTTATAGTCTGCATAACTTAGAGCACCCTGCTCATAAAGCGACCTGTTCTTGCTTGCCAACTCACTTGCAAGGCTATACCGCGCCTGCAATCCGGCTAATTCCGCTTTCATGCTTTTAATATCCAGTTTAACACTTGTTCCGATGCTTGTGATCAAGAGGTCACCGGCATTTACGCTATCTCCTTCCTCTACTACTAATCCTTTTATTTCTCCGGAATTTTTAGCGGTTATGATCACAGAGCTTTCTGATTCAACAAAACCGGTTTCCTTTAATAGCTTAGCCACCTCGCCTTTATCAATCACCATTGATTCAACTGCCTCACCCGAATTCGTGATATTTATTGCGGCTGCTGTGACCACAATAATTAAAGCTGCTCCTGCTATGATCCATTTCTTGTTATTTTTAAGTTTCATACTCATATCCCTTCTTTAATCGTTTATGTCGTTTAAAACTCTCTGTTACTATATAGTTCGTATCACGCGACTATGAATCCCTGTTCTTTAGTGCCTGTAAAAAATCAAGCCTCTTTATCTTTCTGTAGGCCGCAAGCTGTGCCAGCAGCACAAAGCCGATCGTATAGATTGCTGCCATGATCAATGCATTGACAGTCGGGCTCATATTTAGCGTATACATTTCATTACTAAAAGCTGCCGAGCTATAATCTGCCATCAATTTTCCCACCGGCACACCTAAAAGAAGGCCTACAATCAGAATGGCATTGTTTTCTCTCATGATCATGTAGAAAATCTCCCATATACTTAAACCCAATACGCGCAATGAAGAAAACTCCATTTCTCTTTCTCCTAAGCTGACAATGGTTGCATTATATACGATACTGAATCCCAATATGCCTGAGAAAATTACCATGAATCCAATAGAAAGTGTCACCACAGTCATATACTTATCATATATCGCTCTCGTATCCGCAATTGACATGATTGAAGCAATATTAGAGGCGGAAATCAGCTTTGCGTTTATATCGGGATCCTTCGAGTTCACATAAACTCCATTGATCACATTCTTTTCAACCAGTATTTCCCCCATGGTTTCAAGGCCCATGTACGCATTAATTCCAAGAGTCTGTTTTATGATGCCCTTTACTTGGATATATTCGTCTTCTCTTCCGGGAATATAGCTGTTAACCTGCACCAGATCCCCCTTCGTTACGTTCAGTGCGTTTGCTAAATTCTCGGAAATCAGCATCCCTTTATCAGGGACTTTCATTTCTGTTCCGTTTACATCATAGAAAGTATAAAATTTTGTATCGTTGTCGAGGCCGATTATATTGGCCGATTGTTTTTTGTTTCCATTTGCAAGCTCAAAAGGGTATTCAAGCTTACCCTCCATGTAATCTACTTTTATCAGATGCTCCATGTCTCTTGCTTCATACTGGCTGATCGGACTTCGAAAACTGATGTTATATTCCATCTTCTGGAACTCCTTGAAGTGATTGTTCATCATCTGATTCATCACGTCCGGCATGCTGGTCGTAAACAGCATCATCGCATACGTCAGAGTAATTCCTGCCATAACGAACAAAGTACGCTTTTTATTCCTAAAGATGTTTTTGCAGACCATCTTATTACTGAACGAAAGGCGTTTCCAAAAGAGAGGTACTTTTTCTAACAGAATCCTTTTGCCGGCCTTCGGCACTTGTGAATGCATTGCATCTGCAGGAGTTATCTTAAGTACATCCCTGGCTCCGATAATCCCCGAAAGTGTGCAGAATATGGCGGAAAACAACACTGCGTAAAACAGAAATGAATAATAAAATTCGATCTTAAGAAGCGGAATATTAAAATAGTCAAGATACAGCCTTGTCATACCCCCCGCAAGGGTCATACCCAGGGCTGCACCAATCACTCCTCCGATTATTCCCAAGATCAGTGCATATTTTACGTAATGCATCAGCACTTGTCTATTGCTATATCCAATTGCTTTCAAAACTCCAATTTTTTTACGATCATTCTTTACCAGCCGTGAAAGCATCATCATTATAATTAAACCTGCCACCAGCAAAAACAAAATAGGAATGGAGTTCGCCATTCTATTTAGCTGTGCCAGTTCCTCATCAATGATTGCATTGCTCAGTTGATCTTCTTGTTTTGTGATTTGTTTTATTCCGTAAATATCCAGTATGTCTTCTATATCATCGATCAATGCTTCACTATCAGCATTGTCGTCATAGCTGATGAGAATCTCATTAAAGCTGCCAACCAAACCGGCTGCTTGTTGACCGAACTGTTCAGATACATAGCATATCCCAAAGTTCTTATCGTCAGGCATGATTGATTGAACATTTTCCATCATGTAGATGTATTCCGGATTGGCTGCTATTCCTGTTATCTCAATTGTATGCTGCATGCCGCCGGCTTGGATACGAATGCTGTCTCCGACATCTATACCCCTTGCTTTGGCAAACTGCTCAATAAGCAGAGCTTCGTTGCCGGCTGTGTCTATCATTTTCCCTTTTATTAACGTAGACCGATTGAGCTCATTATCAGCTCCTGTAGTCGTTATCAACCGGAGATTAACTCTTTCCTTCTCGT
>CAYLLJ010000001.1:191342-205495 GCA_964384725.1 uncultured Oscillospiraceae bacterium | reverse complement strand
CTCGTTTTCTGTCACCATAGGCACATCCATCGTGACTCTGCCCATTGCCTCCTTCACTCCGTCAAGGCTTCTAAGGCGTTCTGCTTCCCGACCCGGAACGGCAGCAGTCTGCAGGAACAAATCGGCAAAATTATTTTCTCTGTAATATGTTTCAACGGTATTGTTCATATTGACAGATGTCATATTCAAAGCGGTATACACTGCAATGCCCATTATGATAATTGTCAGTATCGCAACAAACTGGCTTTTTGAGTTCCCGATCATTCGAATCAGCATCATATCAATTTTATGAAATCTGAATATATGTTGGTATCTTACCATTTGATATCCTCTACATCCGCGGGATTTTCATTGATTTTATCTTCGATGATCCCGCCGCTTCTCATTTTTATGACACGATCAGCCATGTAGGCTATATCCGCATTATGCGTAATTACGATGACTGTCTTGCCCATTTCGCGGTTCACTTTTTGAAGAAGCTTTAAGATGGTGATTCCTGTTTGAAAGTCAAGTGCGCCCGTCGGCTCATCACAGAGCAAAATCTCAGGGTTCTTCGCCACAGCTCTTGCGATAGAGACTCTTTGCTGTTCACCGCCGCTCATTTGTGAAGGGAAATGATCCTTTCTGTCAGAAAGGCCTACTGCTTCAAGTATTTCGTCGATAGGCAACGGATCCTGTGAGATCTCAACCGCTAATTCCACATTTTCCTCCGCAGTCAGGTTAGCCATTATGTTATAGAACTGAAAGATAAATCCTACCTTATTGCGTCGGTATTCTGTCAGCTGCCGTTCATTGTAAGCGGTGATTTCTTCGTTACGGAGGAATACTTTGCCTCCTGTGGGCGTATCCATACCGCCGATGATATTTAAAAGTGTGCTCTTCCCCGAACCGCTGGGCCCCAGAATCACAACGAATTCTCCTTCTTGTATTTCAAAAGTCGTGTCCTGAAGCGCCTTTACTTCAATCTCACCCATCTGATAACTCTTTGATAGATGTTCCGTCCGCAAAATTGCCATGTACGCACTCTCCTTCGCTTGTTTAGACGATGAAAATCTGTCATCTTAACAAACTGTAACTTTTTGCTATCGCCCTGTCAACTGCTATTCATTATAGAATAACGCAGTCGATTTGCCGATTTATAGAATAACGCAGTCGATTTGCCGATTTATAGAATATAAATAAAAAAAGGATGATATTTCTTATTTTAGTAAAAGACTGTGCATATATGCACAGCCTTTTTAAATCAAGCTATTAAATAATAATTTTTTAATAGTATTAACTCAATCTTCATAAACTCTCAAATCCATTCACGAATTTGATTTATTCTATCTGTGGTTTTCTTGATAGACATTTCCCTCAGTTTGTCCAGATTATTCTTCTCAAATGCTTCTTTACCAATATTCTCTATCTGATCTGTGCTAAAGATCTTGCCCTCCCGGTATCTATTAATAAGTTCTTCCGGTTCCGGGTCAATCAATTCCACACTTTCTGCACAGTCAAATATATAATCGGGTATCTGTTCCGTTAAAGGCATATTCAATGTTTCAGCTGCAGTTTTGCTTAGACTCTCGATTTGTTGAGCATTAACCGTAGTATATACATCGATTCCGGCAGACAACAATTCTTCTATGTCCTGATATCGTTTTTCGTGTTTCGAACCGGCAGCATTCGTATGAGCCATTTCATCGATCAAAATAATCTGAGGTCTGCGGAATAATGCTCCCTCCAGATGAAATTCCGTGAACGTGCCCTTGCCCTTGCTTCCGGCAATAATCTTATGCGGCAAAACTTCCAGCCCTTCAGTCAGCTCCATTGTTTCAGCGCCTGAATGGTCAGCCATATATCCGATTACTATATCCGCACCTCTTCTCGCCTGCTCATGAGCATCTTTAAGCATCCTGTAAGTTTTCCCTACTCCTTGCGAATAGCCAAAATAAATTTTTAACCGTCCTCTTTTCGACATATTCCCCCCTGATCATATTAGTAAAATCCCTGAAAAAACCCTGATTCTTAGCCCTTAACTTAAGCCAAGAATTTACACCCGCTTCAATATTGAAATGCCTTTATTATAGAATATCGCAAAACAATGATGTATTGTGCCATAATCTTACATCATTTTTCGACATTTAATCGCATAAAATCCCTTTTGGCCATTTATAATTCATCTTTAAGAAGTATTTTGATTTGCTATAACGTCCTAAGGGGATTATCTGCAATATGTATTTGCATTATCGTAATATTAAGTTTAAGAAAAATCCTGCTATTGTCCAGGAAAGGTTCGAGAATTCAAGCAGTGCATTTCCAATGCCGAATGGCCAGGCTCCTAAATGCAGCACCGGATATAAAAACAATAGGGATCCTATTACCGCAAAGATAATAATTGGGATCAAATAGATCCACTTTTTCTTTGTAAATCTTGGATTTGCTACGGATCCAAGAGTTATTCCAATTAGCAGATAAACCGCATAATTTGCAATCGGCATAATGTAAAACGACCCTAAAATTGCCTCGTTTGCTTTATAATAAGAATCTGCTGTCATATTGTTTAGCCATGCACCGGCCACCATTAATACGAGTAAAATAAGAATCCTCGTCAAAAGTTTCATGTTATTTGTCATTAATTCACTACTCCGTGCTGTTGGTTTCGCTATATATTCAAGTATGCTATGGTTTCTATTTCTACCAGTACATCTTTGGGAAGACGGGCAACTTCTACTGCAGAGCGTGAAGGATAAGCTCCCTCTAAGAAATGTTTTGCATAGATCGCATTCATAGCGGTAAAGTCATTCATATTTTTCATAAACACTGTCGTCTTAAGGACATTGTTCATAGAGCTTCCCGCTTCCTCAAGGATCGCCCTTACATTTTTCAACACCTGCTCCGTTTGCTCTTCGATAGTCGTTCCGACGATGTTACCTGTTTCCGGATCTACAGAAATTTGTCCCGAAGTAAAAATCAGATTTCCAAAAATGTTTCCTTGTGAATAAGGACCGATAGCTGCCGGAGCTGTATTAGTCGTTACAATTTTTCTCATTTATTTATACCTCCCTAAATAACTATTGGTGTTTTTTCCTGTAATCCATTAATAATCTTGAGCTTTTTTGCCCTATTCAGCTTCTTAATCTGTCTTTCGCGTTTTAAGGCTTCGCCCATGGTTTCAAAAGATTCACTGTAACAAAGTATCACAGGGCCTCTTCCTTTGGTGTATTTTGCTCCCTTGCCGCAGTTATGTGCTTTTATCCTGCCCGCCAGATCCGTGGTCCATCCGGTGTATAGCGTATTGTCAGCACATTTAACGATATAAACATAATGAATTATTTGTCTGACTTTGTCTTCTTCCATGATTATACCTTCTGCCATGATTATACCTTCTGCACATTAATTATTCCGTTGTACTCAGAATCTCCTTGTTCTTTTCGACCTGGCTAACCTTCATTTTGGAAACATCATTAGGATTTACCTCTTCAAGCAGACCAAGAACTGTCGACCCCAAGAATATGGTGTCAAGCACTTCATCACCGATGGATATTTTGCTGTAGGGGGTAAAATTCTTACCCTTGATATAGTATTTATTGCCGATCTCAACTACATCTTCTACTTTTATTTCCTTAACGCCCATTCGCATCGCGGTAGGTTCATAAGGGTTGCTTCCGCCGTAAACGTACTTTTTTCCATATAGCATATCATATTGGAGTGCCTTAAGGTCAACCAGATAATTTAGATCCTCGCTGTGGTTCTGATGATACTTTGTTAGCAATCCTTCATCAATATTAATGCGGTCCAATACTTCTGCGCTGAGCTGGTATGAATATAAATCTTTATTCTTCTTTTTGAGTCCAAGGTTGTCCCATATCACGTATTCCGTTTGATATACTGTTTTATTAACAAGTTCAATGTCATCAATATCCAGGCTTGGAAGATGATCGCCAAATATAACAAGCACTGTGTCCTCATCATTTTTTTCCAATGCTATTACCAGCTCTCCGAGAAATTCATCCATTTCATGAATCTGCTGAATATAGTATTCAAAAGCAAGTGCCTCTTTTTCCACCTCAATGCCCGACATCGTAATTTTCGGATTTTCTATTATTTGTTTTGTCGGATACTGTCCATGGCCCTGTACAGAAATGGTATAGACCAGATCCTGACCTTCTGTAGATTTTAGAGCGGCGATAATCTCACCTGTAAGGACTCCGTCCTTAGCCCAGTTCTTGGGAGTCCTCAATACATTGTTCATATATTCCAATGAAGTAAATGTGTCAAATCCTAAATTTGGGAAAACCTTATTTCTGCCATAAAAAGCCCCTCTATGGTTATGTATAGCGTGGGTGCCATATCCCAGCCGTTTAAGATTAAATGCGATGGTCTCGCATGTGTTATCCTTTAATACTGATTTATATGGGTACTCTCCGGGTCCGAAGAATCGCACCCTCATTCCGGACAACACCTCAAACTCAGTATTTGCCGTTCCTGCTCCAATGGATGGTACTGTCAAAAACCCTGAGGAATACTTTTCTTTTAATTTGCGGAAATTGGGAATCGGATCTTCAGAAAAGGAGAGATCTTCCACGTGTGTCGGATCAAAAAAGGATTCCATTTGGAGCATGATTACATTTGGTTTTTGGTTTTTGCTGATACTTACCGGAATTTGATCTTCATCATTAAACTCCTTTAATTCTTCCGGTGTAAATGTTTCAAGGATTTTGTCAGCGGAATAAGCCTGTGGAGCCGAAATCCCTGTATTTAACCAGGTGTTTACAAAGCAGTAAGGAAAGCCATAATCCCTGTACGCATATCCTAAATTGCCGAAGTATATGGATACCCAATTCTGACTGATAGCAAGATTGGTATATCCGGACATAAGAAGCGCCAACAATAAAATACCGGCAATGCTTTTTTTGTAGTTAATTTTTTGTTTATGTTTAGGCATAAAGATAAAAACAAGAGTCAATATCGCTATGATCAGAATACCGCCGGCTGCCACAAGAACTATCTGCACCGTACTGAGATAATTTGGAATAATAGATATGACCGTTTCAAGCAGCGCCAGGTCTGTTACCGTGAACGGTGTTGTCCTGTAACTCAAAATCACGCCATTTGTTATCCCGACAGAAAGCCAGAAGATGGATACCATCACATATACAAATATTCTTCTCTTTACAAGGTACGCGATGGAAAAAGTAACGAAGATTATAAATGTATTATATATGAATGTCATTGGGGATTCCAAAAAATAGTTCAGACATTCTAAAATCGATTTCCTGCTCGCCGATTCAATTATAATATTTATGATTAATGACAATACCACGCATAATGCGATTGAGTTATGCAGATATCTTTCGAAAAAGGATCTCATTATAGTTATTTTACCTCCAGTTAGTTAATTTCGCAGCTTCATAGTGTTTGCCAATGCTGCAAATTCCTGAATATTAAGCGTCTCCGCCCTTCGGCCGGGGTCGATACCGGCAATATTTATTATGGATGCGACTTCATCCTTCGTCAATCCGTAAATTCCTGTCAATGAATTTAAGAGGGTCTTTCTCCGCTGTCCAAAGCCTGATTTCACTATTGCAAAAAAAACGTCTTCATCATAAAGCTGAACAGGTTTTTCTTTTCTTATATCCAGCCGTATCACTGTAGAGTCAACTTTGGGACGCGGTATGAAAATTTCTTTAGGTGCATTTGCCACATGCGTTACCGTGCAATAATACTGCACGGCTACAGAAAGTGCCCCGTATATTTTGCTTCCCGGCTCAGCTTGTATCCGGTCCGCAACCTCCTTTTGCAGCATAACCGTGATGCTGTCCGCTGCCACCCTGTCTTCGAGTATTTTCATAATGATAGGTGTTGTGATGTAATAAGGAAGATTCCCCAGTATTTTAACACCGCCTATCATTTGACCGTTTATTTCCTTGTTTTGTTCCGATATCTTATTTAGATCCGTCTTTAATACATCAATGTTAATAATTTCAATATTGCCATAATCGCTGAGCGTTTCCCCTAAAATCGGAATCAGATTACTGTCAATTTCTATAGCAACAACCTTGGCTGCCTTTTCAGCCGCCGCAGCGGTAAGAACGCCGATTCCCGGTCCGATTTCTATAACAAGATCACTTTCTCCTATCATCGATCCTTCAATAATTTTATCAATTATGTTCTTATCGGTCATGAAATTCTGTCCTAAGCTTTTAGAGAGTCTAAAGCCATACTTTCTTTTTATTTCATTTATTGTTGCCGGTGAATACAGTTTCATCTTTGTTCCTTCTGTTTTTTATATTACTTTTCTGACTCATTTAACTTGTCCATTTTATTGATAGCATCAATGAATTCTTCGCGTTCAATTCCGTATTGATTAAGCCTGTTAAGGAAAACCTTACTGTTCCCGTATCCTATACCCAATAGGTTTCCTATTTTATCCCTTTTTTCAGCGGCACCTGAAGTGCCTGAAAGCTCGTACTTTATCAAATCCTCCCGCTGAAACTCGCATCGTTTATTTACAATAGACGGCCGCGCCTTCTTCAGTGCTTCTCGAATCATTTCCGGGGCAGCATTTTCAATTCCTATGTCTCCGTCTTTCAGTGCTTCTTCTTTAGGTAAAAAAGCATGCTTTCCCTTGGGAAAGCGTTCGGCAAGTCTTTTTCTTATTTTTTCTCCCGCAAAGTCCGGATCGGTAAAAATAATGATCCCATTCTCGGCATACGCCTTTTCAATTCGCGCAAAGGTTTCTTGTCTGATGCCAAAGCCGTGCGTTGCGATAGTTTCTGCTTCTACTGCTCTTTTTACGGCCGCTTCGTCATCTCTACCTTCTACAACGATGATTTCTTTAATCATAAGTTCTCCTAATTCGGTACGATTCCGCCCTCTGATGCATGATCGCTCTTTTCAGGCATTACATACAGGATCTCTTCCGGTTTTATCATTTTAAGCTGCTGTCTGGCCTGCTGTTCAATATATTCAGGATTGTTGATCTTGGAATAGACCGATTCGAGCCGTGCCTTCTGCTCCAGCAATTCACTCTGTTCCTTTAGGGTGTTTGCTTCAGTAAGCTTTAAGCTGACAATATTAAAAATCGATGCTCCTATTATTACTGAAATGATAAAGGCAATAAAAAAGTACACCCATCTGCGGCGGGCCTTTTTCCCTGCCTGCCGTTCTGTTACGGTGCGTTTTGTTTTTTTACTTTTGTTCTTTTTATTTGCAGCCTCGTCTCTTTTTCTCTTTCGTTCCTGTCTTGCCTTTTCAATATCTATAACTTGGCTGTTATTCTTGTATTCTCTGCTGCGCCGTTTTTTTTTCTTAAACATAAGAAGATCACCTGTCGCCGATCTTTTAGTTGTGATTTTCTAGCTTATTGTACCACAAAAGAATTTTTTCCACAATATAGCCCCGGCCCCAAATGCAATAAGCGCATGGATGCTTAGTCTCCCATAGCTGCAGTAATACAAAAATGAAGAGGTCACTATGGCTGCAAACAGCCAAAAAAGTATATCCTGAATAAATGCTATAGTTTTTCCCGACTTTAATCTGCTTCTTATTCTGATGTAAATATCATGAAACAGCATTATAGTCATCCCTGCAAATAGCATTATTACAAATTCGAAGGATTGATCAATAATCAGCGGATTGACTGAAGGATTCATTTTAAAATCTTTTTAAGGAAGCCCTTTTCCTGGCGGTCCTTCTTTTCCGTATAAACCGCAGAGCTGATCGCTCCTGATATCAAGACTTTTCCCTCCTCCAGATCCAATTTCTGGATATGAAGATTCTCCCCCTTGATAATCAGTCCGCCATTTTTCAAAATCATCAGGATAATTTCCTCGTTGAAGCTTTCAATATCGATGACTTCTGTCACGGAAACTCTTTCTCTATTATCAATGTTAACAACATGTGTATCCATAAAAAACACCCCTTTTTAATATATTATCGGGGGTGCTCAATTATTCACTCTATATTACGTTTTCCTCTGGTGTTAGACATGGGCAAAGAGATGGTTACTCTTGTTCCTCTCCCTTCTTTACTATCGAGCTCAATGCTCCCTTTATGTTCTTCTACAATCTGTTTTGATATGGCCAGACCTAATCCCGTACCACCCATTGCTCTGGAGCGGGCTTTATCCACTCTGAAAAATCGTTCGAATACTCGGGAGAGTTCCTTTTCCGGAATGCCTATTCCATTGTCGGTAATTATGATAAGCGCATTTTTTCCGGCATGTAACGCATCGATATCAATACGTCCGCCTTCCTGTGTATATTTTATCGCATTGGTGAGTATATTCATCAGCACCTGCTCGATTCCATCCCTGTCAATTACCGACATGATCCTTTTATTGTCATCAAAAATACAATTCAAATGCTGATTATTTTGTTTCGCCGTTATTTCAACCTTTGCCACGACTGACTTAAGCAGGCTGATCAGATTACCTTCCTTTTTGTTCCAGTTCTCCTGTTTGTAATCCAATCTGGAAAGCTGAAGCAGATCTTTCACAAGCCGATTCATGCGGTCTGTTTCCACATCAATTATCTGCAGGAATTGATTGCTTGTTTCGTTATCATCAACCTGCCCGCAAAGCAATGTTTCCGTATAGCTTTTTATTGTGGTAAGCGGTGTTTTTAACTCGTGAGATACGTTTGCCACAAAATCCATTTGCATGTTTTCCAGCTTTTGTCTCTCTGTTATATCCTGAAGGATCATGATTATTCCGACATCCTGAGCATTTTCATCTTTAAACCTGTCATATCTCACCGCAAATATTGAGCCGCTATAAGTAAAAATATCAGCGGCTCCTCCGTCCTTGCAATTATCTCTTAGTTTGTCAAAGGTCAGGTTTTCATTGTAGTCTCTGATTATATCATCGTAATGCTTATTTTCCTTATCCTCTTCGGTGACATTCAACATCTCCATTGCCGCCGGATTTGCATGAATGATATGACCTGATAAATCAATGGCAATCAAACCATCGGCCATATACTGCAAAATGGTCTCAAGTTTGCTTTTTTCATTTGAAATCTCAGATAGCGTTAAGTTGAGCTGTTTTCTTAGCAGGTTGAACATTTCTGCCAGACGTCCGATTTCATCGTCGGATTTGACGCTTACCTCCTGGCTGAAATCTCCCCGTGCCATTTTTTCTGCTTTCTCTGTTACGTCGTTGATTGGGACAGTTATGCTTCGTGCGATAAAAAAACCAAGTACAACCGTTATGATTAGAGCAATGACCATTGCCCGCACAAAAATAATCTTTGATTGATCTATTGTATCGTAAACACTTGTCATGTCCTCTCTGAGATAAAGGACACCTTTTATATCATCTTCTTCTCCGATAGGAAATACCATGTTCTTGACCGGAAGATCTTTATTCTGCTGCTGTACAATTCCGTCTGCTTCAGCAATTTCACCATTGAATCCTTTGAGGATAATGCTATGATCCAGCAATTTGACGGCACTCTTCAATACCAGCTTTTCATTATTGGAAGCGATTATTGTAAAATCATCATCAACGACGAATATTTCCTGCTGAATCCCTTTTGACCAATTTACAACATTTGATTGAATGTTTTCCTGATAGCTCATTAAGTCATCATACTCTGTAAAGGAAGATAGCAGTGTACTTTCCAGGACCAGATCTGACATGTTATCCCGAATAGAGTTTTTATAATACGCCTCTAACTGGTTCATAATAAAAACTCCGATTATCGTAGTTGCGATAAAGACGAGAAGAAAGTATATAAATACGATTTTCCATCTTATACCTGACCATCTCTTTTTCCCAATCATAACCCTTTACGGCCTCCTGAAGTAATATCCTATCCCTCTTTTAGTCATGATATATTTTGGATCGCTGGAATCATCTTCAAGTTTTTCCCTCAATCTTCTAACCGTTACATCTACCGTACGGATATCTCCGTAATACTCATATCCCCAGACTTCTTCCAGGAGCTGCTCTCTGGAAAACACTTTATTCTCACGTTCCGCAAGATATTTCAGAAGTTCAAACTCCCGCAAAGTAAGCTCCAATGCTATTTCATTCTTTCTTACTTCATAACGATTTAAATCGATAGCAAGATTTCCAAAATCCCGAACATTTGACGGAACGTCCTGCAGGTTTGTCATTAGATCAGTTCTGCGGATATTTGCTTTGATTCTTGCGATCAGTTCTCTCATCCCGAATGGTTTTGTAATATAATCATCAGCACCAAGTTCAAGGCCAAGCACCTTATCCACTTCTTCCTCCTTGGCTGTCAGCATGAGAATTGGAATTGAGCTTGTCTCTCTAATCTTTTTGCACACCTGGAAACCGTCTATAAGAGGAAGCATAACATCCAGTAAAATCAAATCGGGTTTTATCGACAGGGCTTTCGTCAGCCCATCTTGTCCGTCATATGATGTCTCAACTTCAAAACCCTCTTTAGATAAATTAAACTTTATTATATCTGATATGGATTTTTCATCTTCAATAATCAAGACTTTTTTAGATAACATAAAAATCCCCCTCCTTGTGCCGATCCTGCATTAAAACGGCTTGATTATTATATCAAAAAAAATCGCATTCGTCAAAAAACCATTTTTTCTCTGTTTTCTCAACATTGTCTTTTATTTTCCATCTTACGGTTTCATACTCCCTGATGTGCTCACCTTGCCCAAGCCTTTATTCATATTATGTGGCGAGGGAAGTGATCACAATGTATTTAAACGATGGGGAAATGACCCCGGTTATTATATATTTAAAATGTACAGTTAACGAGATAAGAGACTGCATTCTTGAAAATTACGGGCAAATCAAATATGAACTGCCATTCATCAATGCTGTTTCAGTCGAAATTCCAAAAGAAAAAATAGATAAGTTAGCAAAAAATAATATGATTGGTTCTATCAGTGAGGATGCCATAGTTTCAAAAACACCTATATTTCCGAAAGCAAGGTCTGTGCGGGCAACCTGCGAAAATTTTGAAGAGAATACGGAAAGGATTTACGGAAGCACTGAAAGAGGTAAAGGAGTCGGTGTGGCAGTCATTGATACCGGTGTTGCGCCCCATTATGACTTGATCAAACCTAATAATAGAATTACTGTTTTCAAAGATCTGCTGTCAAATAAGGAAATACCATATGATGATGACGGCCACGGTACACATGTTGCGGGAATAATTGCCGGTAACGGCTATACATCCTGCAAATATACCGGTACCGCTCCCTGTGCAAATATAATAGCCATAAAAGCACTGGATGATTCGGGTAACGGTACTGAATCAGATATTTTGGCGGCTCTCCAGTGGATCGTCAACAACGGATCGCGTTATAACATTCGTGTAATAAATTTGTCTCTCGGTATCAAGGTAGAACCGCCGCTAAATGATGATTCTTTGGTTAAAGGCGCAAATGCTGCGGTCCGATGCGGGTACAGTGTTGTTACCGCTGCCGGCAACAACGGCCCGGGCAGGTTCACGATTAATTCTCCGGGGATAAGCCCTATGGTAATCACCGTTGGTGCTGCCGACATGACTCGATGTGATGCAGACGGCGAAATCAGAGTTGCACGTTTTTCAAGCCGGGGACCTACTTTTGCAGGTGATGCCAAGCCCGATCTGCTTGCTCCCGGGGTAGACGTCTATTCCTTGGACGGAAAAAATCTAAAGGGCTATGCCGTTCAGTCCGGTACCTCTATGGCGGCTCCTGTTGTAAGCGGTGTAGCTGCCTGCCTTTATGCAAAAAATCCGTGTTTAACTCCGGCGCAGGTAAAACAAATCCTGCTCAGGGATGCACTGCCACTGGGCAAAGAAGACCGCGATGCTCAAGGCTGCGGTCTCTTGAATTATAAGATGTTTCTAAATCTATGAGGCGAGGCAATACATCATCGCCCCTGTTTCTTATAGATAATTTAATGGGTTTTTCGCTTTTCCGTTGATGTGTACTTCAAAATGAAGATGCGGGCCGGTACTTCTCCCTGTGTTTCCGACATTGGCGATGTGCTGGCCTTGATAAACCCTTTCTCCTTTTTTAACATACAGCTTGCTGCAGTGTCCGTACCAGGTCACTCTGCCTCCGCCGTGATCTATGGCTACCATATAGCCCAGAGAACCATTATATCCTGAAAATGTCACCTCTCCGCCGTCAGACGCCTTAATTTTCGTTCCGATGGGCGCTGCCAGATCTATTCCTGAGTGAAGTCTTCCCCATCTGGTTCCATATCGTGAGGTCAAGGTTCCTCTGACAGGATAGACAAAATTTCCTGTACCGATTAATGGAGGCGGCTCTTTCGTACCGACAAGCACTACCTGTGATACAGGCTGAGATAATATTGTTGTACTAATTTCTTTTCTGCTTACTTCGATTCCGTTATTTCTTACTATCTCAGCTACAACATCCTTTTCCCCATTGGTGCCCTTGGATTTCACCGTCTGTTCATTCTTATAAAGACTGCCTGTATTCTCATAGGCTATTTCATATGGAATTGCCTCTTTGTACTGTGCAATCTCGGTTGTTTGCACAGTTACAAGCGGCACAATCTGGTTAAGGCATATCTCCTGACCAATTTTCAGTTTTTCCGGCACAACACTTGGATTGGAGTTTTGCAGCTCACTTTGTTTCAAACCGTACATCTTGGAAATCTCTGAAAAAGTCTCTCCAGACTGGACAACGTGAATTTTTTCCTCAATTGCTCCGGTCATTAAATAATCCAGTGCATTATCCTTCTTTTGTATGTTTCCTAATTTAGTTTCAATATCTTTGATTTCTACGCTTTCGGCAAAGCCTGTCCTTTTATATTCAATACCGGAATCCTGTTTGATATAAGTACCTTTTATTTCATTCAATACATTCTCTGCCGACTCTTTGCTTTCGAGAATTGTCACTAACTTCCCATCAACATAAATTCCATGACCGTTTGCCTTCATGTCTCTCATATAGGTCAGCCTGTTGAGTATATCCTCTTTGCTGTCGATATCCTGATTAAATCCTAAAATCTTTTTGAAACGGATATCTTTCTCTTTGTCGATGGTAATCTCTGCATTATATTGATAACTTAGCTTGTCACCGATAATGTCGACGATTTTATTAACATCTTCCTGATTCTTAGCAATACCCAGAACCTTTCCGTTATAGATATATTCATAGGCAGTCAATCCTCCGATCATTATTGTGATCGCGGCATACACGGCAACCCCTGCACCGAACCCAACCAAAACCTTCTTTTTGTTTCCCCTGCAAAACTTTCGTATACGAACAATATGGCGGTATACGTTTTTAATAAGGATATTCCTATGACTGTCTGCTTTTTCACTCATTTTATCTATAGAATCAATAAAGAGATACATCTTAACGGATGCACCTTCTTCTTTCTTTTTCAGTCCGAGTTTCGCCTCAATTCGCTGAAACAGCGGTACGAGCCTCTGGTTAACCCAGACTGAACCTTTATTCGACAAGTGTTTTGTCTTATTAATCATAAAGCCACCGGTTTTCTGTTGAATCTTATGGCATATTTTTACCAATCCGGTTTTATTTATTCCATAAAACACAAATACCTTGTCTATTGATGAATCAAGCGAAGTATTGACAGTTTTGCTTTCCCTTTTTTTATTTCTTCTATCGGCAATGCGCTTCTCTGCATTGACCTTTCGTCTTTCTCTTTCCATTGCATCTATTTCCGGTTCGATAAATTGCAAAGTAGAAATGTTATCAAGCTTCTCGTTGATCAATTTGTCGATTTCGGCCTTTGCCTGCTCTATGTTCAATCCGGATCGATCCACACTCGAAGTAGGGATACAAGTATCACTTATATCCCTGTTTGATGTATTCTGGTCTACATTATTAAACCTATTTAAATTTCCCGAAACCTTGTCTTTTTTTAAGCGATATAATTTATCTATGATATGATTGCTGGTCTTCTTCATATGTTTCCCCCAACCACCTCGCGTGGGATGTTTTCATATGTAACCGAGTTGTTATTACTAAGCCAATAGCATTATATCCTTAATTTCGAGTTTTTTCAATCAATATTTTGAATGTTCTCCATTTTCTCTGCAAAACAGATACAGCGTTCACCTGTATCTTGTGTTCCGGTATCGCTGCAAAGATCACAATCATACAATATGTCCATATATCCTATTGTAAAATTATTTTCTGTCATGAGGTAAGCCTTCTCTTCATTCAGGCGGTCCACCCTT
>CAYLLJ010000001.1:190312-191332 GCA_964384725.1 uncultured Oscillospiraceae bacterium | reverse complement strand
CCCTTCCCTTCATAGATTTGATTCTGCTCTTTACATCAGCCTCACCGGAGAGCATGACTTTTGAAATCTGCAGCCCAATATCTCGGGTTTCCTCTTCAATTTCACGCACTCTGGGAATTTTTTCGTAAACTTCCCGGCGTCTTTCTTCCGCCTCCGCTGCATGCTTCGCCCTGAGTTCTTCATAATGATTCATTACTCTTGAGATGATACCGGAACTTCCTTTTGAATCATCCGCATGCCGTGAAGTTCTCTCCTGCCCGCTGCTCCATGCTTTTAAGACGCTGTTAATATAATTGATGTTCGGATTCGATATGCCTGTTGTCTTCTTGCATGCATCAAGCACTTTGTCGATATTAAAGCCCATCTGATCAAACCAGGTATCCATGATTCGTTTTTCTTCTTCTGTTGCGTTGCGCAAAAAACCCAGTGCACGAAGAATCCTTTTATACAGGTAATGACGATTGTCTGTCTCTTCAAGATAATCCTCAATCTGATCAATGGTCTTAAGTCCTCTATTCACCCATTCCTTAACGATAGCTGCTACGTATTTATGGTTGCTGTGGTTCTTTTTCTTTACACAGTATGAATATGCATGGATGATCATTTCCGGAGTCGCATTGTAATCAGTGATCCAGGATAGGATTTCCGCAGGTTCCTTACCCTCGAAAAGCCTTCCTGTAATCTGTTCGATCTTGCCGTACATGTCCTTGATATCATCATTATCCATAAGACCTTTCAAGTTATCCGGTACTTTGGCCTCCTGTTTGCGTGCCTTCTGCTTTTTTCCGTATGCAAGCTCTTTGAGATTCAAAAACTCGACCTGATAGTGAAATTTGTCGTTTGTTTTCGAATAGTGCTTTCGGATTATACCCATCTTTTCCCAGTATGTCCATGCTTTCAGGACGTCTTCGTCCTCCATACCCAGTTGTTTTGCGATTGTCTCATTGTTCATGCGCATTTCAAAATCGGAATACATCAAAGCAAACAGAAATACCTTGACATAATCGCCGGGGGCCTGGG
>CAYLLJ010000001.1:190009-190302 GCA_964384725.1 uncultured Oscillospiraceae bacterium | reverse complement strand
GTAGCTGTCCTTCAGCATGCCGTGATAGGTGCCGCCGGGGGCCTGGGTCATGTATTCATTGATAAATATATTTTCAACATTTGTGTCTCGTAAATAGACATCCTTCGTTATTTCTCTTCTATAGTTCATATTTATAATCCTTAAGTAATTATTTGTCCGTTAAAAACTGATTTAGATCTTCCACCAATTTTTCGATACTTAAGCCGTGTCCTTCTGCAGCTTCTCTGAGGATCTCGTTTCTTGCACCTGGGCACCCGAGACAGTTTAGCCCATGACGAAGAAGGATGTCTGTC
>CAYLLJ010000001.1:174744-189999 GCA_964384725.1 uncultured Oscillospiraceae bacterium | reverse complement strand
TTTTCATCAATTTTCATAACCATACCTCTTAATACATTCTCATCATTTTATCTTTCACTTATATGACTTTTATCAACAAATCTGGTATATTTTCCGAGCCAGGTAAGTTCCAGACTTCCTGTCGGACCGCTTCTCTGTTTTGCAATATTGACTTCACATATGTTCGGCTTATCTGTAGTTTCGGGGTTGTAATATTCATCCCGATATAAAAATATGACGATGTCTGCATCCTGTTCGATAGAACCTGATTCACGCAGGTCCGACAGGATCGGACGGTGGTCAGCTCTCTGTTCGGGTGCACGCGATAACTGAGATAATACGAGTACCGGGCAGTCCATTTCTCTGGCCAGCTGCTTTAAAAATCTTGATATCGCTGTAATTTCCTGTTGTCTGCTTTCCGTTCTTCCTTCAAAAGCCATTAATTGAAGATAATCTATTACAACAAGATCCAGTCCTTTTTCCGCCTTAAGTCTCCTGCACTTATTCTTGATCTCCATCGGCGTTACACCCGGCGTATCGTCTATATAAATGCCGGTTCTGGAAAGAGTGTCCAGGGCTATATGTATTTGATCCCAATCCTTACGTTCCAAATTTCCCGTTTTAAGTTTCTGCAGTTCGATTCTTGATTCCATGCTGAGCATTCTTTGACCCAACTGCTCCTGCGACATTTCCAGGCTGAAAATCAGAACCTTTGCTTTTCCCTTAATTGCGGCTTGTTGAGCTATATTCAGGGCAAATGCAGTTTTCCCCATGCTCGGCCTCGCCGCCAACATAATAAGATCTGATTTTTGCATTCCGGAAGTTCTTGAATCCAGATCTATAAACCCTGTGGTTAACCCTGTGATATTGCCTTCCATCTTTGACATTTCATCAATTTTTGCAATATTGTTCCATAAGACATCCTTGATCAGCTGATAGTCTTTTGACTGCCTTGACTGTGCGATTTCAAAAATCTCTCTTTCGGCAAAATCCAGCACCTCGGCAGCTTCCATCTTTTCTTGATAAGCTTTTTCAATAATGTTTGAGGATGCTCCGATCAGCTTTCGAAGTTCTGCTTTTTCCGCAATTATTTTTGCATATCCTCCCGCGTTCGAGGTTGAAGGAACTCCTGTAGATAGTAATGCTATGTATGCTCTGCCGCCTACCATCTCAAGAGACTTGCGCTTTTTCAACTCATCTGATACTGTCAGGATATCAACAGGCTGGCTTTTCCTGTATAATTCTATTATTGCGGAATAGATCTCCCTGTGCATTTCACTGTAGAAGTCTTCCGGTTTTAAGATCTCCAGCACCTCATAAAGTGCATCCTTGTCCAGAAGGACGGAACCAATCACGGATTTTTCCGCATCATTGTTATGAGGCGGGATTCTTTCATATTGACTCATAATTTATCCTCGTTATACCATTACCGTGACTTTCAGCTTTGCAGTGACTTCCGGATATATTTTTATGTCAAGTTCGTAGTCTCCGGTTTGTTTGATCGGACTCTCCAGTATAATTTTCCTCTTGTCTGTACTTATCTTATGCTGTTCCAAAAGAGCATCGGCAATATCCTTCGAGGTAATTGAGCCGAATAGCCTTCCGCCTTCTCCTGATTTTGTTACAACCTCAACTTTAAGCGATCCTATTTTTTCGGCTAATTTTTTCGCCTCAGCAAGTTCATTTTGATGTTGTTCCTCCTGAATCGCTTTCTGCTTTTCAAGGTTTCTTACATTTCCTTCTGTCGCTTCTTTTGCAAGACCGCGAGGAAGCAGCATATTTCTGGCATATCCATCACTGACCTTTACTACTTCACCGGCTTTTCCGACCCCTTTTACATCCTTTTCCAATATTATGATCATCTTTCGTCCTCCTATAAACCTGCCTATTTTTTTTCAAGTTCTTTTACCTGCTTAATAATGAGCTCTACAGCCTCGTCCGTTGTGATGTCGGGCTGAGCTCCTGCCTTTGTAAGGTTGCCCCCTCCTCCTAACTTTTCCATGATCATCTGGACATTTATTTCACCCAGTGAGCGGGCACTTATTACTGTATGCCCTTCCTCATTTTCGCCTACTGCGAAACTGGCTTTTATGCCTTTAATGTTAAGCATTTCATCTGCAGCTATTGAGTTTATTACCTGCACATCTAAGTGACGCTCTTCACATCTTGTTATAGCTATGCCTGGAATGGGTATAAAGGCATTCGACACGATCTGTGATCTCAGCTTCAGGGTGTTGATGTCTATCTGGAAGAACTGCCTGACATTTGCAATATCGGCACCCATCCTGCGCAGCCAGGACGCCGCATCAAATGTTCTTACACCGGCCTTGCTCGCAAAACGGTTCGTATCTATTGTTATTCCTGCCAGAAGCACCTCCGCTTCAAACTTATCTATATCCTTCTTTTCTCCGCTGTATTGGAGAATTTCGGTAATCAGTTCTGACGTAGAGGATGCATATGCTTCCATGTAGGTGAGTGTCGCATTCTCAATGAATTCTTCCGTTTTTCTATGATGGTCTATAATGACAAGCTTGTCTGTCATAGACAGCAGCTCGGGGCATTCCACAAAAGTGGTACGGTGGGTATCAAGGACGATCAGTAAAGTGTCCTTATCGACAATTTTAATAGCCTCTTCATTGTCGATGAAGTTATAATTTCCTGACTCTACAGCTCTATTATACATATCTGAAAGGGATTCATTATATGAATTAATTATTACAAAAACCGGCTTGTTCCGGTTCCTTGCTATCCTGCTGACGCCGATTGAGGCGCCGAATGAGTCCATATCGGGCTTTTTGTGACCCATAATAATGACCTGATTAGATTGATCGATCAGCTGCCTCAAGGCATGTGCCATGATCCTTGATTTACCTTTATTCCTTTTTTCTACGGTCTGCAGTCTGCCGCCGTAATATTCGATTTTGCTGACCTTTTTCACTACTGCCTGATCGCCGCCCCGACCCAGTGCAAGGTCAAGTGCTGCAGCAGCATATTCATCCCCCTGCTGTGGAGTCTTACCCCCAACTCCTATTCCAATGCTTAAAGAAACCGGAAAGTCTGCATCTGTATCAATTTCCCTTACTTCATCCAAAATAGAAAACTTGCACGCTTCCAATTTTTCGAAATGTTTAAATTCAAAAACTATGAAGTATTGGCTGTTCCGGTATCTTGTAACGGAAGCAGACATTTTTCCCGCCCACTGCCGTACAGTTCTCTCGATTTCCGCCGCTACGATGGATTTTCTGTCATCGGGTGAGGATGAAATGAGTTCATCATAATTATCAACGATAACATATGCATAGCAGTTTTTTTCATCTTTATACAGCGTCTTTACCAATTCATAGTTTGTCATATCAATCCAGTAAAGAACCGCACTGTTATTTTTATCTTCATCCAGGAAAGAGGATACGACCTTATAAGTTTTCCCGTTTTGTGTAACCATAACCGGCTTCTCTGCCGGATCTTCTGTAAAGAAGTCTGAAGCCTTCAGCCCTGTTACACGAGTGATCCCCGAGTTAACAATATCTGTTTCATGATAAATATCTGCAAATTTATTGTTATACCAGAGGAACATTCCCCCGGAATCGATCATGCATAAAGGCAACGGATGATTGGCGTTGGAATAATCCATGATTTTATCAACGCTTTGAAAGATATGCTCTTTATAAGCCTTCATCGATTCTTTCTTTTTGCCGGTTGCTTTATCTAAATATGTTGAAATACGGCTTAATATAGATTTATCGCCCATTCTGACTCCTATTTCTATCTTCAGTTATTATGGATAATTAAGTAAACTATATTATAACACACACGAAGAAATATTACGACTGCAGATATTTCTATATGGATTTACTATTTTATTCGTGAAATTCTGTTTAAGAAGTTAAAAAGAAGCGATTGCTCGCTTCCCTCTTTTTAATGCTATGTTATTATGTTTAGTCAGCGGTATAAGGCAATAATGCTACAATTCTTGCTCTTTTGATCGCTGTTGTTACTTCTCTTTGGTGAACAGCACAAGTTCCCGTAATTCTCTTGGGAAGTATTTTCCCTCTGTCAGTAACATATTTTCTGAGTTTGTCTACATCTTTATAATCTATGGTTTCTGTCTTGTCGGCACAGAACTGACATACTTTTTTTCTTCTCATGCCGCCGCGTCTCTTGTCCATCATGGTCTATTACCTCCTGTTTATTAGTTCGCACAAATTATCTGCGAACATATGTTAAAATGGTATATCATCATCGTCCTCAAAGGCCTGGAACCCTTCCGGAATATCGGGGGCACCTTTTGACTGCTGCTTATCAAATCCGGATCCGGATCCCGAAGCAGCTTTATCGCCCCAATCTAAAAATTCTACTCTGTCCGCAACGACATCCGTGGTATATACTGTAGCACCCTCTTTATTCTTGTAGCTGCCTGTCTGAATTCTTCCCTGGACTGCCGTAAGCCTGCCCTTAGCTAAAAACTTTTCACAGTTTTCCGCCTGTTTCCCAAATACAGTGATCCGAATAAAATCCGCCTGCTTTTCTTTTGAGAAAGGCCGGTCTACTGCAAGTGTAAATGTGGCTACGGCGTTCTGGCTTTCAGGAATATATCTTAGCTCAGGGTCTTTGGTCAATCTTCCGATCAATACTACACTATTCATGTTTTATACCACCCTTTCTGCTGCTATTTCTGATCTTTGTTTATAATGATATGTCTGATGATTGAATCGGAAATCTTAAGTCTTCTGTCAAGCTCTTTTGGAAGTTCGGAATTTGCGGTAAATTCGATCACTACATAGTATCCTTCATTTTTTTTCTGGATCGGGTATGCAAGCTTTCTATTTCCCCATACATTTACTTTTCCTACTTCACCATCGGCAGAAATAATTTCCTTCACCATTTCAATCACAGCTTCTTTCTTTTCAGTTTCTAACGCTGCCTGAATGATGAACATAATCTCATATTTGTTCATTTTTTCACCTCCCTATGGACTAAATGGCTCTAAAAAAGAGCAGAGAGCATTATTTTGTCTTCTGCAAAATCCAATGCTTTACCAGTATACCATAAAAAATAATTTATGCAAGGAAATTTTAATAGAGTTCAATGCCTGTAGGGATTGCAAGTTTAATTGCCCGACATTTTTTACCGGTGCAATTTATAAGAATCCGATGCCTCTTTGGCATTCGGGCTTATAGCCTTCTGTCCTCTGCAGCTGTCCTAAGATACGAACCATTTCATCGATTTCATCCCGGGTGTTATAAAATGAGAGGGACGCTCGGATCGTACTTTCCAGTCCAAACCTTCTAAGGATCGGCTGAGCGCAGTGGTGACCTGTTCTTACTGCTATTCCTTCTTTGTCAAGTTCTTTTCCGACTTCTGTATCTTTGCACCCTTTCAGATTGAATGAAATTATGGCTGCTTTCTCCTCGGCGGCTCCGACTATAGTAAGCCCGGGAATAGACAGCATTCTTTTCTCTGCATATTTCAGCAAAGTATGTTCATATAAGCAGATTTTTGCAAGCCCGATCGACATGATGTATTCCAACGCGGCCCTCAGGCAGGCTGCATCTCCTATACTGCCTGTCCCCGCCTCAAATCTCATCGGAGCGTCTTGATACCGTGTTTTTTCAAAGGTCACATCGGCGATCATGTTTCCGCCGCTCTGATACGGATGCATATCCTGCAGGATTTCCGACTTCACATAAAGGGCTCCTATTCCTGTGGGCCCATAGATCTTGTGCCCCGAAAATGCATAAAAATCGCAGTCCAAATCCGTTACATCCATACTGATATGAGAAACCGCCTGTGCGCCATCCACGAAAATCTTAGCTCCATATTTATGAGCAAGCCTAACCATGTCCCTGATCGGTACAATAGTCCCAAGTACGTTGGAAATATGAGCTATAGATACAAGTTTAGTTTTCTCACCCAGGAGCTTTTCATATTCGTCAAGCAGAATCTGCCCGGAATCGTCTACAGGTATGACTCGAAGAACAGCGCCGGTTTCTTCGCATAGCAGCTGCCAGGGGACAATATTAGCATGGTGCTCAAGATAAGAGATCAGGATTTCTTCTCCTTTTCCAATATTCTGTTTTCCATAGGTTTGAGCGATTAAGTTTACCGCTTCCGTAGTTCCGCGAACGAAAATAATCTCACTCGAAGACGATGCATTAAGAAAACGTCTGACTGTTTCTCTCGACGATTCGTATGCATCGGTGGCTCTTGCTGCTAAAGCGTGCGCCCCCCTGTGCACATTGGAATTTTCATGCTGATAAAAATAGTTGAGCCTTTCTATGACGCAGAACGGTTTTTGTGTAGTGGCTGCGTTGTCAAACCAGACTAATTGTTTCCCGTTTATTCTTTCCGCAAGAATCGGGAAATTTTTTCGTATTGCATGAACAGGAAAGGAGTCTCTATTGCTGATCATGGGGATATCCTGGAAGGCCCACCTATTAGTAAACATAATAGTTTCCAATCTCAACATTTTCAAGCACGCCGACCGCATCACGAGACAAAATGCAGGCAGAGCTGTAAAGAAGGATCAGATAGGAGCCTATGCCCTGGTTATCAATTCCCATAAATCGAACCGACAGACCTTGTGACTGTTCACCGGGGATGCCCTCTTGATAAAGTCCTATGACCCCTTGCTTCTCTTCTCCGGTCCTGATGAGGAGAATGTTGGTTTTCCCCGTCTGCCCTTTCGAATTTAGCTGCCCGTCAATGAGCAGTTTGTTAGTCGGAATCAGCGGTATGCCCCTCCAGGTAATAAAAGAGCTTCCCTGCAATGTAATCGTAACCGGTGGAACACCTCTCTTTGTACATTCCCTGCCAAAAGCTGCGATTGCTCTCGGATGCGCCAGAAAAAATGACGGCTCTTTCCATACCCGGGCAATGAGCTCATCCATATCATCTGGGGTCGGACATCCTTTTCGTGTTTGCACCCTCTGTGCGTCCGCTGCATTATGAAGCAGTCCGTAATCATTGTTGTTGATGAGTTCATGCTCCTGTCTTTCTTTTAAACATTCTACACTTAACCGTAGCTGCTCCTCACTTTGATCGAATGGTTTGCTATAAAGATCCGATACCTGTGCGCTGATTTTTACAATCGTGGAAATAGGGTTCAATATATATTCTCTGGGATCCAAGTCATAATCAATATAACCCTCCGGAATGAATTGATAACCCACTTCCTTATTCAGGAGGTCTAAAGGTGAACCTTCTTCTTTAACTTTATTTAATCGGAAAATACCGTTCTCTAATGCCTTCCATTCCAGCAGCCGCGTCAGCCATCTGGGCGTTATGGCTTCAAATTGAGGGACGGTTTTTGTTATGTCGGCCAGCTGATAGGCCGCTCCCGAAGTAAGAAAATCTATTTTTCTGTTGTTCCCCAAAGAATTATCTGCTTCGGGCTTATTTTGTTCGGGCATGTTTTTATCCTCCTTATGATCTAAAATCCCGCCGGTTCGATTCAGATCGTTTATTTGTGATCCTGATTGAATGGCAGGTTTATGCAATTCTTATTAGTATGGTTAAAGGATGGATAATCTAAACATATTAACATTCTGCCCGCTGGCATAGGTAAAATTATAACTGGAATCTAAAAATATAATTATGGATTTTAATCATCTAATCACATTTTGATTACTGTCTCATATTATATAGTGTATGTTTGCTAATCTCCTTTAGCTTCATTAAATCTTTTCAAAATTTAATATATAATCACCTCAAGTTTTTACGCGCCTGCAGTAATGCAGGCGCTTTTAATCATGGCTTGCTCATTTTCAAAAAATTCTGCACCCTATTATTTCAGTGTCATAAAATAGAATGATAAACATATGAAAGGAGATCACTCACATTGAATAATAATAAAGTCCAAACCAGGCGCAAGTGTGATCGGGAGCCTTATGTCGGCATGCCGATCAGGGGTATCAGGGATTATGATTGCTATCGGTCACATGAGCCCAAATGCAGCGAATCTGCCTGCGATGCCGTAGATGTATGTCCGCTCGGCATGGCCTATGTTCCTATGCAGCGCTGGGGCGATACCTATGCTCCTGAGAAAGCATTGCATCGGGGAACTATATTCCCCGAACTGGATTTACCATTCTTAGGAGGAGGTGCGTGCTAAAATGAATTCAGAAAAAGAATTGTTTAAGAATATACAAATTCTTGAATTTGTATTGTATGATGCCGGCCTTTATCTTGATACCCATCCGACGGATCAAGAGGCATTATGCTACTATCATAATTACCGGGATATGTTAGCCGAAGCTATTGATGAATATACGAGGTGCTACGGCCCGTTGACCATGGATGCGGTATTATCGAAAAATAATTGGACCTGGATCGAGAAGCCATGGCCCTGGGAAATGGAGGCCTAAAAATGTGGACTTATGAAAAGAAATTACAGTACCCTGTTAAAATCAAATGTCCAAACCCCGCAGCGGCTAAAGTAATTATTACGCAGTACGGAGGTCCGGATGGCGAATTGGGTGCATCCATGCGATATTTATCACAAAGATACACCATGCCTTATAAGGAAGCGATCGGTGTCTTAAACGATGTCGGTACAGAGGAGCTCGCTCACCTTGAAATAGTCAGTGCTATCGTACATCAACTGACGAGAAATATGACCATGGAACAGATCAAAGAGTCCGGCTTTGATACCTATTTTGTCGATCATACTGCGGGAGTGTGGCCGCAGGCCGCTTCGGGAATGCCTTTTACCTCTGTATGCTTCGCTTCAAAGGGTGATGCTATTACCGATTTGGTGGAGGATATGGCAGCAGAACAAAAAGCAAGAACAACCTACGATAACATTCTTCGTTTGGTAGACGATCCGGATATCAAAGATCCGATCAGATTCCTCCGTGAACGTGAAATTGTTCACTTCCAGCGCTTTGGCGAAGCCTTGCGCATTGTTCAGGATAAGCTTGACTCCAAAAACTTCTATGCATTCAACCCTGAATTTGACAGGCCGAAACGTAGATAGCGAAGAAGCACCGGCATATGAAACCATGCCGTATAGAGACACTGCAGCAGGGAAATTACATACCCCCTGCTGTTTTATTATTTCGATTCAATAATTGTTTCTTTTCCGCTAAAAACATATATGATAGAATAAATGAAAGTTTGCGATAATCCGCGAAGTTGGGCAAGCTATTTGCTAATACTAATATACATAAACCGGTATAATTACTATTTACGGAGGAAAACTTATGGCTTTTGGTTTATTTAAGAAGAAAGAGACTGCTGATACTATTTTTATGGGAGGCAGGATCTATACCCAGGATTCAGACATGCCCTGGGCTGAAGCCGTTGCCTGCAAGGATGGACGTATTATCGCTGTCGGTGACTATGAGGTATTGATGGATTTTGAAGGTAAAGGCACTGAATACGTGGACTTGGAGGGAGGTGTGATGCTCCCGGGCTATATCGACACATGCGGACATCCTGTTTTAAATGCTTTTTCTGATTCCTGCCTGTATTTAAAATCGGGTGATTTAGAAGATACATTGGCACAGATTGCTGACCACGCTTCCAAAACCGGCGAATCACGTATTATTTTTGCATACGGTTATGACGAAAATATATTAAATGACATGGAGTTAGAGAAAATTAGAGAGCGTCTTGATAATATATCCGTTGATAAACCAATCATCATACTCGGTATGAGCGGGCTGCATTGCTGGTTTAATAACTATGCTTTGGATATGGTTAAAAATGCTGCGGAAGAAGATGAAATTGAAACGATTACTCTGCAATATTTGCTGAGCGTGTTGGAGCCGTTTGATTTCGATGCCATACCCGAAAAAGTGCCTGCTGAGATGCAAAAATATGCTGAAAGAGGTTTTACCTCTATCTTTGATTGCGGCGCTCCCGAATTTTTTGCATCAGTTTATCAGAATATTATGGTAGATTTGTTTAATGAAAATATGATAAAAGAAAGATTTTACGGTTCTTTGCTTATAAGCCGCGATGTAAATCCTTCTATGGCCATCAGAAAACTTGCACAATATAATACTAATTGCGTTGAATTAGAAGGATTAATTAATTTTGATACTTTAAAGTTAGTTGTCAATAGAACTGATGACAGGAGATCTCTATCCACCCGGGTTCTTAATGATCTTTGTATGGAAGCCGGAGATAAGGGTTTCAATGTGCATATCGATGCAGTCGGAAAAGATGCTGTCTTTGAGGCAATTGAAGCTTTGGAATCTGTTAGAGCTGCAGGTTACAGAAAGAGTTCCTTTACCATCGCGCACGATGAGATCTTCAATCCTGATGAATTGAGGGATACAAGTTTCAGACAGGATATCAAGGAATCGCCGGGCACCATCGGCAAGATGAATACAGATTGGTTATGTATAAAAAATGCTAAGAATGTCGAAGAGGCTATAGATATGCTGACGATTGATGCCGCAATACAGCTTGGTATAAATAATAGCTTTGGTTCAATTGAAAAGGGTAAGCACGCAGACTTTGTTATATTTAATGAAAACCCGCTTGATGCGTGTGATCTGTCAGCGTTTAAAGACCTTCGGTCTGCCATGACAGTGATCGGGGGTCAGGTCGTATACGAATAATTATTCGTTTCCGGCTAACATGGCTGCACCGATAATTCCTGCCGTATTGCCAAGCTGTGCCGCTACAACCTCGTGATCCGTTTTAAAGAAAGATTTCTGCTTAACCAGCTCTCTGACCGGCTTTATGAGAAATTCACCGGCCAGGCTGACCCCGCCGCCGAGTGCGACTGTCTCGGGATCAAGGAAGACAACTATTGATGTGATTGCAGAGCTTAGCGAATCCACAAAAGTATTAAATATATCCAAGGCGATGGGATCGCCTTCTTTCGCACTGTCAATAACGATTTTTGCCGTGACGTTGTTCATGTTGCCGTCAGCCTTTTCATAAATCAATCCGATAGGATTGTCCACAATCACCCTTCTTCCCTGTTGAATAAGCCAGGTTGCGGTACAGAGAGATTCTATGCAGCCCCTATTACCGCAGGTGCATATCGGTCCTCCCTGTTTAATAATCATATGTCCAATTTCATTACCATGGCCTTGACCGCCCTTGAACAGTTTACCGTCAAGAATGATACCGCCGCCCACTCCGGTACCTAAAGTCAGAAGGACTGCCGTTTTCTTGCCGCGAAAAGCACCTGCATGCAATTCTGCAAGTGCAGCCGCATCTGCGTCATTAGCAAGGGAAACCGGTATTTGGGGGAAATACTTATGCATTTCTTCGACCATCGATACATTATGGAACCCAAGATTATGAGCATGTAATATGGTCGTACGGTTTGCATCGATCGAGCCTGCAGTTGCCACCCCGATAGATTTTATATCCGAAATCGACAGCATCATTTCCTTTGTCATGCCGATCACTTGCTCTGCCATAAGCGCTATAATATTTTCAAAAGTATCGCCTTTCGGAAACGTAATATTTCTATGTGTAATAATCTCCATATCATCAGAAACGATACCTGCCTTAAGGTTGGTGCCGCCTACATCAAAACCTATCTGATACATTACTGTTTCTCCCGTCTTTTTACATTTACATATTTCTTACTCTTAAGCTCTAATTATCAGCAGACCTAATCCCAAAGATTTTCCGGGTATAAACCTTTGTCCTTCATAGATTGCAGGGCATTCACCACCGATTCACGGTCCTCTTTGTACGTAACACCGAACCATCTGTCCTTGCATGGCAGTATTTTAACATTTGCTTTTTCCTCTTTCAGCAGCATATCTACCGTCAAGGGAAGCAGGAATTCACCTTTTAAGGGGTTATCGATTAGAGAACGCTCCAGGAAATCCGGAAAACGCTCTTCGATTTCCCTCATCATACTCGGCGTAAAACCCCAAAAATTCATAGATACTGTTGTTCCTTCGGGTATGGATTCCCAATTTTGCTCATCTTCTGTGAATTGTATTTCTCCGTTTCGGCGCATTATTTTAGTTCGTTCATTTATTCGTTTAAGGTAACCATCTTCAGTTGTCTCACAAACTCCTCTTGCGACGTGACCATTCTCGGTCAATGTGTTTTCAAGCAAGTATCCAACCATACTGAAGCAATACTTTTCACCGTCCGCAGCATTCGCCAGGAAATCATACATGGAATTAAATGAACCTGCTCCATAATAATCATCCGCATTGATGACTGCAAAAGGTCCATCAACTATATCTCTGCAGGATAATACTGCATGGCTTGTACCCCATGGTTTCACGCGCCCTTCCGGTACAGAATATCCGGGGGGCAAATCGTTTAAATCCTGAAATGCGTATTCAACCTCGATAAATCTTCCTGATCTGTCATCGATTAATGCCCGAAAATCTTCTTCCATTTCTTTTTTGATAATAAATATCACCTTTTTAAATCCTGCCATTACGGCATCATATAATGAAAAATCAATGATCAGCTCCCCACAGGATCCAACCGGGTCCATTTGCTTCAGTCCGCCGTATCTGCTGCCCATTCCGGCTGCCATCACGATTAATACTGGTTCTTTCATATCATTTACCCTTTCATTATCCTTTCTTTTGTGTTCTTACATTCGTATTATAACGCATTCGTAGAAAATTATCGAATGTAGATAATTTTCTTGCATCTGCGCATTTTCAACGATCCCTTAGCTATTGCCATCTTACTGAACATTATACTATAGAAGCCTCTGTTTACAACCTTAAAATCTTCTGTTGTATTCACATGCCGATACCATATATAATATTTAAAATGTTATTCTGAGTCAGGAGGTGGCAATACAGTGCTTCCAAATCATATATTTTTAATAGGCTATATGGGTTCTGGTAAAACATCTGTATCGAAGGTGTTAAGCGATAAAACGGGGATCCGGTGCATTGACATGGATCGCGAAATCGAGCGGACAGAAGGAATGTCTATCCGAATGATATTTATAAAGTACGGTGAGCATGAGTTTCGGAATAAAGAAGCGGAGCTTCTTGATAAGCTTGCAAATACAAAAGAACCTCTCATCGTTTCCTGCGGCGGAGGTGTTATTCTGGATGATATGAACCGAAAAACCTTAAATCATCAATATACTATATTTCTTGAAGGCAATCCCGAAAAGCTGTTTGCGCGAGTAAGCGAAGACTCAAACCGTCCCTTAACCTTTATGGATATCGACGATAAGAATGAACGGCGGCAAAGGTTTTTAGAGTTATATAAAAAAAGGAAGGATCTCTATAGTGAGACCGCCTCTGTTACCATCCAAACTGACGGAAAATCCCCAAAGATGATCGCAGATGAAATCTTAGCTATTCTTAATAACAAAAAATAATATGATAGGGAATGTAATAAGTGCCGCGGCGCTTTATTTAAAATTCTATTATTTTTTGTCTTCTGCTAACTGGAGTTCTTCCAGTTTTGTTTTAATTATCAATTCGACCTTTTCGGCCAAATTGTTAGCTTCTGACTTTGGAAGGCCTTTAGTTTCTATCGCTTGGTGTATGTGGAAATCAATTTTGGCAGACTGGATATAGCCTTTTTCTTCATACATATGATAACTCCCGCTTATCGTGACCGGGACAACCGGAACGCCTGATTTTACAGCCAATCTCAAGCTTCCTTTTTTAAATTCCCCCATATGCGGACCTTTGCTTCTGGTTCCTTCCGGAAAAATGACGAGCGAAAAGCCTTGTTTCAAAAGGCTTATTCCTTCTTCAAAGGTCTTAATAGATGACCGGGTATCTTCACGTTCTATAAATATACTTCTTATATCTCTGATCCATTCACCAAAAACCGGTATCTTGCCCAGTGATGTCTTTGCTATAAATCCCATCTGCTTCGCCGGCATCGCCGCAAAAAATATCGGAATATCTGCGTAACCCTGATGGTTGGATACAAAGAGCACGGAACCCTCAGGTACGTTTTCAAGGCCCGAAACATTCAGTGTAACATGGAATTTCTCCATGATTTTGCGTCCCCATACGGACGTGGAATTAATTATCTGTTCCCTTTCCTTTTCCGCATCTCCCGCCTCCCGATGTTCTTTAATCAAATAATGAAATGGGCGAAGATGTCTGAGGTTAAAATACATCCAGATTCCAAAGGATATATTTTTAATGAGCTTCTTCATGATCCTCTCCTTATTGTTTTTTATCTATCTATTGCCGTAGATCTGCAGGCCCTTTCCAAGTAATTCAATCGCCCTCTTCAGTTTATCGGGCTCAAGAACATATGCGATTCTGATTTCATTTTTACCCAGAGCCTCTGTTGCATAAAATCCGTCTGCCGGCGCAGCCATTACTGTTTCTCCGTTATCTTCATACTTTTCCAGCATCCATTTGAGGAATTCACCGGCATTTTCTACAGGCAGTTTGCAAATAAGATAAAAGGCTCCTTCCGGCTTTGAGCAGATAATGCCCGGGATATTATTCAGGCCTTCATATACTACATTCCTGCGTTTCTCAAATTCGTCCCGAATCTGGTTTATTACTCGCATACCGGTGGAATATAATCCTACCGCCCCATACTGCTCAATGGTTGAAACAGACAATCGCCCCTGACAAAGCTTTGAGATCAGCTGAAGTATCTCTTTGTTTTTTGATATCACGACTCCGATTCTTGCTCCGCATGCGTTGTAGCGTTTAGATACGCTGTCAATCAATATCAATCTGTCTTGAATGTCCTCAACAAATCCGAAGCTGGTTACTTTTCTGTTATCAAAGACCATTTCACGGTATACTTCATCACATATGATGTATAGATCATTTTCTATTGCTATATCTGCGATCAAACGGATTTCATCCTCCCGCAAAACGGTGCCAGTTGGATTTCCGGGATTAGTTACCAATATCGCTTTTGTATTTTCGGTGATTTTCTGTTCAATCGAAGCTCTATCGCTGATATGAAAGCCATTTTCCGCATATGTCGTAACTGCAGCAGGCTTTGCTCCTGTTATGGTAAAGATGGTGTTGTAGTTTGAATAATACGGTTCTAAGACGATAACCTCGTCTCCGGGATTAATAAGAGCAAACAGTGTAAACATAAGAGCTTCTGTACCGCCGGTTGTTACATATACATTGTCTTTGTTTACGTCGATTCCCGTTTTCTGATAGTAGTCCTCCACTGCTTTTAATAGCTCAGGAATACCCTGAGACGGCATATATTCTACCGTGGGTGCGTGAAATGCATGTATATTTCTATAATACTCCTCCGGGACGTGAAGATCCGGCTGGCCGATATTAAGCTTATAGATTTTCTTTCCCTTAGCCTCAGCATCAATTGCATATTTTGTCAGTATCCTGACAGATGATGCCTCCATATTAG
>CAYLLJ010000001.1:150458-174706 GCA_964384725.1 uncultured Oscillospiraceae bacterium | reverse complement strand
CCTGCCTTGTAATAAAAATTCTCATAATTCATTAATTATTCTATTTTATTATACCCCGGTAATTAAGGCAATAGCTATCGGGCGATTTGGATTTTTTAGTTAAATTGAGCAGGCTTTTTTGAGATTCATTTATTAATTATGGCCATATGCCAGTATGGCCTGATTATTTTCGGCATATCCTGTAATTTCCCTTTATATTAAATGCGGCTTTCTTTACAAAATTTAATTAAAAGCATATAATAGTAAAATATCTGATTTTGTATCATATAGAACAGCAAAGAGAGGGCAGCTTGGCAGAAGCTGGTAGTTAAATGAGAAAGTTTTTAATTCGAACCTTCATCACGGATTATGAAAATGTAACAGACCCAAAGGTCAGAGAAAATTACGGAAAACTTGCAGGTATCGTTGGAATTGTTACAAATTTGATTCTGAGTACTGCTAAGATCATTATAGGATTGTTCGTGAACAGTATTGCCATTATTGCTGACGGCATAAACAATCTGGCAGATATGGCTTCTTCCGCAATAACTCTGATCGGATTTAAGCTCGCAGCCAAACCCGGTGACATAGAACATCCTTATGGTCATGCTCGTTTTGAGTATTTGGCGGGACTGGCAGTTTCATTTCTGATTTTAATTGTTGGAATCAGGCTTCTTACCACTTCGTTTAATAAGATGCTTAACCCTGATCCGCTTCAATTTAGTTATATTGTCGTAATTATTCTCGTTCTTGCTATCGGCGTTAAAGTATGGCAGGCACATTTTAATCTTCGGACGGGAGAAGATATCCATTCCCCAGCATTAAAAGCAACCGGCATGGACAGTCGGAACGATGTCATTGCAACAACTGCCGTATTGATCAGTGTTATTCTGGGAAAGCTAACCGGACTGCAGCTTGACGGTTATATGGGTGGTCTGGTCGCGCTGTTTATCATTTATTCCGGATTCAAGTTGATTAAAGAAACATCCAGTCCTTTACTTGGCAAGGCACCTGATCCTGAACTGGTCAGAGAAATAGGAGAGAGAATTTGTGAAGAAGATGCAGTATTGGGTATACATGATCTGGTCGTTCATGATTACGGTCCGGGAAGAATCTTTGCCTCAGTCCATATAGAGGTTGATGCTTACGGTGATTTGATCCACAGCCATGATATAATCGACAATATTGAGCGGACGATAAGCAAGGATTTAAAAATTCATCTTGTCGCACACATGGATCCTTTGGAAACAAAAGACCCATTAACACAGGCAATGAATGAAAAAATCGCATATATATTGGAGCCTTTGGATGGAGTCGCCGGTTTTCATGATTTAAGAATTGTGGCAGGATATTCTCATAGCAATATTATTTTTGATATCGTTATTACTGAAGAATGCAGTCTTACAGAATCTTATATCAGAAATGTGGTTGAAAAGCAGCTTCAGCTGATGGATAAAACTTATTATGTGGTAATCACCTTCGACAAGAGCTATACTTAAAACGGCTTGATATTTAAATTATAAAGGATTAGATGTTTTTATGGAGAACGAAACGTATTGCATCGAACTTAATAAGATAAACAAATTCTTTGGCGATAAACAGGTGCTGAAAGATGTTTCTTTCGGTATACCTTACGGATGTATATATGGACTCTTAGGGCCTTCCGGATGCGGAAAGACCACCACTGTAAAAATAATCGCAGGCATTTCCGAATCCACTTCCGGAGAGACCTTTGTGTTGAAAGAAAAAATGCCCCGGCTGTCTTTGATGAATGAAATCGGATATATGGCACAGTCTGATGCCCTGTATCTGATGCTTTCAGCTGCTGACAACCTGGAATTCTTCGCGGCTATATACGGAATGAAAAAAAGTCAATATAAAAAAAGGATCATTGAAGTAATGGAATTAGTAAACCTTGCTGATGATCTTAATAAACCGGTGTATGCTTATTCCGGAGGTATGAAGAGAAGACTTTCACTGGCAATGGCTATTCTCCATAATCCGAAGGTATTGATATTAGATGAGCCTACGGTTGGGATAGACCCTCTTCTCCGGCAAGATATCTGGAAAGAGCTGTATGCCATGTCGGAGAATGGCGTCACTATTCTTGTTACGACTCACATTATGGATGAAGCGCTGAAGTGCCATAGACTGGCTATGATGCGTAAGGGGGTTTTAATAGCTCAGGGAACGCCGGATGAACTTCAAGGCAATATCGGAGCGGTTAGCTTGGAAGAAGCTTTTATTTATTACGGAGGCAGCGATCATGAGGATTAAGGCACTGACACTTCGTATACTGCGACAGCTGATCAATGATAAACGAACCCTTGCGCTTATCTTAGTTGCGCCCTTGCTTGTTCTGACATTGATCTATTTTATTCTTGAGACCACAGTCACTGACATGAAAGTGGGTGTTGTCAATTCGCCGCAAAAATATGTGGAAAAGCTGTATGAAAATAATATTACTCCTGTTCGCTGTACTGAATCAGAGGCAATGCAATTATTGGAAGACGAAGAGATCCTCGCTTATGTAGAAATGGTCAGCGGTAAAGTATATATTAATGTCGATGGCAGCAACACAACAAAGACAAATGCGGCTTTGTCCGCAATGGAACAGGCAAAACGATCCTTTAACTCACAGCAGCAGGAAAGAGTAGACCTGAAATCCGAAATCAATTACGTATACGGAGCAAGCGACCTTGGCATGTTCGATAATTTCGGCTCTCTGTTTATAGGTTTTTTAGTCTTTTTCTTTACATTTTTAATATCCGGCATCTCTTTTCTGCAGGAAAGAACGTCGGGTACGTTGGAAAAGCTGCTATCTACTCCGATTAAGAGATGGGAAATTGTAAGCGGATATATTTTCGGGTTTGGAACAATCACTGTAGTACAATCTGCGATCATTACCTTTTATGTAATCTATGTGCTTAATGTTATGATGATAGGGTCCATTTGGCTGGTTATGTTTGTTACCCTGCTTACTGCTATGACCGCCCTCTCACTCGGTATGCTGATATCAACAGCGGCCTCCAGCGAATTTCAGATGATTCAATTCATTCCTATAATAATAGTACCTCAGATCTTTTTTACCGGCTTGTTCGATCTGTCTCCCGAATGGGCCATAGTAGGGAAATTTATGCCTCTTTATTATGTTGCAGATGCTTTGGATAGAATAATGATACGCGGAGAAGGGCTTGCTGCCATAGCTTTGGATGTAACCTTACTTCTTGGACTAACCCTTATCTTTATGGTCTCCAACACTATACTTTTGAAGCGGTATCGAAGAATATAACAGAATCCACGGATAATTATACGCATGATAAGAGAAGATGAATGCATTAAAATCGCAGTACTTCATAAGAATAACAAGCAAGAGGGAGGATATTATCATGAACCATATAGCAAATCATAAAAAGAAGATATTACCTGCACTTATTTTAGTCCTGATCATCGCCTTGATCGTGTTTTTATATGGAATGAGCGGGCAGAAGTATACAGGTGTGGTTGAAGCTACTATTCTTTCCAATACTTCGGAAGTATCTGGGAAAATACTGGAAATGCCTATTGAGTTAGGACAGAAGGTATCAAAAGGAGATGTGATTGCCATAATCGACAGCACAGACCTAAAATATTCATATGAGCAGCTAAAATTGACAATGGAAAAGAAAAAGACAGCCGCTGCAGACCTGACGGTTGGCGCAGGAAATAACAGCCTGGCAGAAAGCAGCATTTCCATAGCGCAATCTAATTACAACAGCGCCTCGTCTTCCTCTCAGAAGGCATCACAAGATTATAAAAACGCACAAGCTTTATATGCACAGGGAGCAATCCCTAAGGATTCACTTGACCAGTCAAAACTTAAAGCCGATGCTGCAGCAAATGCATTGACAGCCGCCAAAGCTCTTCTTGATAACGCCAAAAGCGAATCCTCTTTAAACTCCGCGCAATTGGATATATTACTTACGGAAAGCCAGCTTGAGGACATGAAGAACACACTGAATAAATTCACAATCCGTGCAGTAAGCGATGGTGTGATCATAAGCAAAAGCTATGTATTGGGTGATATTGTTTCACCCGGCTTTAATCTTGCAGACATCGCGGCAGATGACGGTAAGTATTTTATATTTTATCTTCCGGTAGATCAAATCCATGCTATAGAATATGATCAGGCCTTTGAGGTTAAAAGCAGGGATGAATATTATAAAGCCATAGTAAAATATATTGATGTTGCAAGCGAGTATACCCCTAAAGACATGCAGACACCTGCCAACAAAAATAGAGAAAGCGTGAAAGTCAAGCTGCTGCTGCCAAAGGACTGTCCTCTTAAGCCCGGAGAAGAAGCGGAGATCAATTTAAACTAATAATGATTTTCCGCTATTGACTTAGCCTCATCATCTCCATTATAATTGAAAGCACATTGCCAATAAGCGATATCAATTATCATACAGTGTAAATTTAAAGTTACAGCAAGATTAGACGGATTAGATTAGTCGTGTAGGTATAACAACACGGGAGGAGATGCAGTATGAGATTAAGAAAAGAAGCAGATGAAATGCTGGAAGAAGAAATACTGCTTATAGCAAAAGTTTCTGATGCCCTTGCGCATCCTGCCAGAATTAAAATATATAGATTTATTATGCAGAACAACAGAAACAGAATATCTGTCTGTAATAAGGATGTGGTTGAGGCTTTTGATTATTCACAGGCAACTATTTCACAGCATATTAAAAAGTTAGCTGAAGCCGGATTGATCCAGACAAAAAAGGAGGATAAATACTCCATCTATTATGCAAACATCGGCATACTCGGGAAATACTTAGATGCAACGAAGAAATTTGAATAGAAATGCGAACTGTCTCTAACATTATCGTTTAAAAAAAATACGGGCTTCCGGTGATTACCGGAAGCCCGTCTATTATACTGTATTTAACTAAAAGAATATTATTGTGTCTAATATGAATATCGGAATAAGGAAGCAGAGTGACCATCCCATATATCCGAAGAAGCTTGGCATAGTAATTTTATTTTCCTCTGCGATACTGCGTACCATGAAGTTTGGTGCGTTACCGATATAGGTATTGGCTCCCATAAATACGGCTCCGGCAGATACTGCTATGAGTATTTCCGGTGCGATTACGCCTACTGCCGTCGCAAGCCCTTCTACTGCTCCCAAAGAGCCTGCTGTCGTCATGAATACAAGGTACGTAGGTGCATTGTCAAGGAAGGAGGACAGCGTTCCTGTCGCCCAGAAGAATTGCCAAGGCTCTGTCAGCCCGAGTGCGGCTCCATTTGTTCTAAGCAGCGCGAGTGCCGGTATCATTGTGATAAAGATACCGATGAACAGTTTCGCAACTTCTATGATGCTTGCCCAAGTAAAGTTGTTTTCTTCGCGTACTGTTTTCTGTGTAGTTTTCCAGGAAAGCAAAGCCGCCAAAAGGATAATGCCCATTTGAATTAGGCTGTTAAATGAAAGCACGACGCCCTCATAAATATTCAACCCGTACAATTCGCCTGTTGCCTGGTTTGCAAAAGCATCAAGATTAGGCAGCATCCCGCTGAGTATTACGGCTCCAACAATCATTGCTAAAAATATTATATTATGAGCCCCACCCAATTTTAATGGTTCTTTTGGAGCATCTCCAATCACATCTTTAGGGCTTCTGCCTGCAGCAAGTTCTTTTTTATAGTATCGATTATCCATAATAAAGAATATAGCCAGTAAGATTACGGCGTTGAATAAGAGAAGCGGCAACAAATGCATTGTCCAGAAGAACGGAACTCCTCTTAGGAATCCAAGGAATAGCGGAGGATCTCCGATAGGAGTCAGGCAGCCGCCCATATTAGCTATAAGGAATATGAAAAATATAATAACATGAGCTTTCTTTTCTCTCCATTTATTAGCTCTGATTACCGGTCTGATCATCAAACAGGCAGCACCGGTGGTTCCTATCCAGCTCGCAAGAATTGTACCGATAAGCAATAATGCGAGGTTAACCTTAGGAGTCCCCACAAGTGTCCCTCTCAAAACAATACCTCCGGAAACTGTGAACAGGCCAAACAGGAGTATGATAAATGGCAGATAGTCCAAAAGTACGATTTCTAACAGGTTAAAGGTAAGGGCTTTAGCGCCGAATCCGATTCCAAAGGGAATCAAGAATACCAATGACCAAAAGATTACGGTTTTTCCCATATTGTGCTCCCACCATTCACCCTTAACAAGTGGTATAATGGCCAAGGAAAGCAGTAATCCAACAAATGGTATAATGCTCCAGATAGGAAGCATGCTCCCAAGATCATGCCCGTCTGTTCCTTCTGCAAAGGCTGTTAAAGTGCCGCCAAGAGATATCAAAACGGCAATTACAGCAATGCGTAAAACATTTAGCTTTTTCAAAATAGTCCTCCTTTTAATCGTGGCATTTCGCCCGTTATAGCTGCAGTACTCTGCGCCGTTATCCGGTTTGCCCCAATTATTAACGATTATTGCATAACAATAAGAAAAAAAGGCTCAAGCTCTTTTTCCTTTACTGTTTCATAATACCAACAAATTTTCTTAAATACAAACGCAAGATTTAGTGTATCTGTATTATGTGAAACATATGATTTTCATTGGCAAGATAAATCGTAAGTGGAAAATCACAAATCATAAATTTGTGGGTTTTCATCATCAAGTTGAACCTGTTTCATGTTATTATTCGGATACAGCAACTGCTACATGCAATTATATACTAAATTTTTTTAATTTCAACAACATTATACTACATGTGGCCTTATTTTGAATATTCTGAACATATGTTGTGCCGGTTATTTGTGATAAGCTTCGTTTCTCACGATTTTATAGCTTCTGTAAATCTGTTCCAATAATATGACTCTCATCATTTGATGAGGAAATGTCATCTTGGAAAAGGAAAGCCGATAATCTGCCCGTGCCAATATTTCTTCAGAAAGCCCAAGAGAACCTCCGATTACAAAAACAAGGCTGCTTATTCCCTCGATTCCAAGGGATTGTATCTTTTCTGACAAATCTTCAGAAGACATGTCCCTCCCTTTTATTTCCAACGCAATAACATAAGAATCTTTCTTAATCTGTCTGAGAAGATTCTTTCCTTCTGCTTCTATGATCTCCTTTTGCTCTGCAGGAGATGGATGGTCAGGCGATTTTTCTTCTTTCAGTTCGTTTATTGACAATGTACAATATCGGCCGAGGCGTTTTTTATATTCGTTTACTGCCTCGGTCCAATACCGTTCCTTAAGTTTTCCGATACATAGAATTGTAATATTCATTATTTATGTGCCCATGTTTTAAACTGCTTCTTGATCGTATCTGCTGCTGTCCTTTAACTAAATCCTTATTGAGGGATTTGTTGTGTCTGAGGCATATTTATTGATTCATCCATTGTTGTTAAAGTAACGTTAAAAGTCATTTCTCTTCCATCACGGATTACATAAAGTTTTACCGTATCTCCGGGCCGGTATTTAAATAGTGTGCTAATTAGCTGTGTCATAGTCTTAACTTCATCACCTTCAACTTTGACAATGATATCGCCTTCTTTAAGATCTACATCCGCTGCCGGTGAACCTGAATATATCTGTGTTACATAGACTCCTGTCTTAGTTCCGAAGTCAGCATCGGGATAAGCCTGCAGATAGTCGGAGACATTGCCGCCTCTGATCCCTATATATGAACGCTTGAACTCACCCTTTGTTTTTATTTCATCGACAATCGGTTTTGCAGTATTGATCGGTATAGCAAAACCTAAGCCTTCACCGCTTTGGGCTTTGGCAGAATTAATTCCGATGACCAATCCCTTGTTGTTGAGCAGCGGGCCTCCGCTGTTTCCGGAATTAATGGATGCATCGGTCTGCATCAAACCTTCCATTGTCAGTTGAGACTGTCCGTCTGAAACTGTAATAGAACGATTCAAGCCGCTGATGACGCCTTGAGTCACGCTTCTGTCAAAAGCCATTCCCAAAGGATTCCCGATGGCTGCCGCATATGAGCCTATTCTGACATCATCTGAATCCCCTAATTCTGCTGCAGTAAGATTATCTGCTTCAATTTTAACTATCGCAAGATCTATGCTTTTGTCGTACCATAAAACCGAGCCTTCAACTTCTCTTCCGTCCGAAAGCTGCACGATAATCTCTTTGGCATTTCCATCATTTATTACATGTGAATTTGTCAGAATATAACCCTTTTCATCTACGATAATTCCGGTACCAACCCCGTTTTGAATTCCCCTCTGCTGCCCAAAAAAGCTTTGATAAGTCACTTCTGTGCTGGTGCTTATCCCTACTACGGAAGGAATGGCCTTCGCTGCAATTGCTTCCGCAGTATTAATATCGTCATTCGGATTAATAGTAATTTCATTTTTGGCAGACGGAACCATCAAGCTCTGTCCATAATAGATTGCCGCAAGTCCTCCGCCGTAACCGGCTCCGGCGGCTAATAATATTATCAAAATTATTGATAAGATCTTACGAGCCGGTTTATTCCCGGCTTTCTCTTTCCCGGCTTTCTCTTTCCCAACATTTTCATTTACAAATTCTTCATTGTAATCTTCAGTGTTCACCTTTCATTCCCCCATTTATAATTCATATATCAGGCTCATATCATCTCTTGTTACGATATTAAGCTTCAATTGTTTTCCTATGTAAAAATCTGCTTCCTCTAATATGTTTTTTACCGTTTGATACGCCATTTCGGGGAAATTGTTTTCTCTGCTAAGATGTGCAAGCAATACAAGCCTTTCTTTGCTGCTTTCTGAGAGCAGTCTCAATATGGTTTCGCCTGCCGCTGCATTTGATAAGTGTCCCTCTTTCCCCAAAACCCTTTTTTTTAAGAACCAGGGATATCTCCCTATTTTCAGCATATCAACATCGTGATTCGCTTCCAGCACCAGTATATCAGCTTCTTTTATTTCTGCAATAATTTCTTCATTCATGCAGCCGGTATCAGTTACAATGCTGATTTGTTTTCCGTTTGAAGTAAATGTAAAGCCTACCGGCTCAGCCGCATCATGTGATACGTGAAAAGATCTAACCAGTATATTGCCGATGCTAAAAACCTTGCCTGTTTCAAATACTTCTTTTTGAGTATGGCAAACCTGACTGTTTATTTGGCTCCATGTCCCGGCATTGGCATAGGCCTTCATTGACTTTTCCTTATTCATGAGTGTCTGTATACTTTTCGTATGATCTGAGTGCTCATGTGTAATCAGTAATGCAGTCAGCTGATCCCTTGGCGTGCAGGTTGATTCCAGTCCCTCATAGATTTTCTTTCTGCTGATTCCGGCATCCACTAAAATCGCAGTGTTTTCTGATTTTATCAAATAGCAGTTCCCGCTGCTTCCGCTGGAAAAGGAACAAAAGCTTAAAGTCATCGCCGCTCTCCTTATTATCCGTATATTTGTGTTGAATATTAGTTCTCTTTATTAAAAGAAAAGAATTTTTATTTTAAGACCGGTACCGCTTGACCAATTCCGTCAGATCATTGTTCCCAAGCCGAAATGTATTGGATTTCCCCCCGGTTGTACGTTATTTTCCAGGCAGGAAAGGCCGTATCGGTTACGGGAGATTCGGCATCAAATGAACCTGAGTCGAGCCAGTAAACCAAAGAGATGTCCTGTACGTGGATTCTTTCATACTCTGTGTTTTCACTCATAAACCCGATAAGCGCTGCAATCGCGGGAATAACCTCTTTTTTTATGTCACTCACTTCGATCGGATTGAGCCAAAATCGTTTCATTTCACTTATCTTTCCGTCAGTAATCGTAAAAATAATGTAACTTTCTTCTATTGCATATCCGTCTAAATAATTTTTATACGTTATTCTGATATCTTCTCCCGTGCGCTCTATCCTGTCAAAGGTGACATTTTCACTCATTAAACCGCATTTTTCAATAAATACGGTTGTCAATGCCATAATGTTATCATCTGTCATATCTTCCGGTGTTAAGGCTTTTTGATTCGCTATCTGTTCTTCTATAATGTCTTGATTCATTTTATCATATTGAACAGTCAGTTTGGGCATTCTGCTATGCTCTTCCGGAATTTCTGTCTCAACAAAAATATTTTTGCTTTCCAACAGTTTGATGGTTGCGTCACGAAGTTCTTCTTCGTTGCTCCTGGATTGATATTCCTGATAAAAGTAAGTGGCAATCAGAACCAGATTGGTCACAATCAGCGCAACGATCAAGATACTTTTGGCTTTTGTCCAATCCATGTTACCTGCTCCTTATTCCTTAGTATATCCTATCGGTTCAGCACTGTATAAATTAAAATAAGCTGTGGTTTCCTTTATTGAAACAATCCATGCCGGTTCAATATCCGTGGCAGCTTTATCCTCCATACGGACATAGCCGATTTGCATGTTATTTACCGAAGATGAGACTTCTTCAAACATTGCTGCATGATCGGCGGTGACGTTTTTATCATCGGGTGCTTCAAGCATATGATAGATAAATTCATAATTCTTTGCTATTAGATTTACAGGAGAAAAGGCTGTTTCAACCGAAGATGCTTCTATCGTTTCCAGTTCTTCCTCGTCAAAATCAATCATATTTCTCTTATAATATGTGACTTGTCCGCCGGTAACATCGATAACCATAGGATCCCCTGCTTCATAATACAAACGGTTCCCATTTGCCTCCATCCCGAAAGTAAATCTGAAACCTTTTTTATTATTTGGATTCACTGAAACATCTTTTAAGTAAGGTGTCAATTTTGCACCGTTCAGGGATTCCCAGGATCCACGGTTTGCAACGAATATAACTGCGGTTTCCAATGCTCCAAGAAAACTTTGTTCCACATCATCATTGACTTGCTCTTCCTTGTACTCGATACTGCCATCCGTGTTCACAATCAGAACAGTCTTACCATACCCGTACATATAAATTACCGTTCCGCTGTCTTCAGTAATCTCTCTTACAAAATCAAGATTCCCTCCGAAGAAATTCTCCGCAATCGTGTCGATTTTTTCTGTTTGATAGGGATACAAATCCTGACGATATGAAAAAGCTTTCACATTTGTATTCATTTCCAGCGGTATCAGCGTATTATTTTCTACACCCAAATATAAACTGATGGGATAGTAAATATTATAACCTTCCGTCTCGATTGATGCAATAAGCCCCTTGAAGTCTGCATTTTCGGTGTCTGCAACCAAGCGATAGTATTTTTGGTTTTTTCCGTCGTAAATGAACAGATTCTTTTCACTTGCCGCCGAATATCCAATAAATGTAATTGTTTCAATAGTATCATAACTTGAGTGTTTATTAACTTTATAATTCAGGAAAAAATCGGCCGTTGGAATATCATAAGAAAATTTAGCCTGAATCGATCGGAATTTCATAACTTCACGATATTGCGAATCGGTAATTTCTTCTGCCATAATATTTTCTGTCTGTCCAAATCGCTCAATTTCCTTGATCATGCTGTCCTTTTCACTGCTGCCATACCATATATCATCAAATTGATCCGGCATAATCACAGTATAGTTATCTGCGCCGAAGTTCACAACGATCTGATCAGGTTTTATCATATATGAAATATTCGGAATTTCTTCAGCGCTCGCTTCCTGCTTCGTCTCTATGCTGTCAAAGGATATTTCTCCCCAAAAAAAACATAATAGCAGCACTGTTGATAAAAACAATACTACCAGACTTATGCTTTTAACTCTTTCTATTATCGGCTTTGACATATGATCTGCCGTCCTTAATCTCCAAATATATTTTTCAGCAAGTTCTGCAGAAATTGCATCGTTCCTGATTGCGGAGCCTCAAATATCTTTGCACCTGCCTCCTCTGTTTTTTCTTTTACCGCCACATAGCTATTGCTCGTATATATCTTATTTCCGGCGGAATCGATCGTATCGACACTGATTCGATAAAGACCGGGTTTCAAACCGTTAAGTTGTTTTGTATAAAAACTTAAATTGCTTTTGCTTACAAAGTCAACCGGAATTCCTACAGGCTGGCTGTTAAGATTTGCCTTATTCAGTCCGCCGTTTGAAGTCGACAGCGTATTGAGGTTAACAGCACTCAGAGTTCCGTTAACTATCTGCTTTTCCTCAAATACGCTTATTCTGATAGCTTTTGGCTGGGTAATCTTGATAGAAATCAGAATATTATTGGAATACACGGTGCTGTTGGCGGCAGGGTTAACCAAAACAACGGAGGGATCACCGGCTGCGCTGGAACTGACAGTGCCGCATAATAATGCTATTATCACTGTGAAAATAATAGTCAGTCTCTTTATCATTCCGATAATTCCTCCTTTCTGAAAAACAATCAGTGCATAAACTATCCAGCATGCACTGTAATAATAATTAGTATATATTATGTATGTTACAAACGTGTTACGCAGGTTTTAAGATAGTTTTACAATAATTTGGATTATTAGTTTGTCATTGTTGCCAGTTCTCATTTTTTAAGGCATAATCATTCTAAGACAACTTAAGAGAAAGGGCGATGATATTGAAGACAGTCAACATATACACAGACGGCGCTTGCTCCGGTAATCAAAACGACACGAATATAGGGGGCTGGGGTGCAGTGCTCGAATATGGGGAACACCGTAAAGAGCTTTATGGAGGCGAGCGGAATACCACTAATAACCGTATGGAAATGATGGCTTTACTTAACGCATTCCGATCACTTATAAAAGACAATTTATGTATTCGGGTGTTTTCAGACAGTTCATACCTTATGAATTGTTTTCGCGACAAATGGTATGAAAACTGGTATCGAAACAACTGGAAGACCTCCAAGAAAACCGATGTGGAAAACCGTGATCTCTGGGAGGCTCTATTTTCTTATATCAGCAAACATTCCATCGAATTTTATCGCGTAAAAGGACATGTGAATTTAAACAGTAAAAATTTAAAGATTGAACCGATTTACGATAGATTTATCGAATGGAACGGTCGTGATTTCACAATGGACGACTTTCTTTATATTACAAAAATGAACAATCTTGCAGATGAGCTTGCCAATCGCGGAATAGACGATATCTCAAAAATCAAATGATTTTTGCAACAACAATGGCCATATCGTCAAGCACACGTTTATCGCTAAAACTTTCTACCTCGTTGATTATTGTATTTGCAAGTTCTTTTCCATCTAAGCTGATGTTGTTTTTCATTATTTCCAAAAATCTTTTCGTTTCAAAATACTCATTTTCTTTATTTCGAGCTTCGGTAATACCATCTGTATAAAGGATTATTCTGTCCCCGGGTTTGACTGATACCTTAACTTGCTTATATTCTACTTTTTCCATCAGACTGCAAATCGGCATTCCTAATACGGGGATTTCTCGGATATCTCCATTGCTTTCTATCAGTACCGGTAAACAATTGTGGCCGGCATTCAAGAAGCTGGCCTCTTTATTTTCCCTGTTGTACAAACAAAACAGAATAGTGAGATACTGCTCTCTGTCTTCAATCATCTCTTGGTAATTCTTATGCAGTACAGCTACGATTTCATTAAGATCTGCATTACCCTCTCCCGCTTGCAGCCGTATCATTTGTCTTAAAAATATAGTTCGCAGGGATGATGTGATTCCATGTCCTGATACATCCGCTATGTACAGTAATGATTCTGAAGGGTTTATATCAATAATGTCATATAAATCTCCGCCAAGGTCTTCGCTTGGCCGATAAATAGAATTAATTTCCATAGAGTTCCAATACGTACCGTCTAATGGCAATGCGCGATTCTGTATGTGTTTTGCAAAGTCAATATCTGCTTTTAGCTTAGCGTAATGCTTCAGCAGCTCGCCTTCCATCTTTTTTTGTTCTGTTATATCGTGAATCAGTTCAATGGAATAATTATGTCCGCTCTCTGTGTTTACCGGAGAGGAAATTACATTAAAAATTTTATCATTGATGCGGACATCCTTTGTATGCGTCGTTCCTGTCTTTTCGGTTTCTTTGGTTATGCAATGAGCACATTGTTCCTTCTTTCCTAAAAGAGTATAACAAGCATGTCCCATTGTCTCCCCAAATTCTTTTTTCATCATTTTGTTCATGTATATGACTTTATGGTTCACATCCATCACCCTGACCATATAATCCATGGATTCAATGATTTCTCTCATCAGGATTGGATCTTGTCTGATTGTCATGCTTTTTCTCCTTGTTCTGCGCAGTTCTTTGATATATGTATTTAGGTATTTGCGGCAGAGACCCTACAAGGCAGTAGAAATCTTCAAATCACCTCCGCAAGCAAAGCTTGCTACGCTGTCCGTTTTGCCAGCCAAGCAAACTTGGGGCAAAAAAGCGAAGATTTATGATTTCTTTGTATAAGGCCGCCGACAATCTGTTTCACAGATTGGGCGGGATAGTATTGGTACTCTTGCCTTCCGAGACTCTGTTTGCAATAACTATTAGTGCTTCTGTATATGAATCTGCTCCTTTTCCCGATATCTGTTTCACGCATACGCTTTTGATAACAGATATTTTGCGAAAATCTTCCCTGCTGTTTATATCGCTCAGATGTACCTCCACCGCAATGATTCCGACTGCTGCTATCGCATCACGTATAGCAATGCTATAATGTGTATAGGCACCGGGATTAATCACAATACCATCCATTTTACCATAACAATCCTGTATCTTGTCGATAATATCACCTTCGTGATTGGATTGAAAAAAATCAAGGTGCATATTTAACTCTTCACCTTTTTTTCTAAGCCTATCATTTATTTCCTTTAGCGTTAGTGTTCCGTATATGTCCGGTTCCCTGACTCCTAACATATTGAGGTTCGGACCGTTTATCACCTGTATTTTTATCATGACACTTATTCCTTTCAGGCTTTTCAAGGGCTATTATAACACATTCATATCAAATTATCGACGGTTGTCATGTTATATTTTTTGTAATTTGTATATGGCTTCTATTGCTGCATAGATATCTTTTTTTGTATTAGAAGGCCCAATGCTTAAACGAACAGCACCTGTATCGTGAGTTCCTATGGTTTTGTGGGCCGGGCCTGCGCAATGAAAACCTCCTCTTGAAGCAATTCCGTAATCGCTATACAGCATGTCACAAATCTCTTCACATCCGACACCCCTATAATTAAAGGTTACAATTCCTGTCTTTTTTCTACAGTCAGTCGGTCCATATACAGTTATTCTTTTCATGTTGCGGAGCGCTTCATCAAGTATTCGGATTATTTCCTCTTCGTAAGACATAATGTTTTCAATACCGATTCTCTCAATGTATTTTACGGAGTACCCAAGGCCGATGATCCCCGGTACATTTACGGTTCCAGCCTCATAGCCCTCGGGATAATCCCACGGATGAACCAGATCTTTTGATTTTGTCCCGGTGCCTCCTTCCTTAAGCGGCTTTAAATTAATTCCTTCTCCGACGAAAAGTATCCCCGTTCCCATTGGTCCAAGTAATCCTTTATGCCCCGGTGCTGCAAGAAGATCAATATTCATCTCTTTGACGTTTATTGGGATACAGCCGGCACTTTGCGCGGCATCAACCATAAAAATCAAGTTTTCTTTTTTCGCCAGCAGACCCAGCTCCTTAACAGGTAAAATAGTTCCTGTAACATTTGATGCGTGAGTGCAAACGATGATTTTTGTATTGCTTCTGATCTCGTTTTTTAATTTTTCGAGGTTTAATGTACCGTCAACACTGCATTTTACGATGGTCGTTTCAACTCCGGATGCTTCCAGCGTCTTTAACGGACGGAGAACCGAGTTATGTTCCATTGATGTTGTGATTACATGATCTCCTCTGTCTAATACGCCTTTAATACCTAAGTTCAATGACTCTGTTGTATTTGCGGTAAATATTATTCTGCTGCAGTCATCAATTCCGAACAGTTTTCCGACTTCTTTCCTTGCCTTATATATTTCTTCGCCTGTCTTCATTGACATCCCATGCCCTGACCGTCCGGGGTTACCGCAGTATTTTTGAATGCATTCATTCATAACACGCAGCATTCCCTTCGGTTTTGGAAAGCTTGTAGCTGCGTTATCTAAATATATCATAAAATACCTCCGTAAATATTAGAAGGTTTCTTGCCACTTCTTCTCCATATTATGCGAAGATCGGCAAATATGCTATTTCGGTAAAAACAAATAGTGTTTCACGTGAAACACTATTTAATACATCCCATATTAAAGCCGGATTTCCTGATTTATTTCAGGCTGAGCAGCAACTCCAGCAATCTTTCAAGCTCTTCTCTACTATAATATTCAATCTCAATTTTCCCGCGCCTTATGCCATGATTGATCGCTACCTTTGTTCCCAAGATATTCTTCAGGCTTTCTTCTATATCTGTAAGCTCACGATTTTTTGCCCTTGGCTTCGCTTTCGTAGTACGTTTCTCTATCGACCCTGCATTTGCAGTATTTGCAATTAACTCTGTCTCCCTTACAGAAAGTTCTTCCTTCACGACACGATTCGCAATTAATTTCTGTCTCTCTTTGTCCTTGATTCCTGCTATCGCTCTGGCATGTCCATTTGTCAATTGCCCCTGCACGATCATTTCCTGTATCATTTCAGGCAGTTTCAGCAATCTCAAAGCATTTGAGATATATGGTCTGCTCTTTCCAACACTTTTTGACACTTCTTCCTGTGTCATTCCAAAATGTGAAATCATCTGATTTAAAGCATCAGCCTCTTCTATAGGGTTCAAATTTTCCCGCTGCATATTCTCTATTATTGATATAATTAAATTCTGTTCTTCGCTTAAATCACGTATGATACACGGTACTTGCTTCAGCGAAGCCTTTCTTGCGGCACGCCAGCGCCGCTCACCTGCGACAATCTCATAACCGGTATTTGACGGGCGTATCAATATAGGCTGTATGATTCCGTATGCCTCAATTGATCTTGCGAGCTCTTCTATCTTATCTTCCTGAAAGATTTTTCTTGGCTGCTTGGTGTTTGGTTTGATAGCATTGATATCAATAAATTCTATACCTTCATGCGCTTCTGCAGACCCCGGCTTGCCTATGTCAATTTCCATATCGTTGAATAAAGCCTCGAGTCCCTTTCCGAGGCCCTTACTTTTTCTTGCTGCCATTAGCGCTCCCCTTCCAGTTCCAGAAATTCCTCGGCAAACTCAGAATACGCCTCTGCCCCCTTAGATTTTGGGTCATATTCCATAATGGTCATTCCATAGCTTGGCGCCTCAGCAAGACGTACATTTCTTGGAATTACAGTTGTATAGACCTTCTCCTTAAAGTACTTTTTTACTTCCTCTACAACTTGAATCGATAAATTAGTTCTACCATCAAACATGCTAAGGATTACACCTTGGATTTCCAGCTTTGGATTCATCTTCTTTTTCACCAGTTCAACTGTACTCATAAGCTGGCTCACGCCCTCAAGTGCATAAAACTCACATTGTATCGGAATCAGCACGCTGTCTACGGCCGTAAGGGAATTAATTGTCAACAATCCCAACGAAGGAGGACAGTCAATAAAAATGTAGTCGTATTTGAATTTGATCTTATCCAATGCTTTTTTCAATCGCTTTTCGCGGCCTTCTAATTGTACAAGTTCTATTTCCGCACCTGCAAGCTGTACGCTTGCAGGAATAATGTCCAGATTTTTTACCCTCGTTGGAATAATCGCTTCCTCGGGTTTTAACTTGTCACTGATCAGGACTTCATACATAGTCCTATTCAGTCCTTTTTTTGCAATACCCATCCCGCTTGTTGTGTTTCCCTGTGGATCAATATCTAAAATCAGTACTTTTTTCCTCTTTAATGCCAGGCAGGCTGCTAAATTGATATTTGTAGTCGTCTTCCCAACTCCGCCTTTTTGATTGAATATTGCTATGGCTTTTCCCAAATTATTCCCCTCCTAAATTTGTTTGGTTTGTTTTGTTAGTCTGTTTTATTGTATTATTCGAATCTATTTTCTTTGATTTGAATTATTCATGTGTGTCATTTCTCGCAATAAAGCATTCGTACGGCTTCCAGTAAGCAAACTATTTTAGTTTTATCAGTTTTTATCCCGAATACCGATTCTTTTACTTAATGTTTTTATTATATACTATGACAAGCTAATTCTCTATAATTATTTATTAAAAGTGTGAAATCGTCTGTTGGTGGATATTTCATGCACAAAAAAATTTAAGGTTTCACGTGAAACATTTCACTTGAAACCTTAAATGATAAGGAATGATAATATGTATATCATTAAAGTGGTGTACTAAGTCAAAAGTATATGTCGCCAGGATTCTGCATGTTAGTCAGCAATATCAAGTCTGTTTTTATTTTCATTTTTTGGTATTATTATCCTGACCTCAAGGTATTCACCCTTGTCTTCCTGAAAGTATTTAGCATCTTTCTCCACTTCTGATATGGTGGTGAAAGCTTTTTTAAGTGTGTTTATATAAATCCTGTAATTAATAAATCTGAGTTTTTCTCCTTTTCTCTTTTCCTCTTCCTGCTTTGCAAGAACATCCGAGATCAATTTCTCAGTCTGTTTTACATTTAAATTATGTTCTATTATTCTTTCCAGGATCTGTTTTCTAAGCCTGTCATCTCCAACTTTCAGCAATGCTCTTGCATGTCGTTCTGTCAGTTGATTCTTTGCAAGAGTTAGCTGAATATCAGCCGGCAAAGACAAAATCCTTATCTTATTTGAAATAGTGGATTGCTGTTTGCCAACTCTTTTTGAAATATCCATCTGTGTAAGTCCGTATTCATCCATTAAACGCTTATATGCGGCAGCTTCTTCAATATAGTTCAGGTTTTCACGTTGAACATTTTCTACTAGCGCCAGTAATGCCGAATCTTTTTCGTCAGCATCCCGAATAATAACAGGAATCTTTTTCAATCCGGCTAAAGAGGCTGCTCTCAAACGCCTTTCTCCGGCTATTACAATGTAAAACCCTTTATTGTCTCTTTTTACAATAATAGGTTGAATAACACCAAATTCTTTTATGGAATCGCACAGCTCAAACATCTCTTTGTCTTCAAATGATTTTCTTGGCTGGTCCGGATTGGCACAGATCAGTTCAAGTGGTATTTCCATACGGTCAGGTTTCTTTAATAACATGATACTCCCCCTTTCACTGAATACTATCTTACTTATAATAGTATCAGGAGGCCTGTCCATATGGAAAGATGTTTCCTTCAACAAAAAACCCCTGAATTTGTCATTTCAGAGGCTCTTTCGCTGGAGTTCCCGCTTTTCTTGGATATTTCGATGGTGTCTTGCTGATTTTTTCGATAATCAGTTTTTGATGGTTCAGTTCATGTCCGTCTATATTTATGTTATGGTTACCTTTTAGACGACCTCCAAGCAATTTAATGGCTTCCCGGCCTGCCCGTAATTCATCCTCTATCCTGATGCTTTTATATGCCGCGAACAAACCGCCAACTTTAACAAATGGGAGACAATATTCTGATAAAACCGCTAAATTTGCAACCGCCCGTGAAACACATAAATCAAATTGTTCTCTGTACTCATGCTTTTGCGAAAGATCCTCTGCCCTTGCGTGACAGAAAGCAACATTCGTCAATCCTATATCACGCGAAATCTCACCAATTATCTTAAGTCTTTTGTTGGTAGAGTCTATAAGCAAAAACTCTTTTTCAGGGTACAATATAGCAAGCGGGATGCCGGGGAAACCTGCTCCGGTGCCGACATCAATAATCTTTTTCGCCTTTTTTATCTGAGGTAAACTGCAAATTGCTATAGAGTCCACAAAATGCTTGATTTCAAATTCTTCTCTATCTGTAATGGATGTAAGATTAACTTTTTCATTCCATTCTAAAATCAACTCCATATATTTTTGGAACTTTATCATATGATCTGTCTGATTAGAAAACCCAATATCCGCAAGTACCTTTGCCAGCTTTTGCATTTGTCCGTTCTCTTTTCTATTATTTAATCGATTTTTACGATATTGACCCGGAAGACATCATTTTCTTCTTCTTTGCTTTTCGAAATGAATCAGCAGGACATTAATATCAGCCGGGGATACTCCTGAGATTCTGGATGCTTGTCCAATAGAGATTGGCTTGGTCTGGTTTAATTTCTGTCTTGCTTCTATTCTCAGGCCATCTACTTGATTATAATCAAAATCTCCTGAAATCTTTCTGTTTTCGAGTTTTTTGAATTTTTCTATCTGCTGCAGCTGTTTTACGATATATCCTTCATATTTAATCTTTACTTCGAGCTGTGTTATGCCGTGTTTTGACAATTTAGGTCTGTCGGGATCAATCTCAGCAAGGAGCTCATAATTCAGTTCAGGCCTTTTTATAAGTTCAGCAAGTGTCGTTTTGTTCTGCAAAAGTGTGCTGTTATGTCTCTCCAAAAAGTCTTTAATTTTACTTGGTAACACATATGTTTTTTTTAATCTAACGAGTTCCTTTTCAACAGCTTCTCTATTCTTTTCAAATTTGCGATATCTTTCTTCTGTCGCTAATCCGGCACGATATGACTTCTCAGTAAGCCTGATGTCAGCATTATCTTGTCTTAGTACAAGACGGTATTCTGCTCTTGAAGTCATGATCCTATACGGTTCATTTGTGCCTTTTGTTACCAAATCGTCAATAAGAACCCCAATATAAGCCTCTGCCCGGCTTAATAAAAAGGGTTCTTTTCCGCTTAATTTTAAAACGGCATTTATGCCGGCAATCAATCCTTGTGCTGCAGCTTCTTCATATCCTGAGCTTCCGTTAAATTGGCCGGCGCAATAAAGACCTTCGATTTTTTTATGCTCGAGTGTCATTTTTAATTCCAGAGGGTCTATACAATCATACTCTATCGCATAAGCAGGGCGAACGATTTTCATATTTTCCAATCCTGCTATTGTTCGATAAAAAGCAATCTGAACATCCTCCGGCATGCTGGTTGACATTCCTTGAATATAAACTTCATCCGTAGTCAGGCTTTCCGGTTCAATGAAAAGCTGGTGCCGCTCCTTGTCGGAGAATCTATTCACTTTATCTTCAATAGAGGGACAGTATCTCGCTCCTATGCCTTCGATTTGCCCTCCGAATAATGCGGAACGTGAAAAGTTATCTCGAATTACATTATGGGTGCTCTCATTTGTATAGGTAAGCCAGCAAGATATCTGATCCTTTTGCAGGTCGTCGTTCATAAAAGAGAAAGGTACAATCTCTTCATCTCCGCACTGTTCAATCATTTTGCTGTAATTCAATGTTTTTCCGAGTGCCCTTGCAGGTGTTCCGGTCTTAAATCGCCTCAATTTCATCCCATGCCTTTTAAGATTATCTGCTAATTCGACAGATGCAGATAGCCCGTTCGGCCCGCTTTGATAAGATCTATCACCAATAAAGATCCTGCCTCGCAGAAACGTTCCTGTTGCCAGAATCACTGCATTTGCACGATATGCAGAGCCGGTTTTTAAAACAACGCCATTTACCTTGTTGTTTTCTATTATCAGATCAACGGCCTCCCCCTGCTTTATATCAAGATTGTCCTGGTTTTCCAGAGTCCTTTTCATCTCCTCGTGATATTTTTCCTTATCTGCCTGAGCTCTAAGCGAGTGTACTGCCGGTCCCTTAGCCGTATTCAACATCTTACTTTGAATAAATGCTTTATCAATATTGATTCCCATTTCTCCGCCAAGAGCGTCTATCTCACGTACCAGATGGCCTTTGCCGGTCCCGCCCACTGAAGGGTTACAGGCCATCATTGCTATCGATTCAAGGTTTATTGACAGCACCAAAGTTTTCATTCCCATTCGTGCTGCTGCCAAACCCGCTTCACAGCCGGCATGCCCCGCTCCGATTACGATCACATCATATTCATCTAAAATATAATAACTCATGTATCCGTTTGTTTCCCTTCTATACAGTTTACTTTCCCAGACAAAACCTCTCAAACACCTGATCAATGATGTCTTCCGTTACCGATTCTCCTATAATTTCCCCCAAAAGCTCCCAGGACCGTCGAACATCCACTTCTATAAAATCCAATGCCTCCAGATTTTCAGCCATCATATATGCATCCTTGACGGATTCTCCTGCCCTTTCAAGAAGCTCTGTATGTCTTACATTTGTTACAAGGAGGCTTTCTTCTTGTCTTACCTCTCCGCCGTAAATCATGTCGACAATTTTCTGTTCGAGTTCGTCGATACCGAGCTCTTTTTTGATGGCTGTCCTAATGATCTTGGCTTCAGGAAGATATTTCAAGATAATTTCTTCATCAATATGCATTCCCAGGTCAATCTTATTTATGAGCACAATTGCCTTTCTTGCGCCAATTATATTCATAATCATGGTGTCTTCTTCTGACAACGGATTACTTCCGTCAAGAATCAAAATTATCAGATCCGCGCTATTAAAGGTTTCCTTACTTCTTTCGATGCCTATCTTTTCAATTGCATCTTCCGTCTCTCTTATTCCTGCAGTATCGATCAGCTTCACGGGAATATCTTTAATGCTGAGCAGTTCTTCAATCGTATCCCTTGTTGTCCCGGGGATTTCAGTTACAATTGCTCTTGATTCTTTTAATAGAGCATTCATCAAAGAAGACTTTCCGACATTTGGTTTTCCTATAATTGCTACATTGAGACCTTCTCTGATGATTCTGCCTGTACCTGCTGTAACCAGCAATTTATCAATCATATCGCCTATTTCCAATAGACTCCTTTTAAGGTTTTTGTATGTTATAACCTCGATATCTTCATCAGGATAATCCAAATTTACAGTTATATTCACAAGCAGATCCATCAAAGCTTTTCGGATTTTTTTAACCTGTTCCGAAAGAGCCCCCACCATCTGGCTAAATGCAACATCGAAGCTCTTATCCGTCTTTGCTCTTACAATATCAATCACCGCTTCTGCCTGGGATAAGTCGAGTCTGCCATTCAAAAAAGCTCGTTTAGTAAATTCACCTTTTTCAGCCAGTCTTGCTCCGTTTCTGAGAGTCAGCGCTAATGTCTTTCTCATAGCGACGATACTGCCGTGACAGTATACCTCCGCCACATCCTCCCTGGTGTATGTGGCTGGTGCTTTCATAAATACAGCAAAAACCTCATCTATAACCTGATTATTGGAAGCATCAATTATATGTCCATAATATAATCGTTTATTTGTAATAGGCTTTTCATCTTTAAAATATTTGGGCACGAAGATTGTATCCAGGATATTCCCGGCTTCTTCTCCGCTTATCCTTATAATGCCGATTCCTCCTTCGCCATAGGCCGTGGCGATAGCGGCAATAGTATCCTCCACCTGACATTCCTCACTATTCCGGTATTGAAAAAGGCCCTCTTAATACTAAGATGGCCCTGCTTTTTCTTTATTTAAGCTCAATGATTACCCTTCTGTAAGGTTCTTCTCCTTCACTCCTGGTAATTACTCTCGGATTTGACTGAAGTGTAGCATGAATAACCTTTCTTTCGTATGGGTTCATAGGCTCAAGCCTGACACTTTTACGAGATTTGATTACTTTGTCAGCTAATCTGTTCGCAAGCTGCTCTAAAGTTTTCTCTCTCTTTTCTCTGTAATTCTCTGCATCAATTACAACCCTCATATATTTATCTTTGTTTTTATTCACGACAAGACTTGTTAAATATTGAATAGCATCAAGGGTCTGCCCCCTTTTGCCGATAATAGTCCCTGAATCTTTTCCATCCATTTCAACATAAAGACAACAATCGTTCCCCATAATTCTGATTTGCAGATTTAGCCCCATCTTTTCAGTAATATCTTTCAAAAAGGATTCAGCGATATGATCTTTCAATTCTACTAAATCAGCCGGTTTTTCTCTGATAGAAAATCCGCTTTCAACAGCTGTGTCCTTTGTGTTTTTTTGATAATCTGATTTCTTTTCACGCCTTTCTCTCTTCTCCGGTGTCTTTTCAAACGCTTCTTTCTGTGACTTTTCCTGTCTGGCGGGCTTATTGGGAACTTCGTGCTTTTGAATATCTTCTTTTTCGGATTTTGCTTTAATTACCGGTTTTATCTCTACTCTTACTTTAGCCAGCTTCGATCCGATTCCGAAAAACCCTTTTGTTGGTTCTTCTAAAACAATTACGTTGACTTGGTCTGCTGTGAGTTTTAAATCTATCAGGGCAAGACGGGTTGCTTCTTCGACGTCTTTACCCCATTTTTCAGAAAAATCCATTTTTGTATTTCCTCCATAATCACTTTTTATCTGCATTCTTATTCTTTTCTGCATCTACCAGTTTCTTTCTCCACCTGTTTAATCCTCGTGTCTGGAATATTTGCAAAACAGTTCCGATAAACCAGTATACTGTTAAGCCTGCGGGAAATGACCTTCCCATCCAAACAATCATAATAGGGAAAAAATACT
>CAYLLJ010000001.1:81217-150443 GCA_964384725.1 uncultured Oscillospiraceae bacterium | reverse complement strand
CATTGACGTCATTGAATTTTCGGGCATTGCTGCCATCTGCTGCTGCTGTTGCTGCTGTGTCTGCCTGAAAGAAATAAATGTAGAAAATCCGGCAAGGATCGGTAATATCCACGGATCCGGCTGACTCAAATCCGGAATCCAAAAAAATGCTTCATGTACCGCCATCAGCATTTTGTCGCTTTCAATAAATATTGTGGGGTTTCTGAGAAGCGCAAAAAGACCGAAAATTATAGGCATCTGAAGCAGCATCGGAAGGCATCCTCTCATCGGATTGAACTTTTCTTCTTTATAAAGTTGCATCATTTTTAAATTAAGAGTTTCTTTATCATTAGCATACCTTTTCTGCAAAGCCTGTATTTTTGGCTGAAATGCTGACATTTTTGCCGTATGCTTGACCTGGTCAGCATATAATGGAAATAAACATGCTTTCACTATGATCGTAAATATGATTAATGTTATGCCGTAGCTATCTATATAATTATACAAAAAACTAAGCAGCATCCCCAAAGGCCGAGCAATAACTCCTATTATATCGTTCATCTAATATCCTCCGGTAACTCATTTCAACGGGTCATAACCGCCCGGATGAAATGGGTGACATTTCAAAATTCGTTTAATTCCAAGAAAACTGCCCTTTATTGCTCCATATTTTCCTACTGCCTGTATGAAGTATTGCGAACATGTCGGGTAAAACCGGCAAGTTGGCGGAAACATCGGTGAAATAAACTTCTGGTATCCTCTGATGAGCAGTATAATTATACTTTTCAAAGCACATCACCTGTCTATCTTTCCTGTTTTGAGGATTCCTGACTTTTTTAGCGCGTTTTCCATTGACTTTTTTACATCAGCGCATTTCAATTCATTAATTGTATTTCGGGCTATCCAAATGAGATCATAGCCGCTATCCAAATTTGGCTCCAATATTCTGTAGCTCTCTTTCATAAGGCGTCTCGCTCTGTTTCGCAAGACGCTTTTACCGACTTTTTTGCTTGCAAGAAAGGCTTTTCTGTTATAAACAAGGTCATTTTTTTTATAAAATAAAACTACATACCTTTCTCCGATTGATCTCCCCTTGTTGTAAATTGCAGAAAAGTCCTTTTTTCTCCTTAAAACGTTTGGTTTTAACATTTGCATCCTCTTGCAAAAGGGTGTTTCAAACAAATTTTAGACTCTGTCTGCCATCTAAACAAAAAGACCACGTTCGCGGTCTCTATGCTGAAAGCTGTTTTCTTCCTCTTGCTCTTCTTCTCTTTAAAACATTTCTACCGTTTTTTGTGCTTGATCTTTTTCTGAAGCCATGTTCTTTTGCTCTCTGCCTGACTTTTGGCTGATATGTCTGTTTCATTACTTTTCACCTCCTCTATTACTTGTCTTGCGCAATCTCAATTTCAATTAACGCATAACTGCGTTGTAATTATACATTCAAAGGTTTAGCCTGTCAATATTTTTGTCTTTTTGAGCATCCGGCTCTATATCATACTTTAATTTCTATTTATAGCTCATGCTCGTTTTCCGCAAAAGTACGCTTCTTTAGATCCTAAGCCGTGCGCGTGAATGGGAATATGTCTTATGTTATACCGCTGTGAAAGGCTTGCACAAAGTTATTAACTGATGGTGGATAACCTTTGGAAAATATATTTTCCGTGAATTATGTTTTATGTCTTGCCTGTGGATAACTTTTTTTGTTATGATGTATGCACACATGTCGTAATTATTTTTTTAACAAAAGGGAACATCATATGAAAAATTTAGTCACAAATTGGGAAAAAACTTTAGAACTGCTTAAACCGGAACTCACTGCTGTAAGTTATGACACTTGGGTTTACCCCCTAATTCCCGTAAAAGTTGACCTTAAAGAAAACTTACTTTATCTGTCTCTTTATAATGATATGGCAAAATCTATCCTCGAGAACAGGTATATAACAATAATTGAAAACGCAGTAAAGGAGGCTTTCGGCAAAAAGTTAAAAGTTGTTTTTGTTTATTCAGAGGAAAATACTGTCGATCAAGAAGCTCTTAATTTTACTGATGAGCTTTACCTTAATCCCAAATATATATTTAATACATTTGTTATCGGCAACAATAACAGATTCGCTCACGCTGCTTCTTTAGCTGTTGCGGAAGCCCCTTCAAAAGCATACAATCCTCTTTTTATCTATGGAGGTGCCGGACTCGGAAAGACACATTTGATGCATGCGATCGGTCATTACATACTTCAACAAGCTCCTAAAACCAAAGTCCTTTATGTTTCCTCCGAAATGTTTACAAATGAATTAATCAAAGCAATCAGGGAAGATAAGAATGTAGAATTCAGAAACAAATATAGAAGCATAGATGTTCTTCTAATTGACGACATTCAATTTATAGAGAAGAAAGAAAGGACTCAGGAAGAAGTTTTCCATACTTTTAATACTCTATATGATGCCAATAAGCAGATCATTATATCCAGCGACCGTCCTCCTAAAGAAATAACAACTTTAGAAGAGCGGCTTCGTTCTAGGTTTGAATGGGGATTAATTGCTGATATTCAGGCACCTGATTATGAGACAAGGGTAGCTATTCTCAGAAACAAGTCGGAATTAGAGGGCCTCGAAAACACAGAAAGCCTTTTAGAAGTGATCGGCGTCATAGCGGAAAAAATTCACTCAAATATTCGTGAACTTGAAGGGGCTTTCATTCGCGTAATTGCGTATGCCAATCTTACAAATAAAAAAATCACGAAAGAATTGGCAAAAGAAGTATTAAAAGATGTTTTTTCTTCAACACATCGCCCTGTCACGCCTGAATTGATAAAAAAATATGTTTGCAAATATTTCAATATTAAACAAATAGATATGGAGTCTTCCAAACGCTCCAGAAATTTATCATACCCAAGGCAAATAGCTATGTACCTTTGCAGAAATATGACGGATCTTTCTCTCCCTAAAATAGGCGAAGCATTTGGGAAAAGAGATCACACTACTGTACTGCATGCCTGTGATAAAATATCGATTGATTTGAAAACTAATGATTCTTTAAAAGATATAATTAAAACTCTTGAAGATTCAATTAAAGAAGATTAGTATTTGTTTCGATAGACAATGAAAATGTACAAAATCTATTAACAATTTTAATAACAATTTTACATGTTTATCAACAGAAAAAAATGATATTATCCTATTCATTTATTAGTTATCCAAGATGTTATCCACAAATCCACAGGCCCTATTACTATTATTACTAATAATATATATATAAATAACAAAGGAGGATCCCCATGAAATTTTCTTGTAGACAACACGAATTATCAAAAGCTCTGAATACTGTTTCAAAAGCGGTTACCTCTAGAACTACGATACCAATCCTGAAAGGTATACTTTTAGAAGTTGATAATAATACATTAAAATTATCTGCTTCTGATCTCGATTTAAGTATAGAAAAAAAGATGCACGTTACAGCGGAGGAAGAAGGATCGGTTGTGGTTTCCGCAAGACTGTTCAATGACATTATCAGAAAACTTCCAAATGAAGAAATACAAATCGAAGAGATGGAAGACAAAAGTATAGTTATTAAATGCGTGGCTTCAGAATTCACTATCGTTGGGCAGGCTGCGGATGAATTTCCAAACATTAGTGAAATAAAGGAACAAAAGAAGATATTTATAGAGAAAGATATTCTAAAAGATATGATAAGGAAGACATCTTTCTCCGCAAGCATCGACGAATCAAAAGGAATAATCGTCGGTGTGCTGATAGAAATGGAAGAAGAATCATTAAATATGGTGGCTCTGGATGGCTTTAGAATGGCGATTGCAAGAGAAACCATGAAAAACGAAGAAAGCAAAAAAATCATAATTTCAGCAAGAATATTAAATGAAATCAATAAAATAATCACGGAAAACGAAGAAAATAAAGAAATCTATATGATAATAGAGGACAAAAAAGCTGTATTTCTTATGGATGAAACAAAGATTGTGCTGCGTCTGTTGGAAGGAGATTTTATTAAATATAATGATATTCTTCCAAAGGAAAACAAATGCAAATTAAAAGTAAACAGGATAGAGCTTATGAACAGCATTGAGAGAGCTTCATTGCTTGCAAAAGAGGGAAAGAACAACCTCATAAAAATGTCCGTTTTCAGAGATAAAATTATAATTACTTCCAGATCAGAAGAAGGAAATGTAAAAGAAGAAGTCTTTGTAGAAAAAGAAGGAACAGATTTGGACATTGGCTTTAATTCCAAATATATATTAGAAGTTTTAAAGGTCCTTAATGATGAGAGCATAATAATGGAATTCAATACCAGCGTGAGTCCCTGCCTTATAAAGCCTGTGGAAGGCAGAGCATACGAGTATCTGGTGTTGCCGGTCAGAATTTCTTCAAATTGACAAACACATAAGGAAACAGGCGAATGTATTTAAAAAAAATAGAATTGAAAAACTTCCGAAATTACGACGAGGAAGAAATCACATTCAATAATAAAATAAATATAATATCCGGAAAAAATGCGCAGGGTAAAACAAATCTGCTGGAAAGCCTGTATATCATGTCTTTAGGAAAGTCGTTCAGGACAAACAAAGATGTTGAGATGATAGGCTTCGGGAAGGATTACTGCAGAGCAAAAAGCACATCTGTAAAAGAAGGCAGAGAACTGGAAATAGAAATAAATATCAGCAGAGAAGGTAAAACGGTAAAAATTAATGGAAGAAAAGCCGAAAAAAATATCGAATTGCTGGAAAATGTTTATATGGTTGTGTTTTCTCCGGAAGATATGAAGATCGTAAAGGACGAGCCGGAAAAAAGAAGAAGGTTTATTGATCGTGAGCTGTGCCAGCTGCGGCCGATATACTATAAAAACTTAGGACGATACAAAAAGATATTGCAGCAAAGAAACAGGCTGTTGAAACAGCAGGATGTCAAAATAGAAGTAATAGACGTTTGGGATGAAATAATGGCAGAATGCGGCGCAAAGATCATACATGAAAGAAGCCGTTTTATAGAAAAGCTTAATGAAATAAGCAGTAACATAAGTAAAAATATAACAAACGGGAAAGAAGAAATAGAAATATCTTATGAGCCGAATATTGATAAAAAAGATAGTCTTGAAGAGCAAAAAATAAACTTAAAAAATCAGTTAAGTAAAAACTTAAAAAACGACATTTTTCGCGGAAGCACTTCTGTCGGTCCTCACAAGGATGATCTTAAAGTATGTGTGGAAGGAATTGATATTCGCCGTTTTGGTTCTCAAGGACAGCAGAGAACAGCGGCATTATCTATGAAATTGGCCGAAATCAAAATAATAAAGGAAGAAACCGGAGTTTTGCCGATTCTTCTGTTGGATGATGTTTTGTCCGAATTGGATGAAGAGAGACAGGAGTTTCTTATCCATTCTGTTAATGAAGTACAGGTTTTCATAACCGCGACAGAAATAAATGAAAAATTTAAAGCTCAACTTTCGGCAGGTGAAAGTTTTTTTGCAGAAAAAGGAAAAATAATTAGGTTGGAAAAATATTCAAAATAAGATAAAATAATAAAGAGTCGGGCAGAATGTAATAAGAAGCATGAGGTGATAAAAAGGATGAGCGCAGATGTAATGCAACAGCAGTATAATGCTGAACAGATACAGGTTTTAGAAGGGTTGGATCCTGTCAGAAAAAGGCCCGGGATGTATATTGGAACAACGGGTCCCAGAGGATTGCACCATTTAGTATATGAGGTTGTTGATAACAGTGTGGATGAAGCACTTGCAGGTTTCTGCAAGACCATTAGCGTTACCATACAAAGTGATAATTCTATCGTAGTTGAAGATGACGGCCGGGGTATGCCGGTGGATCTTCATCCAAAATTAAATATTCCCGCAGTGGAAGTCATTCATACGGTTCTTCATGCCGGCGGAAAATTCGGAGGCGGAGGATATAAGGTTTCAGGGGGTTTGCATGGAGTAGGAGCTTCTGTTGTCAATGCCCTTTCTGAGATTATGGAAGTAGAAATCAAAAGAAACGGTAAGATATACAAACAAACGTATGCCAGAGGTAAAACAAAAACGCCGCTGCTTGAAATCGGTGAATCCAGGAAAAACGGCTCGAAGACAATGTTTAAGCCGGATCCTGAAATATTCGAAGAAATAGAATTTGATTTCAGCATTCTTGAACATAGACTGAGAGAAATGGCTTTCCTGAATAAAGGGATTAAGATAACGCTGAAAGATGAAAGGGAAGGACAAAAGAGGACAGAAATATTTCACTATGAGGGCGGAATAAGAGAGTTTGTAAAACATCAAAATAAGAATAAAGAAGTAATCCATCCGGATATTATATATTTTGAAATAAAAAAGGACACAGATCACGAGGTTGAAATAGCGATGCAATATACAGATCGCTACAATGAACTCATCCTTTCCTATGCAAACAATATCAATACAAGCGAAGGCGGGACCCACATGATTGGGTTTAAATCCGCGTTGACTCGTGTGTTCAATGACTATGCCCGTAAGAATAAATTCATAAAAGAAAACGAAGAAGCTCTGACCGGAGAAGATGTAAGAGAAGGCCTAACCGCTATAATATCAGTTAAACTCACAAACCCCCAATTCGAGGGGCAAACAAAAACAAAGCTTGGAAACAGCGAGATAAGAGGTTTTGTTGAAACTGTTACAAACGAAAACCTGACAGCATTTCTTGAAGAAAATCCAAGCCAGGCCAGAATAATATTGGATAAATGTCTCAGAGCGGCGAGGGCCAGAGAAGCCGCAAGAAAGGCCAGGGAGCTCACAAGAAGAAAAGGGGTTTTGGACGGCTTGATGCTGCCCGGGAAGCTTGCCGACTGCTCCGAAAAGGACCCGGCACTTTCAGAGATATTCCTGGTTGAAGGAGATTCTGCCGGAGGTTCCGCAAAACAAGGCAGAGACAGAAAAAGGCAAGCCATACTTCCGCTGAGAGGTAAGATTTTAAATGTTGAAAAGGCAAGACTGGACAGGATCTTAAGTTCAGAGGAGATTAAAAACATGATTACAGCTTTCGGCTGTAATATCGGCGAAGATTTTAACGAGGAAAAACTGCGGTATCATAAAATAATCATCATGACCGATGCTGACGTTGATGGTGCGCATATCAGAACCTTACTGCTCACTTTCTTCTATCGTTACATGACACCGCTGATTACCGGAGGCTATGTGTATGCAGCACAGCCGCCGCTGTTCCAGACTAAAAAGGGAAAAGAGGTGTATTACACCTATTCAGAACGTGAACAGGAAAAGCTTCTGGCAGAGATTGCCGACAATCCCGGGAAGGTGGTAATACAAAGATATAAGGGTCTTGGAGAAATGGATTTCCATCAGCTATGGGATACAACAATGGACTATAGCAAAAGAACATTAATACAGATTACACTTGATGATGTTACTGCAGCAGATGAGATATTTACTACCCTTATGGGAGATAAGGTTCCGCCAAGACGAAAATTTATAGAAGAGAATGCAAAATACGTAAAGAATTTAGATATATAGGAGACGGATGACAATGACAACAAGTTTTATAGAAGATACAAAGCTTATACAGCATGAAATCCATGATGAGATGAAGAACTCCTATATCGATTATGCTATGAGCGTAATAGTAAGCAGGGCGCTGCCGGATGCAAGGGACGGGCTCAAGCCGGTTCACAGAAGAATTCTTTACGGAATGAGCGAGTTGGGCGTAACACCTGACAAGCCACATAAAAAATCAGCGCGTATCGTCGGTGAAGTCATGGGTAAATATCACCCCCACGGAGACTCATCAATTTACGATGCAATGGTAAGAATGGCACAGGAGTTCTCAATTAACTGCCCTTTGGTTGACGGACATGGAAACTTTGGTTCTGTTGACGGAGACGGTGCGGCTGCCATGAGATATACAGAAGCCAGAATGACACCGTTTGCGCTTCAGATGCTTCGCGATATCGAGAAAAACACAGTTGACTTCATGCCCAACTTCGATGAAGAAGAGCAAGAACCGGTAGTTCTTCCAGCACGTTATCCCAACCTGCTGGTAAACGGATCTAATGGGATTGCCGTCGGAATGGCTACATCCATACCTCCGCATAATCTTAAGGATGTTATTGATGCAACCATTAAACTTATCGATGATCAGGATGCAAAACTGGAAGATCTGATAAAGATAGTCAAAGCTCCGGACTTTCCGACCGGTGCTATTATAATGGGCAGGAACTCAGCAAAGGATGCTTACCGTACCGGTCAGGGAAAAGTAACCGTCAGAGCAAAGGCAGAGATCGAAGAAACCGGTAAGGGCAAACAACAGATCGTTTTTACAGAAATTCCTTATCAGGTTAATAAAGCCAGGGTCATAGAAAAAATTGCAGAGCTAATCAGAGAAAAAAGACTTGATCAGATTTCCGATATACGTGATGAATCCGACAGAAGCGGAATGAGAATCGTTATTGAGCTTAAAAGAGATGCAAACCCACAAATCACATTAAACAGGCTTTACAAACACACTCAGCTTCAGGATAATTACAGCATGATTATGCTTGCTTTGGTGGACGGCAAACCGGTCACTATGAATCTGAAGCAGATGCTTGAAGTATATTTAAATCATCAAAAGGAAGTAATAACCAGAAGAACTATTTATGATCTAAAAAAGGCAGAGGATAGAGCACATATCTTAGAAGGCTTACGAATTGCCTTAGACCATATTGACGAAGTAATAAAAACTATTCGTGAAAGCTATAACGATGCAAAGCCACGCCTGATTGAACGATTCGGGCTCAGCGAGATTCAAGCTCAAGCGATTTTAGACATGAGGCTTGCCAGATTACAAGGCTTGGAACGTGAAAAGATCGAGAATGAATACAATGAACTTATGGAACAGATCGCCTGGTTCAAAAAGGTTTTGGCAGACGAGAATATTCTTTTGAATATAATTAAAGAAGAACTGCTGGAAATCAGAAAGAAGTTCGGAGTAAAAAGAAAGACAGAAATAAAAGCAGATGCAGAAGACATCGACGAAGAAGATTTGATCCAAGAAGAAAAAGTTGCGATAACACTCACTTACCTGGGATATATTAAGAGGGTATCGGCCGATACTTATAAAACACAAAGACGCGGCGGAAAAGGTGTTATGGGAGTAACAACTCGAGATAACGACTTTGTGAAGGACTTGATTATGACTTCTACGCACGATTATCTGATGTTCTTTACAAACACAGGCAAAGCGCATAAAATAAAAGCATATGAAATCCCGGAAGCGCAAAGAATAGCAAAAGGAACGCCGGCTGTAAACTTTCTTAACCTTATGCCACGGGAAAGAATTAATGCAGTAATTCCAATCCGGGACTTCGAGGGAGATAAGTACCTGATCGGTGTTACAAAACAAGGAATTATTAAAAAGACAGACCTGTCACAGTTTGATACCAACCGAAAAACAGGACTGATTGCTATCAAACTGAAGGAAAAGGATGAGCTTATCGGCATAAAACAGACTTCGGGAACCAGCAATGTAATTATAGTTACAAAGCATGGAAAATGCATCTGCTTCTCTGAAGAGGATGTCAGACCCATGGGAAGGCTTGCCGGCGGCGTAAGAGCTATTAAGCTTGACAAAGGTGATGAAGTTGTCGCAATGGAACTTGCCGAAAAACATGAGGAACTGCTGGTCGTAACACAAAACGGTTACGGTAAGAGAACTGCCGTGGAAGAATACAAGATACAGGCGCGGGGAGGAAAAGGACTTCTTACCTATGACAAGGCCAAGTTCAAGAAGACCGGTGCACTTATCGGTGCCATGACAGTAAATGAAGATGATGAAATATTATTGATAAACTCCGATGGAATCATCATTAGGATCAAGGCCGGTGAAGTGTCCAGATTAGGAAGGGCGACGCAAGGAGTTAAGATTATGCGTGTTGATGAAAAGGCCAATATAATTACTATGGCAAAAGTTATCAAAGACGAAGAATACGATGGGAATGAGGAAAAAAATACTGTTGACGGCGAAAATGAAAAGAAAGCCGAACAGGCTATCCAGATGACGCTTGATACGGAATAAAGTTTAGAACCTCTTGCTTAGGGTATAAATTTGAGGAGGAAGTAGGAATGTCTTTACAGATTCAGAGCAGTTTTAACAGAGAATTGAACCAATGGGAGATAAAGGCAGCGGGGGAAGTGGATATTTCGACCGCGCCAAAGCTTAGAGCTTGCCTCGATAATGCCTTTCAGGAAAAAAAGGCTGATATTGTGTTGTATTTAGAGGAATTAAATTACATTGACAGTACCGGCCTTGGCGTAATCATCGGAACTATGAGTAAAATGAAGGAAAATAAAAATCGAATCACTCTAATTAACCCAAAAGACAATATTAAGAAACTGCTCAATATAATCAGTCTCGACAGAATACTTTGTCCGGAAATTTAACAACTTTGAAAGAGGAGAGAAAAATGACAGATATATTGAGATTTTCAGTGCCCGGGAAGCCTGAATATGTTGGGACCATTCGATTGGCGGTATCTTCTCTTGCCAATTGCGCAGGGTTTGACATTGAGGCTGTAGAGGACATCAAGGTGGCAGTTTCCGAAGCATGCACAAATGTTGTATGTCACGGACGACCCAATCGCGGGGAATGTTACGAGGTTTCTTGTGAAGTGGGGGAAGGAAGAATTATTATCTCAGTTATCGATCGTGCTGGCGGATATGATATTTCAAAATACAGAAGACCGGTAATAAATAACCCCAAGGAGGGAGGTCTCGGAATCTTTATAATAAAGACACTTATGGATGAAGTGGATATTTTTTCTGAATTAGGTCTTGGTACCAGCATAAAAATGGTAAAATATTTAAACAGCATTTAATATAGATTCGCTTGAGCGGAGGTGTTTCATGACCTCATCAGAAACAGGTAACAAGGATCTTTTCGAAAGATACCATGAAACCGGAAGCATTGAGCTCAGAAATGAACTCGTCGAAAAGTATCTTTATATCGTTGATATATTAATTAAGAAATACTTGAATAAGGGTGTGGATTATGAAGACTTGTATCAAGTTGGCTCCATGGCCTTAGTTTTTGCTGTCGAAAGATATGACGTATCCAAGGGATTTGAGTTTACCAGCTTTGCAACGCCGACTATCATCGGTGAAATCAAAAGATACTTCCGTGATAAGGGCTGGGCTATCAAGGTTCCAAGAAGACTGAAGGAAATTTCCGCACAGATAACTCCGGCAAAAGAAACCCTATATGCAAAGTATAACCGTATTCCAACTATAAAAGAGCTTTCAGAATATCTCGGCTATACGGAAGAGGAAATTCTGGAAGCCATGGAAGGCGGACAGGCTTACAGCACATATTCACTGAACCAGACTTTTGACGAGGGAGGGGAAGACGGTGCTGTACTGGAGAAACATACCGGAATAGATGAACCCGGATACAGCAGCTTTGAAAATGCGGAATTGATAAAGACAGTTATGGAAGACATGTCGGAAAAAGAAAGAGATATTTTTAAACGAAGATATTTCGATAATGAAACACAGCAGATGATAGCATCTGATATGGGTGTTTCTCAAATGACCATATCCAGACTTGAGAAAAAAATCCGTGACAAATTTAAGACGGCGGTAAAAGCGTAAAATTGAAATGCATAAAGGAGACGTTCAATGAAAAAGGTTTTTTCGGGAGTGCAGCCTACGGGGAATATTCATATTGGCAATTACCTGGGCGCGTTAAAGCAATTTGTAGAACTTCAGGAGGAAAACGACTGCGTTTATTGCATAGTAGACCTGCATTCTATAACACTGCCTCAGGATCCTAAGATTTTGAGAAAAAACATACTGGATGTCGCCGCACTATATATTGCAACAGGCCTAAACCCAAAGAAATCCATAATTTTTGTTCAATCCATGGTTTCCGGCCATTCAGAATTGGCATGGATACTGCTGTGCAACTCTTATACAGGTGAACTGTCCAGAATGACACAATTCAAACAAAAAAGCAGAGGAAACGAATCGGCGCCAACAGGACTGTTTGCCTATCCTACCTTGATGGCTGCTGATATACTTCTTTATGACAGTGATGTTGTGCCGGTGGGAAACGACCAAAAACAACATATAGAAATCACAAGAGATATAGCAATAAGGGTGAACAATAAATACGGGAAGACCTTTGTTGTGCCGGAAGGACGATTTTTAAAGGAAGGCGCAAGAATCATGTCGTTGGATGAGCCTGCCGTCAAGATGAGCAAGAGTGCAGAAAACATACACAGTAGAATTTCTCTTCTGGATGACTCCGTCAAAATCAAAAAATCCATTATGAAATCAACGACTGACTCCGAGGGTGAAATTCGCTTTGATATGGAGAATAAACCGGGCATCAGTAATCTGCTGAATATTTACAGCGCATTTTCGGGATTGCCGGTTGCGGATATTGAGAAAAAATATGAAGGCAGCGGTTATGGTGTATTTAAAAAAGACCTTGTCGAGGTTACAGTTGAATCGATCACACCTATTCAACAGCGGTATTATGAAATCCGTGAATCTGAAGAGCTCATCCGTATTCTAAGGGAAGGAGCAGAAAGGGCGACGGTCATTTCAGAAAATACAATGAATCGAGTTAAAGAAAACTTCGGTCTCGGGATTTAAACCGGGATCTTTTCAGCTGATAGCTGAATTAATAGATTTCTGCTGCAATTATTGATGAGGTGAAGAAAAATGAAAAATGAAAATAATGATAAACGCTATGCGGTCCTAATAGACGCAGACAACATATCAGATAAATATATCAAATTTATATTAGATGAAATCTCCAATGACGGAATCGTAACATATAAGCGAATTTACGGCGACTGGACAAAACCGGCTCTTGCCTCATGGAAAAATGTGCTGTTAGAGCATTCCATCACCCCTATACAGCAATACGGTTATACAACAGGAAAAAATGCAACGGACTCAGCTATGATTATTGATGCTATGGATATACTGTATTCAGAAAACGTAGACGGATTTTGTCTCGTTTCAAGTGACAGCGACTTTACCAGACTGGCATCCAGACTCAGAGAATCCGGTATGGACGTTGTTGGAATGGGAGAAAGCAAAACCCCTAAACCTTTTATATCTGCATGTAATAAATTTAAATATTTGGATTTGCTTGCAATGGCAGATCAGCCTGCGGAAACGATTATAAGAAAACATAAAGACATGAATGAGAACGAAGACAAAATGACCAATTCCGACACCATCAAGAAGGCGATAATAACAATAGTTCAGGAAAATGACGATGAAGATGAGTGGATATTCATAGGGGACATAAGAAACAAGCTGCAAAAGAGATATCCCGACTTTGATGTTCGTAATTTCGGCTTCAATAAATTCACACCGTTTATTCAATCCCTCGACTTATTTGAAATCAAATCAGAAAGGATCAGCGGCTCAAATAACAAGTTGATTTATGTTAGAGAAAAGTGACATCTTAAACTATACAATAAAGAGGATATTTTATGAATAGCAAGCTGCAGGAACTAAACAGAATGATTGCAAACATGCAGTCATTAATCGATGCACTCCCTAAAGTATTATGGTACAAGGATACGGATGGCAGATATATTATTGTGAACAAGAGCTTTAAAGAATTTATAGGAAAAACAAGGGAAGAGATTCTGGGAAGAAAAGACACAGACCTTTTTTCAGGTCAAGAGTCTGAATTATTTTTTAACAGTGATCTTGCGACAATCGGAGAAAAAACCCAGGATCACCGCGAAGTGCATCTGAAGAATGGAGAATACAGAGAAGTATTTAATAAACCATGCTATGATGAATCCGGAAACTTAGTTGCTATCGCAGGATTTTTCAGGGATATTACGGCACAAAAGCAAGCAGAAGAAGCTGCTTATTTGAATTATCATGATCAACTGACCGGCTTGTATAATCGAAGATTTTATGATGAGGAATTAGAGAGAATCGACATAAAAGATAATTTGCCGATTTCATTGATTATGGCAGATGTAAATGGATTGAAGCTTACAAACGATGCCTTCGGACATATTGAAGGTGATCGGCTGCTTCAGAGGGTTGCATGTATCATGAAGAAGATTTGCAGGTCAGATGACGTTGTTGCAAGGGTTGGGGGGGATGAATTCGTTATTCTCCTGCCGCGAACCACTATCAGGGAAGCAGAAAGTATCAAAGAGCGTATAAGCAATGCAGTAAAAAAAGGAAGAAGAAATATTTTATCATCTGTTTCACTTGGTCTGGGTGTTAAGAACTCGCCCGAAGAAAATATGAAGGACGTCTATATGCTGGCAGAAGACCGGATGTACCATGATAAATTAACGGAAAGCAAAAGCATACGTTATAAAACGGTAAATATAATCCGTGAAACCTTATTCAAAAAGTCTGCGTCAGAACTGGTGCATTGCGAGAGGGTCAGCCAGCTTTGCGAGTTGACCGGAATATGTATGGGACTGAGAGAAAGTGAGGTTTTGGAATTAAAGACGGCCGGACTTCTTCATGATCTAGGCAAAATCGGACTTGATGAAAAATTATTAAGAAATACAGGCATATTTACAAGTGAAGAACGAGCGGAGATGGAAAGACATCCTGAAATCGGATATCATATTTTAAGTTCAGTTAATGAATTTGCCGGCATTGCGGAATATTTGCTCTGTCATCATGAGAGAGTTGACGGAAACGGATATCCCAGAAGGCTGAGAGAGCCGGAAATACCGATGCAAGCTAAAATCATAAGTATAGCGGATGCCTATGATTCAATGACCAGCAATAGATTATATAAAAAGACTCTTACAAAAGATGAAGCAATTGAAGAAATCTTGAAAAATAGCGGGAGCCAATTTGACATGAAAATTGCAGAAATCTTTGTAGACTGTGTGTTGAAGCACAGCCAGGCGGAGGATGATAAGAATGAGCAAAATGAAAAATGAAGATGAAAAGATAAGCGAAGACGAAAAGAAAAATGAAAGCGATAAGAATGGCGAAAATGAGAAAAACGGTAAGTCAATCTATGCAGGCGCATTTGTAGCGATAAGCTTTATTTCCCAGCTTGGAATGACCATTGTCACCCCCATAGTTTTGGGTGTCTTAGCCGGAAACTGGCTGGATAACAAAGTGGGAACCGACAACATTTTTTTTGGCATTTTTTTTGTTCTGGGAATCGCCGGCGCTGTTTTCGGTGTATACAAGCTTATTACGGTAATCTGGAAGAAGATGGATTAACAGATAATTAATTATTATAAACATTTTAACAATTCTATAACATCAGTGAGGTGAAAAATGATTCGTAATACTAACAGTACATTGTTCGATGAAAATCTCGTAGTCAATATCGTGGAGCTGTTGGCGTATGAGAAGATATCAGAAATCATGAAGCAAATGGATGTGTGCGATTGCATGCAATGCACAGCTGACGTTTTGGCTATGGCCCTGAACAGTCTGCCGCCAAAGTATGCTACATCTGATTCGGGGAAGCAGTATGCTCAGCTTAAGTTTTTTAAACAGCAGTTTGAGACAGATGTTGCATCTGCATTGGTTAAGGCATGTCTTATTGTTAAAAAATCACCGAAGCATAATGATATTGATGCATGACAATGATATTGATGCATGACAAAATAAAAATAATGGATAAAAAATATTATTTGTATCAAATTATAGAATAGAAAGTGAGGGAACATCTATGACGAAGTATCCAAGTTTGTTTAAACCTATCCGTTTTCGAAACATGGAGGTGCGTAATCGTATCTTTGTACCTCCCATGCATTCTAATCAAGCATCAGACAAAAGCGAAGTAACCGATGAAATGGTTTGTTATTACGAAAATATGGCTAAGGGAGGCGCAGGACTGATTACAATCGAGGCTTGCGATATCGACGGGCTCCGTCGATACATGCCAAAGATGTTCGGTATTTATGATGATGAGACTGCAGCAGGTCTTTTTCGCATCACTGAAGCTGTACACCGTCATGGTGCAAAGGTTTCAGCCCAATTGATTCAAGCAGGCGCTTTTGCGTCTTCTGCAATAAGCGGCGTTATGCCGTTAGCGGCCTCGCCGATTCCGCACATTTGGAACCGCGGTGATGTCCCTATAGAAATGACCCATGAAGATATTGCCGAATATGTGCAAAAGTACAAAGATGCAGCTCGCCGGGCAAAAGAAGCAGGCTGTGATTCAGTAGAGATTCACTGTGCTCATACTCATGGTTTGCTTGGCAATTTCTTGTCTCCGACCATGAACAAGCGTACGGACGAATACGGCGGCGATATTAACGGACGTGTCCGTATATTGCTTGAAGTAGTTGAGGCCGTGCGTAAAGAAGTAGGTGAGGATTTTCCTGTCAGTGTACGCCTGTCTGCAGATGAAATGGAGCCTGGCTCCAACCGTCTGATCGACAATATCTATGTTGCAAGACTGCTGGAAAAGGCGGGTGTTGACTATCTTGATTTTTCAAACGGCTCCTTGTTTGATTCAGGAACATTGCTGCCTCCTACCGGAAAACCCACAGCAATAAATGCTCCATATATAGAAGAAATCAAACGCGCAGTATCAATACCTGTTGGCTGCCCCGGACGTATTAAAGAACCTTGGATAGCAGATATGCTGATCGAAACCGGAAAGATGGACTTCGTCTATATGGGTCGTGCAATAATGTGTGATCCCGAGTTGCCTAATAAGGCAAAAGAAGGCCGTGAAGACGATATCCGTCCTTGTATTGGCTGTTTGACATGCTTCGGTCAATCTTTAATAGGCAATTCCATTCGCTGTGCTATAAATCCTGCAGTAGGCCAAGTCGTTTTGAACGACATTCATCCGGCTTCGGTAAAGAAAAAAGTACTGGTCGTCGGCGGCGGACCCGGCGGACTGGAAGCAGCAAGAGTGTTAGCTGAACGGGGGCATGATGTTACCCTAATGGAAGCATCTAATAAATTAGGCGGTCAGTTTATCTTAGCAAGCTATCCTCCGGTAAAACAGGAATTTGCAAGCGGGGTAAAGTTTTTAATCAATGAGTTGAAGAAAACCGATGCTAAAGTGATAGTCGGTCATGCTGCAACAATTCAAGATATTAAAAAAATGAATGCTGATTTTGTTGTTCTGGCAACAGGCGGCAAACCGATTCTACCCAAATGGCTCAGCGGCAGCAGCCATAAAAATGTTATGACTGCTTGGGAGGCCTTGAGAAGCGAAAAACCAGCCGGACAAAACATAGTTATAATCGGTGGCGGGTCTGTTGGATGTGAAACCGCAGATTTCCTGGCGGATGCCCATGATTTTCGTACTTTAGGCGGACGCAAAGTAACAATTGTAGAAATGCTGAATAATATTGCGACCGAAGATTTAACTCCTGCTCGTGATTATTTGATTACCCGCTTGAAGGAAAAAGGTATTGAAATTCATACACAAACCAAAGTAGTCGATGTCACTGAAAACAAGATAGTCTGTGATTGTGTTGGCAGAGAGCTTTCCTTAGATGGTGTCGATACGGTTATCTCGGCAATCGGAACCGATTCTTATAACCCTTTAGCCGAGGATCTTGAAAAGATGGGAATTCCATACAAGGTGATCGGCGATGCTAAAAAGGTCGGTAAGATTTTTGAAGCGGTTGCTGACGGGCGCAGAGCAGCTTTAGAAGTTTAAGCGATATAGAAACAGTTAAACAGAGGCCAGCCATATCAAACATTTATATGCTTGGATTGGCTGGCCTTTTTATGTACTTGATCAAAGCTTGCCCTGTAAGTCTAAGAGGAGAGCGAAGAACATATTAATCGTTTGAAAGTCCGGTTCTATCGAAAACATAGAAGATAAGACTAAGGACCATTCCTACTATTGTAGCAAGGCACATGCCCTTAAGCTGAACCTCGCCAATTTGAATAAATGCACCAGACAGTCCTGTTACGAATACAACAGCTGATAATGAGAGGTTGCGAGGACGGCTATAATCTACCTTTTTATCAACCAGAAGACGCAGACCGGAAGCAGCGATCATTCCGTACAGGAGAAAGCTTACTCCACCCATAACCGGATTCGGTATTGTTTGTATCAATACGGAGGCTTTACCTATAAAGGCTAAAAGGATTGAAAATACAGCAGCGCCGCCTATTACCCACACACTGTAAACTCTGGTAACAGCCATAACCCCTATATTTTCACCGTAAGTAGTTGTTGGCACTGAACCGAAGAGCCCGGACAGAGTTGTTGAAATACCATCGCCCAGCAAAGATCTATGCAAGCCAGGATCTCTTATCAGGTCCTTGCCGACTATCTCACTTGTCACAACCTGATGACCGATGTGCTCGGAAATGACAACCAGAGAAGCAGGAATTATAATCAGAATCGCAGAAATATCAAAGATCGGTGTCTGAAACTCAGGAAGTGCGAAAAGCGGAGCTGCGCCTACAGGCGTAAAATCTACAAGCCCGGCAATTAATGCAGCTACATAACCTACGCAAATAGCAATCAGGATAGATATTGCAGCCATGAAGCCCTTGAATAGTACTTGTCCAAAGACCGCAAACAAAAGAGTGATTAAAAATATTATTACAAACTTTGGATTAATCTCGGTATAGTTTTCATTGAGAATCAAACCTGCATTGCTGGCAGCAGTACCTGCGAGCTCTAAACCAATCAAAGCTACAATCGGGCCCATTGCGGCAGGCGGCAGCAAGATGTCGATCCATCCAAGACCGGCAAGTTTTATTATTCCTGCAACTGCGCAGAATATAAGACCCGTGACAACAAATCCGCCCAAAGCATATTGGTATCCCATATTGGGATTAGCCAGTATAAGAAATGTGGGCGATAAAAAAGCAAAGCTGGAACCCAAGTAAGCCGGTGCTTTGCCCTGTGTAACAAATATGAAAATCAGAGTACCTATGCCATTCATCAATAGGACGATAGCCGGATTGATGCCAAAAAGCCACGGAACGAGAACTGATGCACTGAACATGGCAAATGTGTGTTGGATGCTGAGCGGAATCCCTTTTGCCAAAGGTACTCGCTCCTGTACCTGAATGATTTTTTGTTGTTCTTTCATATTTTTCCTCCTTTTATAAAAATGTATAAAGTATTGCGTTAGGCAAATCAGGTAGGGGTACCGGCTTTTTTGCTCACAAAAAAACTCCCATATGGGAGTTATAAACTTCGGATTCCTGCCAAAGTGTGTTTCCTGATTTTTAGAACCTCTGATAGAATATCATAAATTTCGCTGTCAATCAATATTAATAGGAATATTTTTTCAAAAAACTATTCGTTGCAAATCCAATACCCGAAAAGGCAACAATATAGATACTATAGCCGCTTTGTTAATACAAAACCACCTACAAAATATTGTAAGTGGTTCGTATAAGTGTTTACTGGTACTCCGTCGGGGGTTCGAACCCCGGACACCCTGATTAAGAGTCAGGTGCTCTACCAACTGAGCTAACGAAGCATGTTGATATGTGTCACTTGATGGTGGCTCTGAGATTTGGCACATTCAATAGTTTAACAGCAGTTATAAGGCTTGTCAATAGCAATTTTAACCGATTTTCGCTGTGCTCGCGAGTCTTTGCAATCATGATTTTTCAACATTTAGCTTAATTTATAGAAATGAAAAATTCCTATAATTCCCTCTCATAGTTAAAAAGCATTTGAGAAGAATAATGTTTAAGGAGGGATGTAAATGAAAGGCAATCAGAATAAAATGAACAACAATGCGACGCGTATGAATGAAAAGGTCAAGGGCAACAAAAATAATTCAACATTGGATTCCAAAACCCAAGGTGATATGAGAGAAATCAATAACCGGGGTGACATGAGAGATGCCACTAATAAAGGCGGAAACAAGAACAGAATTAATATGACCAATTCAGACTATTAACCGTCGCAAAAGGTGGCTTTAAAAAATAGCGTAGCATCAGCATAAAATTATGCTGATGCAAACTATTCATCAAATCTCTCTTGCAATAATAGAGCGGGTTATGCATACCCGCTCTTTTTATGTTAATATAAAAATTATATTAACAGCTTTGTATGCCAAATATTAAATCCTATCCACTTGCAGCGGAGGTTTATTGGTATTTTTTTTGTCTGCTTCCCTTGTTCCGTTTGCTATTACACATCGAGTGTATTATAATATAATGGATTATAACGAAACGAATATATTTCTCCGCATTATCGTTATAATAAACGTCACACAATCTTATAAGGGTACCACAAAATGGAAAACATCTTAAATCAAATAAGAGAAGGGCTTGGCAGTATAGGCCTTCCGTACATCTCGCAATCCGGAGCATTTCTGTTCCTGTTGACAGTATTATTAATTTTACTCTTTATATTATGGATGGTTTTCCGGAAGATAAGGTTATGGTACTGGAAAACAGACAGCCAGATCAACACATTAAAAAATATAGATAACCATTTAATTAATATAAAAGAAGCACTAAAACAAAACCCGGAAAAAAATACAGAATCTGCGGACAATGGAAAACACTTTCAAAGCGGAAATATCGATCTGCCGAAGTGTGAATCCATACCTGAAAATTTGATACCGGAAGAACAAGGAATGATCGCCATAGGTAAGAGCGGAAAAGTATACACTGAAGCAGAATTGGAATTACAAATCAGAGAATAATTTGGAGGATCGCGGTATGTATTGTAGAATTTGCGGCAATTTACTTGGCGATACAGATAAATACTGTCAGAGATGCGGTGAACCCACAGGACCCCAGCCTTTTGACAAACCCAAGGAACCCAAGGAAACGGCAACAGAAGAAGTGGTTTACAATCCTCCGATTAAGGGGGCGGGAAACAACAAATTTTTTTATACTGAAGAACAACCCGAAAAAAAGACTTCAGAAGATCCGGAAACAGGCATGAAGGCCCCGGTTTTTAATTACATAAGCGACACAGAAGAACAAACAAAAGAAAAAAAAGCTATTAGCGAACAAGACGATGCTGCCGGCCAGCCGGACACAGCAAATGAAATTGAATTCAAATGGAATGTTTATGATTTTCCCAAACCAAGGAAAACGGAAGATATAGAATTTAACTGGAAGCTTGAAGACTATAGCCAGCCGGAAGAGAAATCAGATAAAGATCAGACGCTTGAAGAAACTTTATTTAAGAAAATTCAAGATGGATCAGACCAAAGCGTAGGGTCTGATATTGACCGCTTCTTTACATTTAACAAGAAAAATGAAGAATTTCAGGAACTGCTGGATAGAGAATATGAAAGAATGAAAAGACAGCATTCCGGTATGGCGGTTAACGATATTGAACCCGAGACTGAAATAGCAGAACCTGCGATTGATATTACCGAACCGGAAACAGAAATCACAGAATCCGAAACTGATGTTATTGAACCGGAAACAGAAATCACAGAATCCGAAACTGATGTTACAGAACCGAAGACAGTAATCGCAGACCCTACAACGGCAGAGCCCGAGACATTAGTCACAGAACCCGATACTGAAATAGCAGAACCGGAAACAAGAACCGTTGAACCGGATATGGAAATGACAGAACCGGAAACAGAAACCGCAAAATCTGAGGCTATTGAGCCCGAGCCAGCAGTCATAAAACCCGAGACTGAATTCACAGAACTTGAGTCCGTAATAGAAGGACCTGAAATCGAACCAAATAAGACTGAGACGGAGCTAAACCCTCTTTTCTTTGGAGCAGAAGATAAGGATATAGCAGACGAACAGGAGCAAAAAGGCCATCATGCCGGCAGAATTATTCTTATCATTATTGCAATAATATTGATTGCCGAAATAGCAATACTTGGAATCCGATACTTTGCACCGAATAGCGCCATCTCGGATTCCATAAATAAAGTACAGACACAGGTTATCGGGACTGTAACAGGATGGCTGAGCGGTGAGGACAATGCAGATAAAAACATAGACACCGAAAAAACGCCGGAAGCAATTGATAAAGATAACGAAAGTGATGCCAGGAATAATGAAACTGAAGACTCGCCGGAAGTCATAGCGAAACCGGACCCAAAACCGGCAGCGGATAAAAACGCACTAATTACATCGCAAATGGGCAATAATAAAAATATAGCTGCAGTGCGATCCAACGAAGCACTTGCTTATCAGCAAGGAAAGGATTACGGCCTTTCAGATATCAACAATTCGAAACCTATTGAAAATAACATATGGCAGACACCTGAGGGATCAGAAACTATATACTATGACCAATCCATAGTTGGAACAATTATTGCCTTTGATTCGCAATGGATCGACTATGTAAACATTAGAAATAAAAGTGTGTTTGATTTATTAAAAAAGGACAGCAAGGCTTATCAGAGAGCAGAGGGTTTTTCAAAAGTCGGAAAAGTGAAAGAAACATTTAAGCTGCTTGAAATCGGTGAGATTCGAAAGGGCTCAAACGGCTTTTATGTCTGGGTATATGAGGAGATGCAAATCACTGAGGCCGGAAAAATCAGAGATATAAATTATAACTGGATTTATTATTTAGAACCGGTCGAAGGCGAAATGAAAATAGTAAACTATTTTAACTTTAGATAGAAACTTAAATAAAAAAAATTAACGCTTAAGGAGATGTTAATAATGGCTACTAGTGCGAGGTTTGAACGAAACCAGATCACGACAGGAAATATTGCCTTTTCACAGTCAAGAACTACTATAGAAACTGCATTCTATGGCAATAATGTCAAGAAAGTTATTGATCTGAAGGAAGCATACGAAATGGCGAAAAATACTGCCGGAACTATTTTGACCGATATGCCTGTTTTTGAACCCGAAAAAATCGGGTTGCCCGAAGGAGCAAAAATACTGCTGTTCAATGATGGAGAAACCGTTGGAAGGTTTGCAGGCGCCAGAGTAATCGCCGGAGAACCGGGAGTATCAGAGGCGGATTACGGCAAGATACTCAGAGAAGCTGTATATGGCACGAGATATAAGAAGATGCTTCATACAGAGGCCTATATAGGGCTTGATGAGGACTTTATGGTGAAAGCAAACCTTTTAGTGCCGGAAACTTATGAAAATACATTGTACAATTGGTTGCTGAACTTCCAGTACATGAACAAGATGTATGATGAGATGTATGAAAGATCAAAAGTAATCGGTAACGAACCGGATATCTATATCCTCTCTGATCCCGATTGGAAGAACCCAAACTTCCCGAATGGAATTGCATACTTTGACCCGGAACACAACTGCGCCTGCTTACTCGGATTGAGATATTTCGGAGAGCATAAAAAAGGTACTCTGACAATCGCATGGGGTATAGCAAACAGAAACGGGTACGCATCCTGTCATGGCGGTCTGAAGAGAATGATAAGGAAAGACGGAGAAAAATATGTTATGGGAGTATTCGGTCTATCCGGATCAGGCAAATCCACATTGACCCATGCAAAGCATGACGGGAAATACAATGTAACCATTCTGCATGATGATGCATATATCATTTCGTCTGAAAATGGTTCAACGGTAGCATTGGAACCATCCTATTTCGATAAAACTCAGGACTATCCGTTGACCTCTCCGGATAATAAATTCCTTATTACGGTGCAAAACTGCGGAGCGACTATAGATGCCGACGGTAAGATAGTAATAGTAACAGAAGATATCAGAAATGGAAATGGAAGAGCTATAAAATCAAAACTTTGGGCCGCAAACAGGGTGGATAAAATGGACGAACCTATCAACAGTATAGTATGGCTGATGAAGGATCATTCTCTGCCCCCGGTTATTAAACTGGAAAACCCTGTCCTTGCATCGGTATTGGGCGCAACACTTGCCACGAAGAGAAGCACTGCGGAAAAGCTGGCGGAAGGCGTAGATAGAGATGCACTTGTATTTGAACCGTATGCCAATCCATTCAGGACTTATCCGTTGGAGCAGGATTACAATAAGTTCAAATCACTGTTTGAAAATAGAGGAGTCCAGTGTTATATTATTAATACAGGTTATTTCTTAGACAAGAAGATTCCTAAAGAAACCACTATAAGTATCATTGAAAGTATCGTGGATGAAACAGCCCAGTTTACGGCATTTGGAAAAATGTCCGGCATAAAAACTGTAGATGTCGAAGGTTTCACTCCGAATTTTAATAATAAAGAATATACAGACCTCCTAGTGAAGGGCATGAAAAACAGGATTGATTATCTGAAATCACAGGAGGATATTAAAGGAGGAAGAGACAGTCTGCCCGAGGAAGCAAGAAAAGCTATTCAAAAAATTATTGATGATCAGATAAAATAGGCAGCGGCCCTTAGTGCCGGCCACATACGTTGCAGTTCATAAGTTTTGTTATAGGGGGAATAAGATTTGAAAAAAAGACCAAGTTTTGGCGTAATCAGCGTAATCATCTTCATATTATTGGTGATTATTGCAGGATTCAAAAGTGTAGTAAATTTTATAACCGACTACCTATGGTTTAGGGAATTAGGTTATACAAGTGTATTCTTGAAGAAGCTGTTCACTCAATTAGAGATCGGGATACCGTGCTTTATCATAATAGCACTGTTGACATATTTTTATTTACGCGTCCTGAAAAGGGGTTATTACAAGCGTATAGAAATTGTGGACAATCCGTCTTGGAGTGAAAAAACGCTGAATAATATTACAATGATCGTCAGTGCTGTATTTGCACTCTTTGTAACGGCCACTACGGTTATGGCCCTTTGGTTTGAGATCTTAAAATTCGCAAACAGCACCGGATTTGATATCAAAGATCCCATATATAATTTGGATATCTCATTCTATATATTCAAATTAGGTTTTATAAGTCAGCTTAATCAAATGTTGATCGGAGTTATTGTAGCCTTTGCAGCGCTAACTATTTTCTATTATTTCACACTCCTCTCCATTAGACGGCCGAGGATGTATGATCAGGATGAACAGCATCAGGACGGCACCGATAATGAAGGTCAGAGCTATCGTCAGAACAATTTCGGAAATACTATTAACGGAATGTTTGGTGATGCATTCAATAAATTCGGACAGGCATTCACAGGTCAAGGCTTTGGCGGCGATGGCCAGCCTGGTCAAGGGTATGGAAGCGGACCTCAGGGATTTGCGGGTTTCGGAAAGAAGAAAACACATTTTAGAAAAAAGAACTTCAGTGAATTGCTTAACATAGCATCAAAACAGCTTATTGCTTTGGGAGTTATATTTTTCTTAATGGTGGGTGTTAATTTCTTCCTCAGACAGTACGAACTGCTGTATTCTCATACAGGTGTACTTTACGGAGCAGGTTATACCGATATTAATGTGACATTATGGGTTTATCGTGCAATGATAGTGCTTTCCGTAGTGGCAGCTATCGGATTTGCATTAGGAATCATGCGAAGAAAATACAAAATGGTATTTGCCACTCCGATAATCATGATCATACTGTTTGCAGCTGGAACAGGAGCCGGTTTGCTGGTGCAGAACCTAATCGTATCTCCGGATGAAATCAATAAAGAAAGCAAGTATTTAAAGAACAATATAATCTTCACACAAAACGCTTATGATTTACAAGACGTAAAAATTAAGCATTTCCCGGCTTCGTTCGACCTGACCAAAGAAGATATCAACAATAATATGAGTACCATTAATAATATCAGAATCAATGATTTCGGACCCGCCCAGACATTCTACAATCAAACACAGAGTATTCGATTATACTATCTGTTTAATGATGTAGATGTAGACCGGTATATGATCAATGGAGAATATACACAAACATTCTTGTCTGCAAGAGAAATCGACCAAACAAGAACCAGACAGGAATGGATCAATAAGCATTTAAAATATACACACGGTTACGGCATTACTCTATCCAGGGTTGACCAGGTAACAGCCAGCGGACAGCCTGACATGCTGATAGACAGCATCCCGCCAATATCGCAAGTGGAAGAGATCGATATCACCAGACCAGAAATCTACTTCGGAGAGTTGACAAACGATTATATCCTTACTAACACAAACGAGAAGGAATTCGACTATCCGAGCAGCGGAGGACAGGAAGAAGATAACGTTTATTCAACTTATGAGGGAACTGCAGGTATCAAGCTGAACATTATAAACAGAGCACTGTTTGCAGTCCGAGAACAGAGTTTGAAACTGTTGGTGTCCACCAATATCGACAGTGATTCAAAAATAGTTATCAACAGAAATATCGCGGATAGGGTAATAAAGATAATGCCTTTCTTAGCGTATGACACAGATCCATATATTGTAACAGCGGATGGCAAACTCTACTGGATTATAGATGCTTACACCACCAGCGGCTATTATCCGTATTCCGAGCCATTTAACCCGGCAATGAGCAGTACTAACTATATACGTAATTCAGTAAAAGTTGTAATTGACGCATACAATGGCGACACTAATTATTATATTGTGAACGGTGATGATCCTATAGCTGAAACCTATGCGAAGATTTATCCTGAACTGTTCAAAGAATTCGATGAAATGCCGGAATCAATACAGGTTCACACCCGATATCCAAACATGTTGTTTAATATTCAAGCGAATGTATATCAGCGTTATCACATGTCTGACGTGAGAATATTCTATCAAGGCGAGGACTTATGGGAGATTTCAAATGAAATTTACGGTACAGAAGAAGGTCCTATGACTCCGCAATACTATATCATGAAGCTTCCGGGCGAAGAAGATGTAGAATTCATCAACTCTATACCTTATACGCCTACCGGAAAAAGAAATATGACCGGTCTTTTAGTAGCCAGAAATGATGGAGAGAATTATGGAGAAATGGTCTTGTACCAATTCCCGAAGGACAGGATAATTTATGGGCCGATGCAGATAGAATCTCAAATCGACCAGCATCCTGAGATATCTAAGGAATTCTCACTTTGGAATTCGTCAGGTTCCACGTATATCAGGGGTAACATGTTTGTTATTCCGATCGAAGATTCGATCGTATATGTAGAGCCGGTATACCTCGAGGCCGCTAATACAGGAAGCCTGCCTGAAGTTAAGAGAGTAATAGTTGCTTACGGTGATAGAATAGCGTATGAATCTACCCTTGGAGGAGCTTTGGATTCACTGTTTGGCATAGGTGCTAATCCTTCAGATAAACCGAAAGACACGCAAGGGCAGAATGGCGATGGTGAGCTTAGCATTGACGAATTGATCCGACTTGCTAATGAATCCTTTATTAATGCTACTACAGCACAACAAAACGGTGACTGGTCATCTTACGGAAGATATCTGAGAGAACTGGAACGCTATTTGAAATTGTTGACGCCGCAGGAATCGGAAGATCTTAACCAGCAGATACCGACCGAGGGAACACTGTAACAAATAACGGGTCTCAAGATTTGTGAACAAAACATTAAATCCCTGCAGTGCTTCTGAGCACCGCAGGGATTTTTATATGGTCGCAAGTCAAATGTTGTGGTAAAGCCTTTGTAAAATAAAATATGTGTTCAGCAAGGGCTATTGCTGTTGAAGTGCGGTCATAAGTGCAGGTAAGAGCTGCTTTTTCCTGGAAACCACCCCTTTGAGGTGAATGGAATCATCTATAGCTTTCGTTTTCATGGCAGTCTCGGCGACACACATTGCCCCCTCTCCGAAGAAGAGAAGTTCCGTGGATTCATCCAGTATGTTGGTGAGCATGATAAACAGCATATCGATATCGTTTCTTTTGAAGGAGGTGCGCAGGTATTCGAGCATCTTTGCTTTGGCATCCTGCAGATCTGCTGTATTGGTAAATGTGTTCTGTCCGACAGCGAAGCTGACATCATTTAAGGTAAACGTTTTAAAGTCCTGATACAGCATTGCTTCAGGAGACTTATCTCCTAAGCTGCTGCCTGCCTGGAAAAGCTCCTCGGCAAATTCTCTGATCCGGACTTCTGCGATAACAGCAAGAGCCTCCGCAGCATTTTTATCATCAGCCGTACAGGTAGGCGACCGGAACATCAGTGTATCCGTAATGATTGCGGCACAGAGAATGCCTGCCATATCGCGGCTTATTTCAACGCGGTTTTCTATGTACATCTGATAAATAATAGTAGCCGTACAGCCTACCGGTTGATTGCGGAAGAAGACCGGTGTAATAGTCTCCAGATTTCCCAACCTGTGATGATCGATTATTTCCGTAATCTCTGCTGTCTCCAGCCCATCCACCGCCTGTGATTTTTCATTGTGATCCACCAAAATGACACGTTTCTTTTTAACATCAAGCAGTGATCTTCTGGAAATCATACCGAAATAGTCACCGTAAATATCCAGAACAGGAAAGTCCCGATGTCTGACTTTCGCCATGACACTTTTTACGTCCTCTGTAAAATCATCAGTTTCAAAGGTAATGAGATCTTCCTTTTTCATAAAATAACTGATTGGTGTGCTTTGGTTGATCAAACGGGCGACAATATATGTATCGTAAGGAGTGCTGATAATATGGCAGCCTTTTTCCGCTGCAAGCTTTTTTATAGTGATGGCAACAGGTGCACCGGTACAAACGATAATGCAGCCGGCACCCATTTCAATGGCACAGAGCTGTAATTCATAACGATTGCTCAGTATGATGATGTCATCTGCATCCATGTAGCTTTCGAGCGTATCAGGACTGGACGCGGCTATAAGTATTTTACCGCCTTTCACAATATCGTCTTCTCCTCCGACAATCATTGTGCCGTCTAAGGTTTCCACGATGTTTTTATAACTTGTTTCCGATTTTGCCAGAATACTGTTATCGTAGATATCCATATTGGCTGTGGCAATATCTTTTACCGAGATGATTCCTTCAAGCCGCATATTGGCGGTAACAGGCAATGTAGCAACAGCAAGGTCGCGCATCAATCCCCAGGCCTTTTTCAAAGATATATTACTTTGCACGCCGGTCGTTTTGCGCATATCGATATCCATGACTTGTGTTCCGACATCCTGAATAAATTCCGGTATTTCCATATGAAATTTATCCAGTACAAATTTCGTTTCATCGCTGATATCACCCGCTCTTTTTGGGATATGCTCATCCTCTGTAAGCTGATTTTTCAAATTTGCGTAAGCAATAGACGAACAGATAGAGTCTGTATCGGGGTTTTTATGTCCGATCACTAAAACTTTTCTACTCATTCTCTCTTCTCCTCGGCTCCTTGAGTCTTAAATAATATAGATATTAATTTGTCTCCATTGTAACATGGCTGTAATAATGAGGCAAAGAGATTTAGTATTAAACAGTGATTCAAATTACGACAAGCAATCGCAAATTGGAACTTATCGCTTACAGAAAAAAAGCATTTATGATAATGCTTTTTCCTTGAGTATATTAGATATAAGCAAATGACCTTTTTCGTTGGGATGGATTCCATCGGCACAGAGATAAGAGCTGAAGTTTTTTTCATTAAGAAAGCCTGAGCGAATATCAATCAAGGGAACCTTCATTTCTGCTGCCAGCTCTTCCACGGTTTTGCTGTACAACTCCTGCCATTTATAGATTGCTTCGATATCCTTAAGATAGGTCAAAATGTTTTTCCCGTTAAGCCCTTCGCAGATCCATTTGAAATATCGCTTTGGGTCGATAGGAGGTAAATTCAGCAGCACCGGCCTTCCGCCGTTTTGCAGTACACGATCGATCAATTCTTTGTATTTCTCCCGGAAAAGAGGAATCGGCGTATTGCAGAGATGATGCCCGGAAGGATTCTCGGAAACTTCTGCCCAATTGTAATCACAGTCATTGCCGCCAAATTCAAGAAGAGTATAATCATAGCGGTTCAACTCGCCCTCATGCTTTTTTATAATTTCGCTGCCCATGGAGACAGTGCAGCCGAAACGGGCAAAATTTAAGACAGAGATATTTTGCTGCCGTTCCACAATATTGGCAAAGCTTTCTTTAAGTAAGCGGTATTTGTTTTTTACCGAATCAAATATTACTCCTTTAGCCACGGAATCCCCAAAGATACAAACTGAATCAGCCATTTCGCAACTCCTTTTATGATTAGATATTTTAAACCACATGATATGATATAGAATATTATATTGTATAGTTTACCATATTTCAATATAAAATATACATATTTAACATTCTTTTAATATTGCCCATACTATGATAAAATTAATACAAAAAATGAAAATGAGGAGTATTGAAATGAAAGTACTGGCTGAATTGATAGATGAACTGTCCACGGAAAGGCCTGCCGACTGGGACAGTTTACCGGATATTGAAATATACAGAGATCAGGTGTTGAGTTATATGAAGCGTCAACATTCGCTTCTGCCCGAAAACGCTCAGCTTACAGGTGCCATGATAAATAATTACATAAAGATTGGGCTTCTGCCGCGTGCAAACGGAAAGAAATATTCAAAGGATCATTTGGTTTATCTCACAGCGATATGTTCATTGAAGCAGGTGCTCAGTGTGAATGAGACAAATGCTCTGCTGAAGCTTCAGCCAAACATAGGTGATGCGAAGATTTTTTATGAATCATACCTGGACAAGCTGGAGAAAGCCTTTAGAGAAACCGCAGAAAGCATCGATAATGACAATACCGACAAAGAGCTCGCTGTGACAGCCCTTCAGTTGGCAATTTCGAGTTATGCACAAAAGCTTGCTTGTGAAAAACTCCTTGATATATTAAAAGAAAAGGAACCGCCTCAAAAGATGGAAAGACAAATCAGGAGAGGCGGATCCAAATAGATGATTATTATTTTTTCAGTGACCCTAAGATCCCTCGAATCAAAGTCCTGCCAACCTCTCTGCCGATAGTGCTGAATACGGCATTTGTCGCTTTTTCCATTGGAGTCTGACGCGAATAACCCCGATTTGAAGCTCTTCCTTTCGATTCGGCGCCTGTCATTCTTCTTTTATCTTCAGCCGCCTGCATAGCCGCATTTTCTTCTGCCCGCTCCATATCCGAAAGCTGCTCGAAGGCTGATATGCGATCCTGCTCCCGCTCATATTTGCCGTTCATAGGCGATGAAGTTATTATCTGCCTTCTTAAAGCATCGTCGATTGTTCCGAATCGGCTCTGCGGAGGCAGAATAAAAGCGCGCTCAACAATGCCCGGGCGACCTTTTTCATCCAGACAGGAAATCAGGGCTTCGCCGGTTGCAAGTTCGATTATTGCTGTCTTAGTATCAAAATCCGGATTCGGCCGGAATGATTCCGCAGCAGCTTCAACGTTTTTGATTTCAGCCGGAGTATAAGCGCGAAGCGCATGCTGAATGCGGTTTCCTAACTGGCTCAATACATTCTGGGGCAGGTCCATTGGATTCTGAGTGATAAAGTATACCCCGACCCCCTTGGAACGAATCAGCCTGACCACCTGTTCAATCTTTTCCAGCAAAGACTTAGGCGCATGGGCAAAGAGGAGATGTGCTTCGTCGAAGAAAAATACCATCTTTGGCTGCTTCAAGTCTCCGGCTTCCGGCAGTAATTCAAAAAGCTCGGAAAGCATCCAGAGCAAAAAGGTAGAATAAAGGGAAGGAGTTTGATACAGTTGGACACTGTGCAGTATATTAATAACGCCTCTGCCGTCGTGTGATGTTTTCATCCAATCAAAGAAATCCAATTCCGGTTCACCGAAAAAGAGCTCTCCGCCTTGATCTTCCAACGATAGAAGACTTCTTTGTATTGCTCCTATAGTTTGCTTGGATATATTTCCATAGGCTAAAGTGTACTCCTTACTGTTCTCTCCCACATATCTAAGCATGGACTTTAAATCCTTTAAATCAAGCAGAAGCAAGCCTTTGTCATCGGCTATTCGAAATATGATATTCAATACGCCTCTTTGTGTTTCGTTCAGATTGAGAATTCTTGAAAGCAGCAGCGACCCCATTTCTGATATTGTAGTACGGATCGGGTGTCCGCTCTGACCGAACAGATCCCAAAATTGAACAGGAAAGGATTCATAAGAAAAGCCGTCAACGGCTAATTGGGAGACGCGTTCTTCTGTTTTGGGATTGGGCTCCCCCTGAACAGCCAAACCGGCCAGGTCGCCTTTGATATCAGCCAAGAAAACAGGTACGCCTAATTCACTGAAAGATTCAGCCAATACTTTAAGTGTTACGGTTTTTCCTGTTCCGGTAGCTCCTGCGATCAGACCATGCCGATTTGCCATTTGAGGCAGAAGGTAAACCGGAACTGAGCCTTTTCCAATCCATATTTTATCGCTCGAGAACATACTGTATACTCCTTTCGAAATCATAGGGTTTCTTGAAGCCAAAATATTATTGCTCTAATTATACCGCAGCGTGCAGCGCCTGTCAAAATTTTGAAATCGTTTAAATTGAACAAGCTGATTTGAAATAGTACTGGAAAAATAGACCGGGAAAATGTATAATACGATGTTAAGAGTATTTATGAGAGAGGAGCTGAAGAGAGATGATGATAAACAAAATGCTGTTTACTATCCCTGCAGAAAAACATTCAACAGAAGAAATTGAAACCTTACTGAGGCAGCATCCGGAAGTTAAATTTGTATCTCTCGTTGGCATTGATATAGGCGGGCATGATACGGATGAAAAGATACCGGTCGACCTGTTCATAAAAGATATGAACAAGTATTTCGATCAAGGTGTTCAGACAGATGGTTCCAGTGTAGTACTCCCAAAAATTGCAGGGTTAAACAATGCAAAAGTTGATATTATACCAGATCTTAGTGTGAATTGGTTTGTTGATTATAATTTCAGTTTTATTTCCGAGGACACAAAGCTGCCCGTTGGAACATTGAGAATCCCGTCCTTTCTGGTTCATAATGACAGTACGGAAGTGGGATCAAGGGTCGTTCTGCGAAATGCAGTCAATGCGTTCAAGCAAGAACTTTGGGAACTCCTTGAGGAAAACCCGTATGTATTCGAGCATTTAGATGTTCAATCTATAGATGACATTGAAGAAATTATTCTTACATCAGCAACGGAACTTGAATTCTGGGTAAAGACACCGGATGATAAAGCGGATCGCGAACAGCTTACCACGTCCCAGATATTAAAGGAACAGTATTGGAAACGTACCATAGGCCCGGTTCGGACTTCGTTGGAAAAATCACTTTTGATTTTGGATCGATACGGATTTAAGGTGGAAATGGGGCATAAGGAATTAGGCGGCATCAAAGCTAAGATGGGAAGTTCCGGTGAATACGACCATGTGATGGAGCAGCTTGAAATTGACTGGGAATACAGCAACGCGATTCAAGCGGCTGATAATGAAAACCAGGTAAAATATGTGGTAAAAGATACCTTCCGGGCTCATGGGCTCGATGTGACATTTATGGCTAAGCCGATGGAAGGTGTTGCGGGCAGCGGAGAACATACACACGTCGGAGTATCCGCGAAGCTAAAAAACGGAAAGACTATTAATTTATTTGCGCCGAAGGAAATCGAAAAGGAGTTTTTAAGCCCGATCGGATTTGGAGCGCTTATGGGTATATTAAAGAACTATGAAGTAATGAATCCCTTTATTGCCGCATCCAATGATGCGATCAACAGGCTTAAGCCGGGTTTTGAGGCACCGGTATGCATCGTGACCTCTATCGGGCATTCGGCAAAAATTCCATCAAGAAACAGAACCGTTTTAGTTGGATTGGTACGAGATATTAAAAATCCGCTGTCCACAAGATTTGAACTGCGATCTCCGAATCCGAAAAGCGATACCTATTTGGTATTAGCTTCAACTTATTTAGCTATGCTTGATGGTATCACCGCTGCACTGAAAGAGAAAAAAGACCCGAAAGAACTGGAAGCATCCCTGTCTAAAAAAGCCGGTGATTATGATTTTTACCTTGAAAAGGATCGGGCATACCGCAGCGAAGATGATGTGTTTGAAAAGTATACTCATGAAGAACGTGAGCTGCTATTTGGGAAAGTACCTGCCACCGTGTGGGAAAACCTCCGTGCGTTCCATCAATATCCCGAGAAGCTGAAAGTATTATTAAACAGGACAGGTGTGATCGATTCAATCACTTTAGAATCCTATGAAGAGGCAATTCTGGCCGCCTGGTCTACCGAACTTCACAATCGTATTATACCAAACACCATGGCACTTGTCAGGGAATGCAAAAAGCTTCATGCAGATACAGACTGTACTGACTATGATATGTATAACTGGAAGAAGATTCACGAATTGCGTGTATATCTGGGCAGGGATGAAATTAAGAAGAAATCTCTGCTTACAAGAATCAAAAATGCATTGGACAGGGGAAATTATGAAGAGGCCTCAGTATTACAGATCGAAATGCAGGAGAAGGTTCAGGAATTGATAGATACTTATATTGAATATAAGAAGAACTTGTTGTAACTGAAGAGGAGAAGTGCGATGTTAGACATTAAAAGAATTCGGGAAGAATTTGATCTGGTGAAAAAAGCAATTGAATCACGAGGGCAGGGAGATTTCGGAATCGACGAAGTATTGATACTTGATGAGAAGAGAAGAAGTATTCTTGCAACAGTCGAGCAAATGAAAAACAAGCAGAATCTTGATTCAAAGGAAATTCCCAAATTGAAAAAAGAGGGAAAGGATACAACCGAATTAATGAAAGAAATGAAAGTACTTTCCGATGATATAAAAAGGCTTGACGGAGAAGTAAGTGAAGTTGAGCAGAATCTGAGAAATGCGCTTTTAAACATACCGAATACACCGGCTTTAGATGTACCGGTAGGAAAGAGCGATGCTGACAATTTGGAAATAAGAAAATGGGGAGAACCAAGAGCTTTTGATTTTGAGTTCAAGGCTCATTGGGATGTTGGGCAGAATTTGGACATCCTTGATTTTGAAAGAGCGGCTAAAATTTCCGGAGCGAGATTTACCGTTTATAAAGGGATGGGCGCCAGACTGGAACGCTCAATTATTAATTTTATGCTGAATCTGCACACCGGGGAGCACGGATATAAAGAAATCCTGCCGCCGTTCATGGTGAACAGGGATGCAATGACGGGAACCGGACAATTACCGAAGTTCGAAGATGATATGTTCTGGATTCCGGCAAAGGACTTTTTCCTGGTACCGACCGCCGAGGTCCCGGTTACTAACCTGAGAATGAATGAAATCATCGATGCTGAAGAACTGCCGGTATACTATACAGCTTATACCCCCTGCTTCAGAAAGGAAGCCGGTTCTGCAGGGAGAGACACCAGGGGGCTGATCAGACAGCACCAATTCAATAAGGTGGAACTGGTGAAGTTCGTTAATCCGGAAACGTCTTATCAGGAGCTGGAATCTTTGCTTAATGCTGCAGAAGAGGTGCTGAAGCGCCTGGAAATTCCATACCGTGTAGTTTGTCTCAGCTCGGGAGATTTGGGGTTTTCCTCAGCTAAGACATATGATATAGAGGTTTGGATGCCCAGCTATGAAAAATATGTTGAAATATCATCTTGCAGCAACTTTGAAAGTTACCAGGCCAGAAGAGCCAATATCAGATTCCGCCCGGAAGCAAAGGGTAAGCCGGAGTTCGTTCATACTCTTAACGGATCGGGTCTTGCAGTAGGCAGAACCTGTGCGGCAATCCTTGAGAACTATCAGCAGGCTGACGGATCAGTAGTGATCCCTGAAGCTCTGAGACCGTATATGGGAATTGAGAAAATCACAAAATAATTCAGCCCTGTCTGGTATGTTTTCTCGGAAACACGCTCACTTCGTTCGGACGGTTTCCTATTAAAACATACCAGGTCATAGTGCTTTAAGTGAAGCTGATTTGTGATTTTCAGGAAAATAAGCAAAAGAGGAAGAAGAAGCAAATGAAGGGGAGGGGTATATGCCTCTTAAATTAAATGTTGGAGATATCGTGGAGCTGAAGAAACCGCACCCTTGCGGAGGAAATAGGTTTACCATACTTCGAGCGGGGATGGATTTTCGTATCAGGTGCACTACTTGCGGTGCTCAAATATGGATAAATCGACCGGATTTCGAAAAAAGAATAAAGAGGATTTTTCCTGAGGAGGAAATCTGAATATTAAAGGAGAAGATTTATTATGCTGACAATAGCACTCGTATTTATTGTTTATTTAGGTCTCATGGTAGCAATCGGAGTTAAGTTCTATAGTAAAACAAGCGACCTGAATGATTTTATTTTAGGAGGAAGAAAACTCGGAAGCTGGCTGACTGCTTTGTCTGCCCAAGCTGCGGACATGAGCGGATGGCTGCTGATTGGATTGCCGGGTACCGCATATGTGATTTATACAGGAACCTCCGAAGCGATTTGGACTGCAATCGGTCTGATTATAGGTACATATTTGAACTGGCTTTTTGTTGCAAAACGTTTAAGAAAATATACTGAAATATCAGGAAACTCTATTACCATACCTGACTTTCTGGAAAACAGATTTAAGGATGACAAACATATCCTTCGAACTGTTTCTGCAATTTTTATAGTAATTTTCTTTCTGGTCTATACATCATCTCAGTTTTCAGCAGGGGCTAAGCTATTTTCCACGGTTTTCGGGATGAACTATACTACTGGTCTTTTCCTGGGTGCCGCAATAATAGTAAGTTATACAGCATTAGGCGGATTTTCTGCAGTCTGCTGGACTGATGCGATTCAAGGTACGATCATGTTCTTTGCCCTATTGGTAGTTCCTTTTATGGCTGTTTCATCAATCGGCGGCTTTGCAGAAGTCGGTGTAAGACTTGCCGAGCTTACTCCTGAATCCTTGGGATTCTTACCCATGAAGAATGGAGCTGTCGATTCAATGCTGCTTGCATCCGGACTTGGCTGGGGCCTGGGATATTTCGGCCAGCCTCATATCCTGACAAGGTTTATGGCCATTCAATCTCCGGATATGATCCGTAAATCCAGGCACATAGCTATGGTATGGGTTATAATTACTCTTGCGGCTGCTGTATCGATCGGCGTCATCGGTAAAGCTTATATGCCGGATCTGGCAGATGGAGAAACCATTTACATGGCAATGATCGATGCAATGTTCCCGGATCTGATTGCAGGAATTCTGTTGACAGCCATTTTGGCTGCGATCATGAGTACAGCAAGCTCCCAGCTTCTGGTTACAGCATCTTCTGCTTCCCGGGATCTGTATGCTTTAATTTTTAAAAAGAGTACAAAAGGTATAGAAATTGTTTGGGTAAGCAGAATCACAGTTATTATAATATCTTTGATCGCTATTTTCATAGCTATGGATGCAAACAGCTCTGTTTTCGGATTGGTTTCTTGTGCCTGGGGCGGATTTGGTGCTGCTTTTGGACCACTTTTGCTCTTCTCTTTATTCTGGAAAAGGACCACGGTTCAGGGTGCTATTGCCGGCATGATCACAGGCGGAGTTGTGGATTTATTATGGTATTCGATGAAATCATATGGCGGTATATTTGCAATTTATGAAATCATACCCGGCTTCATTGCTTCATCTATTGCTATTATACTCTTCAGCTTGACAAGCAAACTCCCGCAAGAAATCGCTGATGAGTTTGAAGAATCAAAAAAACCATGGATTAGTAGATAAAGTTGAATTAAGTTGCAATTTTTGATATAATAGAAATTAACATAAAATGATTGACAAAATGAATTACATTTAATATACTAACAATAATATTCTTCTGCAATCTAATTTGTAGAATTTATCAGCAAAAAATGCAATGACGGAGTTTTTATTTTTTCTAAAAACGTTACAGAGAGTCGGTGGATGCTGCAAACCGATACGAAGAAAAGGTGATCTCGCTCCTGAGCAGGCTCCCTAACGCTGCGCACCTTACTTAAAGATATTAGTGGGTGTTATACGGAAACTGACAGGCTTTTTCCGTTAAGGCTATTAAGGTGTCCCGGCAGGCCCCGTTATATAGGCCAAGGATTTGTTTGAATCCGATGAGATGACTGTTGAATGCAGTAATCAGGGTGGTACCGCGGTAGAATTATATCGTCCCTGGAGCTTATTATAGGCTTCAGGGATTTTTTATTACACATTTAGCTCGTATGCAAGGCAGACCCAAATACAGTTTGCAAGGGTAAACCCAAAACCCGTTTCTTTCATCGGCCTGAAGCATCAATTAAAGAAGGAGAATAAAGCAATGACTAAAATGATTAAAATTTTTGACACAACATTAAGAGATGGAGAACAATCGCCGGGATGCAGCATGAATCTCAAAGAAAAGATTGAAATGGCCAAACAATTGGAAAGAATGAAAGTAGACATCATAGAAGCAGGATTCGCAATATCTTCCCCGGGTGATTTTATGTCAGTAAAGACAATTGCCGAGACGCTTAAAGACTGTACTGTAGCCAGTTTAGCAAGAACAGCCGAAAAGGACATCGATAGGGCGTGGGAAGCGCTTTCTAAAGCGGTTTCTCCAAGAATCCACACATTCATAGCAACTTCGCCTATCCATATGGAATATAAGCTGATGATGACACCGGACGAGGTGTATGAGCGATCTGTTGCCATGGTGAAATATGCTAAGAAATACTGCAGCGACATTGAATGGTCTGCGGAGGATGCCACAAGAAGTGACCCGCTGTTTTTAGCCAGAATTATCGAAGGAGTAATCAAAGCCGGAGCGACAACTATCAATCTTCCTGATACTGTCGGATATACAACGCCGGATGAATACTATGATTTTCTTATGAAGGTACAGGAACTTGCACCTTCTATGTCAGATATTACTCTTTCATCACACTGCCACAATGATCTTGGTCTTGCGGTGGCAAACTCTCTTGCTGCTGTAAAAGCCGGTGCGACTCAGATAGAATGCACAGTCAATGGAATTGGAGAAAGAGCCGGCAATGCTGCCATGGAAGAGTTTGTTATGGCACTTCATACCAGAAAGGATATTCTTGAAGCCGAAACCAGAATCGTAACAACGGAAATCGCACGTTCTTCGAATCTTCTGTCAAGAATAACGGGGGTCAAGGTGCAGCCTAACAAGGCTATTGTCGGAGAGAATGCTTTTGCGCATGAGGCCGGAATTCATCAGCATGGTGTATTACAAAATAAAGAAACATATGAGATAATGAAGCCGGAATCCGTAGGATTGAGTCAAAATAATCTGGTTCTTGGAAAGCATTCCGGCAAGCATGCATTCAGGGACAAGGTGATGCAGCTGGGATATGATCTTTCGGAAGATGATGTGGACAGAATGTTTGCAATGTTTAAAGATCTTGCAGATAAGAAAAAGCAAGTTTACGATAGAGATATAGAAGCATTGATTGCAAAAGACTCTGTTCAAGTTCCTAAATCATATTCCCTCCAGAATTTCGTGATCAACAGCGGAAATACTATTACCCCTACGGCTGTAATCAGGATGCTGCATGACGGAAAACCCATTGAGAAGGTTTCCCGGGGAGAGGGACCGATCAACGCATCTTTCAAGGCGATAGAAAAAATAGTTGGGATTCCTTTAAAATTAGAGGATTACCAACTGCAATCAGTAACAGAAGGAAACGATGCATTAGGGGATGCCCTTGTTAAAATCAGTGATCCGGAAGGAAATCTGTACGCGGGAAGAGGCCTGTCGACTGATGTAATCGAAGCCAGTATACATGCTTATATCAATGCGGTAAACAAGATGATCTATGGAAAAACTTTAAAACCCAATGGAGTAAATAAAGAAACAGACAAAGAAGGCAGTAATTGAGCTATTAGCTATTACTTTGATCCATTATAGTTTATTAGGAAGGAAATAAGATTATGGGAATGACAATGACGCAAAAAATACTGGCAGCCCATGCCGGCTTGAAGGAAGTAAAAGCCGGACAGTTCATTGAGGCGGATCTGGACATGGTACTGGCTAACGATATAACCGGCCCCGTTGCCATAAAAGAATTTAAAAAAATGGGGGCAGAATTCGTATTTGATAAAAACAAGATAGCATTGGTACCGGATCACTTTACGCCAAATAAAGACATTAAGGCAGCTGAACAAAGCAAAATACTGCGGGAGTTCGCAGTTGAGCAGGATATAACAAACTATTTTGAAGTAGGAGAAATGGGAATAGAGCATGTTTTGCTTCCCGAAAAAGGCATTGTGACAGCGGGAGATGCCGTGATCGGAGCGGACTCACACACTTGTACCTACGGCGCATTGGGTGCATTTAGCACCGGAATCGGTTCCACAGACATGGCGGCAGGTATGGCCAGGGGAAAAGCCTGGTTCAAGGTGCCGCCTGCCATCAAATTTGAGCTTGTAGGGAAACCGTCAAAATGGGTTGGCGGCAAAGATGTGATCCTGCATATCATTGGCATGATCGGTGTTGACGGTGCTCTTTATAAATCTATGGAATTCATGGGAACGGGACTGAAAAACCTGTCTATGGACGATCGATTTACCATAGCGAATATGGCCATCGAAGCAGGTGCTAAAAACGGTATATTCATGGTAGATGAAAAGACAAAAGAATATATGAAAGAGCATAAAAACAAGAATAAGTCACTGAAAAAGAAAACTAAAATATATAAGCCGGATCCGGATGCGGTTTACGATGAAACGTATGTGATCGACTTATCAGAAATTAGACCGACAGTTGCATTCCCTCATTTACCTGAAAACACTAAGACCATTGACGAGGTGGGGGATATCAAGATCGATCAGGTAGTGATCGGTTCCTGCACCAATGGACGGATGGAAGACATGAAAATCGTCGCTAAGATCCTGAAGGGGAAGAAGGTTGCAAAGAACCTTAGGCTTATTATTATTCCGGGATCACAGGATATCTACCTGGAATGTATTAAAAACGGCTTTGCAGAAATTTTTATCAAAGCAGGCGGTGTATTTTCAACGCCAACATGCGGCCCCTGCCTGGGAGGACATATGGGGATTATGGCAGCAGGCGAAAGGACTGTATCAACGACCAACCGCAACTTTGTAGGTAGAATGGGTCATGTAGAATCGGAGATCTATCTGGCAAGCCCCGCAGTAGCTGCAGCTTCGGCCATAGCAGGCAAGATTGCCGGCCCTGAAGGAGTGTAAACAGCTCCCATCAAAACCGCTCAAGATGCATGCATCAACTAAGTTATTAAAGGTTTGCATTTGCTTTCGGACGGTTTTTCAGGGGAACTGTTTATACACTCTGAAAAGAATGACGTAAGAAGATGCGAATCTTACAAAGGCGCCCTTATCAGCCGGATAAATTGTAATATGAAAGGAATAGAAAATGGGAAAAGTTTTTAAATATGGTGAAAATGTAGATACAGATGTCATTATACCTGCAAGGCATTTGAATACTTCGGTTCCTGAAGAGCTGGCAAAACACTGCATGGAAGACCTGGATGCCGACTTTGTAAACAGGGTAGAGCAAGGAGATATAATAGTTGCAGGTAAAAATTTCGGATGCGGTTCTTCCAGAGAGCATGCACCTATAGCAATAAAGGCTTCGGGTATCAAGTGTGTGATAGCTCCTACATTTGCACGAATCTTTTACAGGAATTCTCTGAATACCGGCCTTCCAATCATGGAATGCGAAGAGGCTGCACAAAACATTGATGCCGGAAATGAAATCAGTGTAGACTTCAAGACGGGTAAAATCAGCAATATAACAAAAGGCGAAACTTACCAGGCAGAGCCCTTCCCTGATTTTATCCGCGGCCTTATTGAGAACGAAGGACTCGTAAACTACGTTAACCAAAAAATTAAAGAGACGGATGGAAAAAAGGGAGAGGGAAAATATGAATTATAAAATAGCACTAATCCCGGGAGACGGCATCGGACCTGACGTTACGGCAGAATCAGTTAAGGTTATGGATAAAGTCGGAGAAAAATACGGTCATAAATTTCAATTTACTACTGTTTTGGCAGGCGGAGCCGCAATTGATGCAGAAGGGAACTGTTTACCCCGGAATACCGTTGATGTATGCAAAAACAGTGATGCGGTTTTCCTGGGTGCGGTAGGAGGCTGGAAGTGGGACACATTGCCAGGTGACCAGAGACCCGAGAGAGCAATCCTTGGTTTGCGAAAAGAATTAGGGCTTTTTGCCAACCTGCGGCCCGCATTGCTGTTTGAAGAGCTGACAGAGGCGTGTCCGCTTAAAGCGGAAATCATAGAAGGCGGTCTTGACATCGTCGTGGTAAGAGAGCTTACCGGCGGGATATACTTTGGAGAAAAGGGCTATAAAGATACGGAACTTGGCAGAGCAGCTTACGATATAGAACAATATGCGGAAGAGGAAGTAAAAAGAATCGCAGTAGTCGCCTTCGACATGGCGATGAAGCGAAATAAAAAGCTTACCAGTGTTGATAAAGCGAACGTTCTTGAAAGTTCAAGACTATGGAGAAGCGTTATGACTGAGGTTGCAAAGAGCTATCCTGAGGTCGCATTAAACCACATGTATGTAGATAATGCAGCTATGCAGTTAGTGAGAGATCCAAAGCAGTTTGATGTGATCGTTACAAGCAATTTATTCGGGGATATCCTTTCCGATGAAGCCAGCATGATAACGGGGTCTATTGGAATGCTGCCTTCGGCGAGCCTTGCAAAAGGCAATTTTGGATTATATGAACCCATTCATGGCAGCGCTCCGGACATAGCGGGACAAAACAAGGCAAATCCAATGGCTTCAATACTCTCGTTTGCAATGATGCTGCGATATACTTTCGGTTTGACAAATGAAGCGGATGAAATAGAAAACGCTGTAAAATCAGTCCTTGGAAAAGGTTATAGAACAGCAGACATCATGAGCCCGGGTTATGAACTTATTGGAACAAAAGAAATGGGAGACAAAATTGTACAAACGATTGATGAACAGTGAATCGCCTCTCACTTAAAGAATCGAGGAATTCTGAAAACTATTTCCCTACGATAACTTCGTTGAACTCATTAACCCCGATTACCTTTTCGCCTAAATTTAGCATTGCACGTATATAAGTTATGGCATCAGATTCAATACGTTCTCCCGGGCAGATCAAAGGAATGCCGGGAGGATAAGGGATAATAGAGCTGCCGCAAATCATTCCCTCACTGTCTGTCAGCTTTACCCTTTTCGTTTCAAGAGGAATCTCAAACAGAACAGCCTGCCTCGGCATCGCCGGGGCATTACTTTTATTATCTTTGTTATGAGCTTTTAAACCTGAAGCGATTGCCTTTCTGCTTATGTCTTCAAGTGCATCGGCAAATCGGTCATAATCATGCTTGGTATTGCCGATACCTGTCATGGCCATGAGCCAGTCACCGGTGAACATTTCAGTATAAATTCCATATTCATTAATCAGGATATTATCCAGTTCAGAGCCGCTGATACCCAGATCCCTCATGGTCAGATTGATCCTCGTCCAATCGAGACCTTCCATTTTGCCCGTGGTTTGTAAGCCGTGAATCTTTTCGATTTTTTCATAAAAAGTATTTAAATTCTCAGTCCACTCCTCCATTAATCTCTGATGGTGCTGTTCAAGAATTCTTGAACAGATGTCCATAGACGTCATTAAAATATAGGAAGGGCTGGTACTTTGAATGCATTGGAGCTTATCTTCCAAAAGATACTGATCCACAAGCCCGGTATTATAATGAAGCACGGCACTTTGTGTCAGGGAGCCTAAAGTTTTATGTGTACTGTTGATAACAATATCTGCCCCGGAGCGGATTGCTGACGGAGGCAGTACATTGCAGAAATGAAGATGAGCTCCGTGAGCCTCATCTACGATGAGAACTTTATTGTATTTATGAACAATTTCCGCAATGGTTTTGATGTCGCTGCATATTCCGTAATAATTCGGACTTGCAAGAATAACAGCCTGAATATCAGGATTTTCCTGAATAAGCCTCTCAATCTCAAGGGGGGAAACTGCACCGGAAATTCCATACTTCTTGATGATTTCGGGGTAAGCATAGACTGGCCGAATTCCGCCTAAGGTCAAGGCGTTGAAGACAGATTTATGACTGTTCCTTGCCATAAGCAGCTGCTTGCCTTTGCTTACAGATGCCAATATTGCCGCCATATTGCCGCAGCTGCTGCCATTAATCAGAATATAGGACTTTTTGCAGCCATAAAGTCTGCTGAAACGTTCCTGAACCTCTTTGATGGTGCTTTCAGCCTGAAGCAAATTGTCAGCGCCCTCTATTTCTGTAATATCATAATCCATAAACCGGTCAAGAAAATCGTCATAACCGAACCTCCGGTAAAATTGAGCCCCCTTATGTCCGGGCATATGAAAAGAGATCGGCTCTTTTTTCACATGTTCGCCAATGAAATCGTAGATGGATGCCGGTACTGACATGTTTAATCCTCCTAAAACAACAACAGAAATTTTTACATCGTCTTTATTATATAATATAGAATGATGATTTGTATATTTAGCCTATAAAATTTTGTGGATATAACAAAGGAAAGAAAACTTTCAGGCTTTCCGCACCTTCAATATAAACTAATTGGGGAGGAGCCGCATGAGACTGATCCGCCGTTAAAATAACTTGACATGCATATCCGTAAAATTTATAATACAATCAAATAGTTTGACTATCAAAATAAAATTTATTGTTAAATTTCGGCATTTTGCATTATCCATTATAGGCTCGTTATAATGAATTAATATGATGAAATGCGGCACTAAAGTGCCGTGCAGAATGTGTATAAAGAAACTGAAACTGAGGAGGATTAACTTGGGAGTAGTTATTATAGGAACCGGCAAGTCATTGCCGGAATTAAAAGTAGATAACACACGTCTTTCAAAATTGGTTGAAACGGATAATCAATGGATCATAGACCGTACGGGAATTGAATCAAGGCATATAGCAACAAAAGAATCAGCATTGGATCTTGCTGTAAATTCAGCAAAAGAGGCCATGGGGGATTTGGACAAAAACTCTATCGGGTTGGTCATTGTAGCTACCGTTACACCGGATATGCTGGTGCCGTCAATGGGAGCATTAGTGAAAAGAGCTATGAATTTAGAGAATGCAATTGCTTACGATTTAAATGCAGCGTGCAGCGGATTTATATATGGAGTTTGGAATGCAGAAGCGCTTATGAGGACACATGGGATAAAGCGTGCATTGGTAATCGGAGTAGAGCGTCTCTCCAGAATCACGAACTGGGAGGACAGAGGGACATGTATTATTTTCGGCGATGGAGCCGGAAGCGCGGTCTTAGAGCTTAGAGATGACAAAACCGGTATAATGAGCAGTTTCATAAAGAACTATGATGATATATCAAACAGCCTTACCGCAGACATGCAATACCTGAAAACCCCGTTTGCGGATGATGACCCGAAAGAGCAGTTCCTTCATATGAACGGGTCACAGGTTTTTCGATTCGCAGTAGGTGCTATCGGCGAAGCCATGGACATTGTACTGCAAAAGGCTGGGATCACAGCAAATGATGTAAAATATTATGTACCTCATCAGGCGAATAAGAGAATTATTCAATCTGCTGCTCAGCGCATGAAACAACCCCTTGAAAAATTTCAGGTGAACATTCAGACTACCGGCAATGTATCATCGGCAAGCATTCCGATGGCATTGGCAGATTTAATGAAAAGCGGAAAGGTTAGTTCAGGGGATATAATAATGATGGTCGGATTTGGCGGCGGGCTGAGTGCCGGAGCGATACTATTTGAAGCAGTGTAGTTGCAGATTTGTATCACAGATTGGCAAACAAATAAAGGAGAATGTAATATATGGTTAATATTTGTGGAATGCTCGGAACGGAATATCCCATTATACAGGGAGCAATGGCATGGATTGCGGATGCATATCTGGCATCTGCAGTTAGCAATGCGGGAGGTTTAGGTATAATAGCAAGCGGGAATGCAGAAGCAGACTGGGTGAGAAAAGAGATCCGTAAGACGAGAGAAATGACTGATAAGCCTTTCGGCGTAAATGTGATGCTGCTGAATCCACATGCTGACGCAATCATTGATGTTATTTGTGAGGAACATGTTCCTGTAGTTACTACAGGAGCAGGGAACCCCGGTAAATATATAACAAAGTTAAAAAGCCACGGGATAAAGGTGATTCCCGTCATCGCATCGGTAGCGCTTGCAATCAGAGTAGAGCGTGCCGGCGCGGATGCAGTTATTGCTGAAGGCCAGGAGGGAGGCGGACACATCGGGGAAGCCACAACTATGGCACTTGTTCCTCAAGTGGCAGATGCGGTAAACATCCCTGTTATAGCAGCAGGGGGTATTGCTGACGGTCGAGGGATTGCTGCAGCATATATGCTCGGAGCATCCGGTGTTCAAGTCGGAACACGTTTTCTTGTTGCGAAAGAATGCACCGTATCACAGAATTACAAAGATATGATCTTAAAAGCAAAGGATTCGGATACTGTGGCTACCGGGCGCAGTACAGGACATCCTGTAAGAGTGCTAAAAAATAAACTGGCAAGAGATATTTTGATTTTGGAAAAAAGAAACGCAGATATTTCAGAGATAGAAAAAATCGGAACGGGAGCGCTGCGGGCAGCAGTTAAAGACGGTGATGTTGTGTACGGATCTGTAATGTCCGGCCAAATTGCCGGCCTTGTAAAGAAGGAACAGACAGCAAGGGAAATTATAGTAGAAATGTTTGAGGAGGCAGAGGAGATCTATGAAAGTAGGGCTATTATTTGCAGGTCAAGGGGCTCAATACCCAGGAATGGGTAAAAGTCTTTATGACAATTCAAAAGAGGCGAAAAAGATCTTTGATCTGGCAGGCCGGGATATACAGCAATGGTGCTTTGAGGGATCAAAGGAACTGCTCAGGCAGACCAACATCACACAGCCTTGCGTGTATACGGTAACCATGGCGGCATATGAAGCTTTTTTAAAAGAGCTTTCCGGTCTTGATGAAGAAATTTTGAGCAGAATTGAAATAGAAGGAATGGCAGGATTCAGCCTGGGAGAATATGCGGCGCTCACAGCGGGAGGCGCGATCCAAAGCTTTGAAACAGGCTTGGAAATCGTCAGAAACAGAGGCATCTGGATGGGTGATGCCGGAAAGAATGCACAAGGAGAGAATATTGGCGGTATGATTGCTGCTTTCGGAGAACGAAAAATCATTCTTGAATGTGTAGAAGCTGCAAGGGAAGATGGCATTCTTGAAGGTGTGAACTTTAACTCCCCCATTCAGACGGTCGTAGCCGGAGATAAGGATGCCCAGCAGCGATTTATATTAAAATCTAAAGAGGTTGGAGGCATCAAGACTGTTCCGCTGAGTGTTGGAACCGCATTCCATTCATCAATGATGAAGCCGGCTGTTCCGAAACTGCTAAAAATATTGCTTGATGCAGATTTAAAAAGACCAACTGTAAAGACTTATTCCAACGTAACAGGCAAAGACATCATGGAAGGGCAGGTCGTTGAGGATAGCCAGTGGTTGGCACAGGTAATGGCACAACAAGCTGAAAGATCTGTTTATTGGCAAGAAACAATAGAAAATATGAAAGCAGACGGAATCAGCATATTTATTGAGTTCGGACCGGGAAAAACCTTATCCGGTCTTGCACGAAAAATCAACAGCGAACTGACCGTGATGAATATTGAAGATAATGATACATTGATGGAGACAATGGATACTATAAAAAATTTAATCTCCGAAGAAGAAACAAAATAAGATATGATCGCAGCGTCTGTTAGAAAGAGGTGACTAAGATGCTTAAAGGAAAAAGCGCAGTGATAACCGGCGGTGTCAGAGGAATCGGCAGAGCAATCGCTGAGGAGTTCTGCAGACAGGGAGCTGATGTACTTCTTTGTTACCGCAGCAATGAAGAAGCAGCAAAAAAAACAGCAGAAGAGCTGAAACAATACGGAACACGTGTGGAAGTGATCAAAGGAGACATTTCAGATCCTACTCATGGTGAGGCTGCAGCCAAATTGGCAGTCGAAGTTTTCGGCAAGATAGATATACTGGTAAATAATGCGGGAATTACTAAAGATAAATTAATAATGAGAATGACGGCATCCGACTTTAACGATGTTGTTCAGGCAAACTTGAACGGCAGTTTTTACTTTCTTCGGGCAGCAGCACCGTTTATGATCAAGCAGAAGCATGGAAGAATTATCAACATTTCCTCCATCGTCGGAATTCGCGGAAATGCAGGGCAGGTTAATTATAGTGCATCAAAGGCAGGAGTCATAGGAATGACATTGTCCGCCGCTAAAGAGCTTGGGAAAAGAGGCATCACTGTCAATGCGGTGGCTCCCGGGTTTATAGAAACAGATATGACAGAGATATTAACAGAGGAACAAAAAAAATCAATGACGGAAGCTATAAGTCTCGGGCGTGCCGGTAAGACCTCGGATGTTGCTAATGCGGTAGCATTTTTGGCTTCTGATCAAGCTGCATATATAACAGGGCAGATTTTAGGAGTCGATGGCGGAATGTCCATCTGAGAGGAAAGAGGAAGAATATGAATAGAAGGGTAGTTATTACAGGGATGGGAGCGGTAACGCCCCTGGGAAATAATGTGAAGGACTTTTGGGAGGGAATCAAGGCAGGTAAAAATGGTATCGCCAGGATTACCCATTTTGACCCGGAACTACAAAAAGCTAAAAATGGAGCAGAAGTAAAGGATTTTGTATTCCATGACAAAAAAGAAGCAAGAAGAAGCGACCTTTACTCTCAATACGGAGTAACAGCAGCACTGGAAGCCATGGCGGACAGCGGGCTTGTAAGCGGAGAAAATATAGAGGCAGAAAAATTAAGCGTATTGGTAGGTTCCGGGATCGGTGGAGTCATGACGCTGGAAAATGAAGTGCAGAAGGCTATGGAAAAGGGTATCACGAGGGTATCCCCGTTTCTGGTCACTTCTGTTATCGGGAATATTTTAGCGGGTAATATAGCTATAGCATGCAAAGCAACAGGCAGCTGCCTGGGCATAGTTACAGCATGTGCGACAGGGACCCATGCAATAGGTGAGGCGTATCGGTCCATTAAGCATGGTTATACTGACGCAGTGGTTGCCGGTGCATCGGAAGCATCTTTCGCACCGGTTTGCTTTTCGGGATTTGCAAATATGACAGCTTTATCTACGAGGGAGGATCCAAACAGATGCTCCACGCCATTCGACAAGGAAAGAGACGGCTTTGTCATGGGAGAAGGTGCGGGCATTGTGATACTTGAAGAATATGAGCATGCCGTCGCAAGAGGAGCTAAGATATATGCTGAGATTGCGGGTTACGGGACAACATGCGACGCTTATCATATAACGATGCCGTCACCGGAAGGTACCGGTGCCGCAAAGGCGATGGAACTTGCCATTCAGGAAGCAGGAATCAAACCTGAAGAGGTTTCTTATATAAATGCACACGGAACGGGAACTCCATACAACGATCTGTTTGAGACAAGAGCTATAAAAAAAGTATTCGGAGATGCGGCGTACAAGATCCCGGTCAGTTCCACCAAGAGCATGACGGGGCATCTATTAGGCGCGGCCGGTGTAGTGGAGGCAATTGTTTGCATTAATGCTTTGCTGGATGGAGTAATTCCGCCGACTATAAATCTTTTAGTTCCTGATGAAGAGATGGATTTGGATTATGTTCCGGGTACAGCAAGAAAGCAGGCTCTCAACTATGCAATGTCAAATTCTCTCGGATTTGGCGGCCACAATGGATGTCTGCTGTTAAAGGGGGCGCAAAAGTGATTTTAAATATTGAACAGATCAAAGAAATAATACCGCATAGAGATCCTTTTCTGCTAATCGACGAAGTTGTTGAAATAGAAGAGGGAAAGCGTATTGTTGCTATGAAATATGTTCGCGAGGATGAATACTATTTCCGGGGGCATTTCCCTCAGGAAAAAGTAATGCCCGGCGTTCTTATAATAGAATCTCTGGCTCAAGCCGGAACTGTAGCAATTTTGTCCATGGAAGAGCATCGTGGAAAAATTGCATATTTTGGAGGCATTAAAAATGCAAAATTTCGTCAAAAAGTAGTCCCCGGGGACACGCTTCGCCTTGAAGTTGTCCTGGATCGTATCAGATCGAAGGCGGGTAGCGGGAAAGCCACAGCATATCTGGGAGATAAAATTGCTTGTCAGTGCGAGATCCTGTTTGCGATTGGTTAATAGGAGAAGGTTCATGGAAACAACAAAAAAATTAAATGATATATTGGTAAACCTGTTTAACAACGTTCTGAAGATTGAGGAAGATGCCATTAAGAACTCATCACGGCACAATCTTTCAATTACGGAAACTCATACTCTTGCGGCCATCGGGAAAGGCAAAGCTAAAACCATGACACAGGTCGCAGCAAGCTTAAAGATCAGCGTAAGTACTTTGACAACCGCAATTAATAAACTGGTAGATAAAAAGTATGTCAATCGGCACCGCATCCCGGAGGATCGCAGGATAGTGAAAATTGAGCTTACAGAAGAAGGAGCAGAAGCAGTACGGGAGCATGAAGAATTTCATTGGAATTTGATTAGCGACGTGATTGCAGATCTCAATGATGAAGAACAAGCTGTATTGCTCCAGTCTCTTGAAACGATCAGGGATTTTTTCAAAAGACAAAGAATCAAAACGATTAAGGGAGGTGCTCCACTAAAGCTGATGCCTCTTACTTTGGGTGATGTTACAATTCCTGTTCCGATCTTTCAAGGCGGAATGGGGATCGGTGTTTCCTTATCCAGGCTTTCAGCTGCCGTTGTCAAATGTGGAGGCGTTGGAGTGATTTCTGCCGCTCAGATCGGTTTTCTGGAACCGGATTTCTACAGCAAACCGAAGGATGCCAATATACGCGCCTTGAAGAGGAATATTCGTGAAGCGAAAGAGGCGATAAAAGATGTCCCGAACAAGGGATTGATCGCAGTAAACATAATGTATGCCAGCAGAAATTACGATGAGTTTGTAGAAGCGGCAGTTGAGGCAGGCGTTGATATGATCATTTCAGGAGCCGGCTTACCGATGTCGCTGCCGGGAGACGTGAAGAACAGCAAGGTCAAGATCGTACCCATTGTTTCATCGGCGAGAGCTGCAGGACTGATAATTAAAAACTGGTCAAAAAAATATAATCGTGTTCCCGATGCGATTCTTTATGAAGGCCCGATGGCAGGCGGACATTTAGGGTTTAAAGAAGAGCAGTTAGAGGAGGCACAAGAGCATTTTTACGATACGATCATGGAAATCAAAGAGGAGATCGAAGATCTGCCCGGCTGTCCTCTTATTGTCGCAGGAGGGATCTACACGAAAGAAGATGTGCAGAAGGCATTATCTTACGGGGCTGACGGTGTACAGATGGGAACACGCTTTGTGACAACTGAAGAGTGCGATGTCCATCCGAAATTCAAAGAGGCTTACCTGAAAGCGTCAAAAGAGGATATGGCTGTGATTAAAAGCCCGGTAGGCATGCCGGGAAGAGCAATAAAAACTCCTTTTGTCGAAAGGGTGGAAAAGGGCAGAATCCCGCCGGAAAAATGCAATCGCTGCCTGATACCGTGCAAAGCTGAGGAAGCTCCCTATTGCATCACGCAGGCACTCCTTAATGCGGCAAAAGGCGATATCGAAAATGGACTCGTGTTCGCAGGAAGCAATGCCTACCGATCTAATAAAATGGAAACGGTGGAAGAAATATTCAGGGACCTGACGAGCTAAACCTTATCCTCCATTGTATATTTTTTATTCAAGGCGGGCAGTATTGATTATCAATATCTTATCCATCTTTACGTCTGCAGGACCGGCGGGCACAGATGGTAAAACCTGAAAATCATAAGTTAAAGCAATCTTACAAGCACTGTCGGAGAGCTTCGGAAGGAATCTGTCATAGCAGCCTTTGCCGTAACCGATGCGGTTATTATTAATATCAAAAACACTGCCGGGGATAACGATCAGATCGATGGACAGCGGATCTGCTTCCTTGCAAAGTGCCGGATCCGGTTCCGATATGCCGAATCCGGATTGAAAAAGATAATCTTTTAGACTGCCGGTATTCGGGATTTCATAGGGAAGTATCATAAATGCGCTGTTTGTATATGGAAGGATAAGCATTTTGTCTGAAGAGCGAATCATATCAATTATATTTCCGGTTGGCACCTCATTGCGGAAGTCCATATAGAGCATGACCGTTTTCGCCTTACGGTATTCTTCCGTTAAAGCGAGTTTTTCTGCAGCTGTCTTACCTGCTAAATCAACGGTTTCGCACGTCAGTGCAGACCTTTTTTCCAGGATTTGTTTCCGTATAGTATGTTTATCTGTTATCATATTCGTTCACCTTTATTAATTTTTACTGTATACATAGTAGCATATTTTCGTTGGATAGGCGAATTGAAGAGGTTTTTGGCCAAAGCAAGGCATTTATTGCAGAAATGTCTTCCATTTAGAAATAAGGTCTTTCACCGCAGACTCCATATCTTTGAGAGGAATCTGATTATAATAGAATATGAGAATTACTGTATCTTCCGTCGGAGGCGCCGCATAAGAGGCGATGGGAAGAGTGCTTATTCCAAGTTCCTTTGCTTCCTGACACAATTGGGAAGCTGTTTTTTTACTTTTTATACTGAGAAGCATATTGAGACCCGATGAAAATTTTATGGGTTTAATAAACCCTTTGCCCAACTTTTCCAATAAGGATAGCACAACCTGTAATTTTTGCGAATATAACGTCCTCAATTTCTTGATATTTTTCTGATATAAGCCTTTTGACATATAAAGAGCAAGAGTAAGCTGTTCCGTCTTTGAGCAGGTCTGGGTATAATCACCGCGAAACGTATCGAAAATCTCAGCCATGTACGGCGGCAGAATCATATAGCTGATTTTTATGGATGGAAATAAAGTAGAAGAAAAAGAGCCAAGGTAAACCACTTTTTGGCTGTGATCCAAGCCTTGAAGAGAAGGAATCGGCTTACCGAAATAGCGGAGCTCGCTGTCATAATCATCTTCTATCACGATGCTGTCGTTTTTTGCTGCCCAGTCCAGCAGCTCATACCGCTTTCCGATAGGCATGACATAACCGGTAGGGAACTGATTGGAAGGGCTCACATATACAGCGGACCGTATATGAACTGGGAGCTTTGATATTGGAATCCCTTCTTTGCCTACAGGTACGGATGTAATAGCAAAATCCCGGTCGCGGAAAATGTTTCTCACGGGAAGATAGCCCGGTTCCTCTAAAGTGACATGTTTCAAGCCTGTTTTAATTAAAATGGTGCAAAGCTGTCCTGTAATTTGCTGAGTTCCGGCACCTATAACGACTTGCTCGGGAGTACATATCACCCCTCTTGATTGGTATACATATTTTGAAATCTCCTGCCTCAGTGCCTTTTCACCCTGAGGATTGCCTTCGCTCAACAAAAGGTGAGAGTATTCGGTCAGCACTTGGTTAATGCATTTCTTCCATTTTACAAAATCAAAGCATGATGCATCATAATAGCCATTCTGCTCATATCCGGATAAGAGCTCGGCTTGCGGAAGTGAAACCATTTCATGAAAAGCGGAATTTGTATCACGGCTGACACTTCCCATCCCTGAAGAAATTCGATTTACATAGTATCCGGATTGAGGCTTGCTGTAAATATATCCTTCTACAAGAAGCTGATTATACGCCAGTTCTATAGTGGTAATACTAAGCCCGAGACTTTTGGACAGGCTCCTGAGTGATGGAAGTTTTTCAGCAGGAAGGATGTTCCCATCAAGAATGGCAGCTTTCACGTAGATATAAAGCTGTAAATATAAAGGAACGGCAGACCCTGCCTGAAAATCCGGGATGATAGCTTTCATTGTACTGTACCTTTTATGGTCTTAGAAAAATCAAAAACAATATAAACTGTATACTTGAAAATAAATAAAATTGCATATTAACTAATATACAATTTTATAGTATTATAAATCAGTAAATCAATCGTGTCAAGAGAACACGAGAAAGCAGGGACTGAATATGACAAATAAAGAGCGTACAACTAAATTAATATTGACGGGGCTGATGATGGCCATGATTGTTGTTGCAACGATCCTGATCATAATACCTGTTCCGTTTGGCAATGGCTATATCCACCTCGGAGATACTATGATTTTCCTTTCTGTATTGATTTTAGGCTGGAGGTATGGTGCCGTTGCCGCAGGGTTTGGTTCAGCTTTGGCAGATCTCCTTATAGGATATGCAATATGGGCGCCTTGGACTCTGATTATTAAAGGCCTCATGGCTATAGTCATGGGTCTGTTTGTTCTGAATTCTATCGGCAAGCAGGGAAGGAGCATTCTTGGCGTACCGGTTCGGCAGCTTATCGGGATGTTGATTGCAGGCCTTGTCATGGTTGCCGGATACTATGTCGCAGAAGGTTTGATATACGGGAATTTTATTGTTGCTATTTTAGGGATACCCTGGAATATACTGCAGTTTAGCGCAGGAACTGCTTTAGCCGTTTTACTGGCTGCAGCGCTTTATAAGACACCTGCCAGAGAATATTTTACCTATAAACCAATCAAGAACATTCCAACAGGCGGATCTGCAAAGACAAAAGCCGGCAATGAACAGGATGGTGAAAAATAAAAGGCTGAAAAGAAAAGTGAATCTCATACAATCATCTTTTCCCATTGCATGAAATATGGTATCTTAAGAATAAGATATTATCAGTTAAGAGGGGAACACGATTATGAAAGTACTGATATTGAGTATTTCAACCGGTCAAGGTCATATTGCCGCAGGTCAGGCGATAAAAGATGCATTTGAACAGCGCGGCGTCGACTGTGAGGTTCTTGATGCCTATGAATATATAGAGCCGATTCTTTCCTATCTGGTATCTAAAGGGTATCTGCTATCTTCCGCATATGCGAAAAGGATCTCTTCGAAGCTTTATGATATTGTAGTAAAAAAGAACAATCCTTCAAAAAAATATTCCGTACAGAAGATTACAAATACTGTTTGGGCAAAGGATTTAAATAAGTATATAGAAGAAACGAAGCCAGATGTTATCATATGTACCCACGTCCTTTCTTCCATACTCGTCAGCATTATGAAGGAAAAGTACTGGATCGAGGCTATAACAGTAGGTATAGTAACGGACTTTACCGTTCATCCGCTGTGGGAGGAAGCAAGACGTCTTGATTATTATGTGACTCCCCATGAGCAGCTAAAATTTCAGATGGAAAAGAAGGGATTGGATCCCGTAAAAATGCTTCCGATGGGGATCCCTATCAAGTCTAAGTTTTCAGAGCACATAGATCAGGATATTGCAAGAAGCATGCTAAATCTTGATTTACATAAGAATACGATATTGCTGATGAGCGGAAGCATGGGATACGGAAAAATTGATGAATCAATCGAGATGATCGATCGGTTGGAAATAGACTTCCAAGTTATTGTTGTTTGCGGAAATAACAAAAAAATGTATAAAAAGGTGAAAAATCTTACAACGAAGAAGCGTTTTGATATATACGGTTATGTTGATAACGTAGACGTTATGATGGATGCGGCTGACTGTATTATAACGAAACCGGGAGGTATCACTGCTTCAGAAGCTCTTTCGAAGGGGCTGCCGATGATCATGGTAAATCCTATCCCGGGTCATGAGATGCGAAACGTTGAATTTATGATGAATAACGGACTGGCCATATATGCGACCAATTCTTTTCCGCTTGATGAAGCGGTATTTACTCTGTTTCAAAATCCTAACCGGATTAAAATGCTGCGCTCGTCAATTGAAATTTATAAAAAGCAAGATTCAACCCAAAATCTGTGTGATTTTCTGATCAAACAATTTAAATAAGACCCTCCTTGATTAAATAATTGGCAGCAAGAGTTTCTTCCTTAAGCAGATTCATTACCGGCTTTGCAAGAAGTAACCTTTCCATATCTCTGTTTTCCTTCAGCTTCCGTGAAATCGTAATGGTAAGTGTTTTCTGGTTCAGCGCCGCTTTAGCCTTGATAATCCCGCCTAATAACTTGTCTATCATTGTATCTGACTCGCCGTGCGGTTCCTTTTCAATCTCTTTGATATGCTTATCAACCGCATTTTTCAAGTGCATATCGAAAATATACTTTTTGTAAATCAACCCTGCATCAAGCCCGAAAATAGCTCCGGCTGAATCAGCGCCCCGAAGACTTCTGCGGTCGAAGTCATCCTTAACAAAGCAAAACTGATCACCGTCATATACATGAAAGGCCTTTAAAGTATCCAAATATCCAAGGCGAAGTATTTTGCTTGTGTTGAGGGTGTTAAAAACCAGCATATTCCCTAAATCCCAAGGGCATTGTATTATTCTTATAAAATCGGCATCATTGAATCTTTTTTTCCTGATAATGCCTATTACTTCCAGATCTACCGCAATTACATGCGTTGCACCATGGTCGACAGCCATGCCGACCGGAAGGTTGTCGGAAAAGCCGCCGTCTATATATCGTAAACTGTTTATCTCATAAGTTTTCATAGCAGGAAAGAGAGTGCAGCCCGCCATAATATGATCGATCAGCATTCCTTTGGGTATTTCTTCTTTCATGAGGTATTTGGGTTTCATAGAGGGAAGTTCAACGATAACAAACCCATAATCCATAGTCGATTTTCGGATTGCGTCTTCATCAAGATACGTATAAAGCAGGTCTTTTAACTTTCCTGTTCCGATCCCCGAATTTGCAATAATATCTTTTATATCAGTGTCGAACACTTTGGATGTATCTATCTCTTTCCACAAGGAAACAGCCAGATCAAAAGTATCTTGTGCTATTATCGCACCGTTGATGGCGCCGACAGAAGTGCCTGTTACAATATCTATCCGTATGCCCAGCTCTTTCAAAGCCTGCCAAACACCGATCTCATAAGCTCCTCTTGATCCTCCGCCGCCTAATACCAGGGCGGTTTTTCGATTATCCATGTGTGCTCCTCCTCATTTAATATCTCAGAATTATATCACAAAATATTTTATTGATAAAGCGTCTGATAACAAACCGGTACGCTATTGGAACAACCTTACGGAGATGCGATTGCCGGGCAAACCGGTTTGATTTTTTCGTAAGATATGTTAAGATACGAATATATGAATGGTCTGTGAACGGATACGATGTACAATAGGAATGAGGTGTTAAATTTGGATAGCAGAGTTAAAGAGTTAATTGGTAAAAGCGAGAATATTGTCTTTTTTGGAGGGGCCGGTGTCTCGACAGAGAGCGGTATTCCGGACTTTAGGTCAGAGAACGGACTGTACCAGGCACAGTCTCAATATGGTTATGCTCCCGAAGAAATGCTGAGTCACACATTTTTTATAAAACATACAGAGACCTTTTACGATTATTATAAAAAGAACATGATATATCCTGACGTGAAGCCAAATAAGGCACATTACGCCTTGGCTGAGCTTGAAGAAAAGGGGAAAGTGAAAGCAATTGTCACGCAGAACATTGACGGTCTTCATCAACTTGCGGGCAGTAAAAATGTATATGAGCTTCATGGTTCTGTGCTTCGCAATTATTGCATGCAATGCAATAATTTTTACGATGTAAGCTATATTATGCAATCCGGGAGCAGTCCGGAAAACGGTGAGACCGGCAATCAAATCCCTAAATGCAATAAATGCGGAGGGCTGGTCAAGCCCGATGTTGTATTATATGAAGAGCCGCTGGATCAGGGTGTTATGGCAGGAGCCATCGATGCTATTGCAAAAGCAGATCTTCTTATAGTAGGAGGGACATCTCTTGTGGTATATCCGGCCTCTGGATTGATTAATTATTTCCACGGAAACAATCTCATCCTCATCAACAAGTCAACAACTCAATATGACCGGCGTGCCAACCTTGTTATCCATGACTCGATAGGGGAAGTGTTAGGCTGAATCAGTCTTTTGCCTTTTCATTATCATCAGTCCCCATAAGGTGTGCAATACCTACGACATCAGAAATAGGCAGGGAAAAGGCCAGGCCTTTTCCTTCTGTTTTCAAACCGGCAGCTTCGACGATGGCATGCATGATAGCCTGTGTTTCCTCATGCTTGACAACATTCAACAGAATTTCTTTCTCCGGCTGGATAGAGATAGCAAAAAATTTCTCTAATTCGTGTATTCCGGTGCCTCTTGCATAGAAAACGGTACCGCCGTTGGCACCCGCTTCTCTTGCAGCATCTACTGCCATGTCGGCAAACCCCCGGTTTACTATTGTAAGGATTAAATCATATTCTCTTTCTTTATCCAAGTGAACCCACCTCTTTCTTATTGTTCAAAATCGCCGGACATATAGCGCAATGCCTTTGGTCCGCTTACTCCGATAATTGGAATCGTAAATGCTATCCCGTTTCCTCGCTCATCAAGATCAAGTTTATAAAGGAGTTTTTGCATTACGGCCGGCACCTTATCTTCAGTCACAACGCTCAATATTATATCCCGCTCCTGGTTGGAAAGCCCCAGAACATCCATGATACCGGAACCGGAATCGCAAGCGGCAGGTGCTATCATATTAAAAGTAACTCCGCTGTCCCTTAGGATTTCCGCAACAGTATCTCCTTTCCCGCGATCAACGATTGCAATGAGCAGCTTTATCCTTTTTATCGCAGGCTGTTTCCCCTCTTCCATGTGTTTTCTCCTTTAGCGTTCATTTCCTGGCTTTTTTACTGTATAATCAAAATCCTCAGGCAGTACCAGTTTTTCATAATCCTCAAAATTTATATATTCATTATCGTTCGTCACATCATTATAATGCTTTTCCCCAAAAAGGTCACTACTACTTTTTTTATTATCAATATATCCAAAATCATCCGTTCGCAGATAGGATTCCGGCTTCTCAAAAAGCCTGTTATACAAAGCTGCAATTTCTTTGTCCTCCATTCCTCCGGTAATTTCTTCTAATACTTCCGCTTCTTCTTCGCTGGTGTATTTATTCTTTATTTCGTAGATCAAGCCCATGACCTGTATCGTGATAAGAGGCGCCATGGCAACTATTGCTACGATACCGAAGGAATCACGGAGTATATTGCCGCCGACTGCCTTGCAGGCACCCATGGTAAAAGGAAGAAGAAACACTACGGTCATAGGACCGGTAGCTACACCGCCCGAGTCAAAAGCGATAGCTGTAAATATTTTCGGCACAAAAAAGGTCAGCGCCAAAGCGATGATATAACCGGGTATCAGGATATAAAAAATATCTATTCCTGTAAGGACTTGAATCATGGCAAGCCCGACAGAAATTGCAACACCGATAGATAAACTCAATAGCATTGAATTTTTGGAGATCGCACCTGCGGTCATCTCTTCAACCTCATCGTTTAATACATGTACTGCCGGTTCCGCAGCAACGATAGAGAAACCCATGATCATCCCTAAAGGAATTAAAATCCAATTGTGATCAAGTTCTCCTATAGAAGCACCGATAAAGCTGCCGGCAGGGAGAAATCCTACGTTTACTCCGGTCAGGAATAAGACCAGACCAAGGTAGGTATAGATACTGCCGATAATCATTTTGACGAATTTAATTTTTGGCAGTTTGAGGGCGAAGATCTGAAACAGGGTAAAAGAACCGACAATAGGCGTAAGGGCTAATCCAACCACTTTAAAATATTCAGGGAAACTTTCTCCGAATAAACGGAAAAGATCAAGCAGATTTTTTGCATCAGGCAGGCTTTTAGCAGTTTGAATATGAGATGTATCATAAAATATTCCAAGCAGCATTACAGCCAAAATCGGCCCGACAGAACATAGGGCTATAAGTCCGAAGCTGTCATCATGAGAACTTTTCCCTCCGCGAACGGAAGAAATACCAATCCCAAGGGCAAGAATAAATGGAACAGTAATCGGCCCCGTTGCCACCCCTCCGGCGCCAAAGGCAACTGCGACAAAATCTTCCGGAACAAAAGCACTTAAAATGAATACGCCAATATATAAACCAATCAGTAAATAGGATAATCTCCATTGAAATATGATGCGAAGTATCGCAAGAACAAGAAAAACACCCAATCCTGCAGCAACCGCAAGGATGATGATATGATTCGGGATTGTAGGCACCTGCTCAGCAAGGACTTGAAGATCAGGTTCTGCAACCGTTACCATAATCCCCATTATCAGAGAAACACCTATAAGCAGATATAATTTCCTGGACTTTGTCAGGACTGAACCGATTTGTTCACCCATAGGCATCAGAGCCATATCCGCTCCCAAAGTAAATAAACCCATCCCCAAAATGAGCAGTATAGCGCCTAAAAGAAAAAGACCACGAATGACCAAAGGCATTGGTGCTATTGTAAAATTGATAAGCAAGACAATAAATGTAATAGGCAGCACAGATGCCAGAGATTCTTTTGTTTTTAAAATAAATTGATTTTTCATGAAAATTCCCCGTCTAAACATTTTGCTTCATCGTCCGGCATTATGCCCTAAGATTATTCCAAATCCACGTACTCATTATCACCTGAGGCGCCGGCAAGATCTTCTCCTCCCGGACGTTTTGCATAATCCTCAATTTCCTCTGAAATGTCATCGATAATTTCTTCTTCTTCTTCTTCCGTACTTCTGATCTTAACCTTATATATCAATCCCATAACCTGTATAGTGACTAAAGGTGCCATCGCAACCATTGCGATAATTCCAAAAGCGTCTGTCATTATATTGCCGCCTACAGCTATACAGGTGCCTATTGCTAAGGGAAGTAAAAATGTTGCCGTCATAGTTCCCGAAGCCACGCCTCCGGAGTCAAAAGCGACTGCTATGAATACCTTGGGAACAAAAAAGGTTAAGATTAATGCCAAAATGTAGCAGGGGAACAGAAAATACCAGATACTCAGTCCGTAAATCACGCGAATCATGGCCAGGCCAACTGAGATGGAAACTCCTATGGATAAACTCCAAAGCATTGCATTCTTAGAAATCGAACCTCCCGTAATCTCTTCTACCTGCTTGTTTAAAACATGAACTGCAGGTTCTGCTGCTACAATAAAAAAACCCACAAGCATGCCAAACGGTATCAGAATCCAGTTATATGAGATTCCGCCCAGGTATTCGCCGATAAACAATCCCATCGGAAGAAAACCGGTATTAACGCCCGTAAGAAAAAGAATCAGCCCTGCACCGGTATAAATAATACCGACGATAATTTTTATTATCTGGCTTTTCGGAAGCTTTAAGTAGATCAGCTGAAATACTGAGAAAAACAAGACAATGGGCGTAAGCGATATAACGATTTCTTTAAGATAGACAGGAAAGCTATTGTTAAATAGTTGAAATATCTCAGCTATATTTTCCACATATTTCGTCTCCGCATAGAAAATGCTTCCCGTGCCGGATGAATCAAAAAATATCCCTAAAATGATTACAGCAATCACCGGTCCTGCTGAACAAAGGGCAAGCAGACCGAAGCTGTCATCAGAATTTTTACTTCCGTGAACCGCAGAGACACCTATCCCTAATGCAAGAATAAAAGGGACCGTAATAGGGCCGGTAGTGACACCGCCCGCATCAAAGGCTATTGCTAAGTATGTTTCAGACGTAAAGGCACCGATTGCAAACGCCGCCAGATAAATAAGAATTAGCAGATGTGCCAAATTCCATCGGAAAAGGATTCGCAGCAGAGAAACAACTAAAAATATACCTACTCCAACCGCTACGGTTACAATCAAAATCGCTTTCGGAATAGAGGGCACTTGCCCTGCTAATACTTGGAGATCAGGCTCGGCAAGGGTGACCATGGTGCCCATTGCAAGGCTTACTCCGACTAAAAGAGGAAGACTTCGAGATTTTGTAAGCTGGCTTCCTATATGCTCTCCCATTGGAATCATAGCAACTTCAGCCCCAAAAGTGAAAAGACCCATACCTATAATTAAAAGCAGAGAACCGATCAAAAATGAGCTGCGAATGTGAAATGGCATTGGTACTACTGTAAAGTCAAGAAATAAAACAATAATGATAATCGGCAGTAACGAAGCAATAGCTTCTTTAAACTGTAAAATCAACGCATTTCTCAATAGATCCCCCCTTTTTGTTATCGATTTTATAATTTATTGTAACCAAAAAAACAAATATTTACAAGGGTTAATAATGGCTGAGGATCGCGGCAGCGTATGTAAAAAGGTGTTTTGTTTTAAAAATGGAAAACTGGTGGTATAATACATATTCAGGGATATAAAAATGGAGGTCTATAATGAATATTTTAATAGCTAACGATGATGGGATCGATGCAAAGGGCATCAAAGAATTAACTCGTGCCCTGTCGCAGGTCGCTAATATCTACGTGTGTGCACCGCATATACAGCGCAGTGCCTGCGGACACGGAATAACCATAGGAAAACCGATTGTTATGCGTGAAGTTGAATTCCCAAATGCAAAAAGAGCCTGGGAGTTTACCGGCACGCCTGCGGATTGTGTCAAGCTGGGTTTAAAAATGCTTACGGAACAGGGTGTAAAAATCCATATGGTATGTTCGGGAATTAACCATGGAGGAAATCTGGGAACAGATACTCTTTATTCGGGAACAGTTTCCGCTGCAATTGAGGGGTGTATCTGCGGACTTCCTGCGATTGCCGTTTCAGTTAACGATCATTTTCCGCTCACATTTGAGGCAGCTTGTGATCTTGCGGTCAGAACAGTAAAGGCAGCGTCAGGGAGAATTAATTCCAATACGGTTTTAAATATTAATGTACCGAATCTTCCGGTGTCAGAAATCAAGGGTATGAAAGTAACCCGCCTCGGGGCGAGAGAATACGAAGAATGGTTTGAGCCGAAAAATGGTGAAAATGGTGAAATGGAATACTGGTATTCAGGGGTACCGGTCATTTATGAAGATTTACCCGGGGATATTGACGTCATTGCGATGCAGGACGGCTATGCCAGCATAACACCGCTGCATTATGATCTGACAAGCTATAAATTAATTGAGGAGGTTAAGTCATGGGGAATAAAGTACAAAGGTTAAAAAAGGAAGACACGGTACTGGTAGCAATTGATTTTCAGGAGAAGCTAATGCCGGCAATGAAAAACAAAGAAGAGGTAGAGGCGGCAGCGGCTAAACTTATAAAAGGGTGCAGGATTTTAGGAGTGCCTGTCATTATAACACAACAGTATACAAAAGGGTTAGGTCAAACTGTGGGAGACATTCTTGCGGCATTAAACGAACCCCTTGAAGATACGGCTGAACCGGAAACATTTCAAATCGTTGAAAAAACAAGCTTCAGTTCCATGAATGAACCTGCATTTGTGCAGGCACTTAAAGATCTGGGAAGAAAGAACGTGATTATTGCTGGGGTCGAGGCGCATGTCTGTGTGCAGCAGACTGTATTAGATCTGCTGGATAACGGGTATACTGTTTTTGTCGCTAATGACTGTATATCTTCAAGAAACAACGAGGACAAAAAATATTCACAACGCAGAATGGGCGATGCCGGGGCTGTCGGCACAACATTTGAATCTATCCTGTTTGAACTGTTAATAGGTTCAAAGGAGCCGGGGTTCAAGCAGATTTCAGCATTAGTGAAATGAGATAGAAAGGCAATCGAATATGTTTATGCTTGAAAATCGTATCACAATAGAAGAAAGACCCATGCTTGAGGAATATCTTGGCGGGTTTGATTACTGTACCTCAGGACTATCCTTTACGTCACTTTATATGTGGAGAAATATCAATAACTTCAGTTGGCAGATCGTAGGGGACTATCTTTGTATTGCAGGACTCAGCCATCTCGAAACAGAAAAAAAAGAACCTTTCCTGTTTCCGCCTCTCACTAAAACCGGCACCTATAATTCGAAATCACTAAGGGATACCATCAAAGAGGCAAAGCAAATTTTTGAATCAAAAGGATACAAGTTCAGCATCAGGCTGATGCCTTTCCATATGATGGAGGTTCTCGAAAATGCATTACCTGGCGAACTGAAGTTTTTTGATGATCGGCCAAATTACGATTATTTATATAGAAAGAGGGATTTAATAGAGCTTAAGGGCAGGGAATATCACAGCAAAAAGAACCACTTAAATTACTTTTTAAATAACTACCGGTATGAATATGTAGATTTAACTTCAGCAATGTCGGAAAAAGCGATGCAGTTCATCCGGGAATTTAATGCAAGAAAAAACTTACCTGATCACGAGATAGCACTTCTGAAGATGGAAGAGCTTGCAATGGTTGATGTTTTTAACAATATCGAAACAGTAGGATACATGACTGCTGCCGTCATTATCGACGGTAAGATTGAAGCATTGAGTATAGGGGGACAATTGAACAGAAACACCGTAACAGTTCACGTTGAAAAAGCCAATATCGGCTATCGGGGACTCTATCCGCTGATCAACAATGAATTCTGCAAGCATGTCGCACCCCATATAAAATACATAAACAGAGAAGAGGATATGGGGATTCCCGGACTACGAAAGGCAAAGCTGTCATATAAGCCATGCAAGCTGATAGAGTGCCATATCGCAATATTTAAGGAAGATCTGTGAAGCCGGAAAAACTATTAAACGACTTCGACTGAAAGATTTTTAGAGTGTAAAATACTATCAAATTTGAATTTTTCGACTTTTTGTATAACTCTTGTTTTTTATCGGAATCATGGTATGATTATATTGTTCGTGTTTTTATATACAATAAGGTTTTATTTTATTAGTTAGACCTGAAAATCCACAAATGAAAATTTGAGATTTTCATGCCTATATGTTAAATAGAAGAATTGATCTATAGGAGGATTACAATGAGAGAAGTAGTAATTGTCAGTGCAGCCAGAACTCCAATCGGAAGCTTTGGCGGAGCACTAAAAGATGTTAATGCCACAACACTTGGCGTTGTTGCAGCGAAGGAAGCGATTAAGAGAGCAGGGATAGATCCTGCGATAATCGATGAAGTCGTTCTTGGATGTGTTCTCCAGGGCGGACTCGGACAGAATATTGCAAGACAGATCGCTATGGCAGCGGGAATTCCAAAGGAAGTACCGGCTATGACTATAAACAAGGTCTGTGGTTCCGGACTCAGAAGTGTTGCTCTTGCTGCTCAGATTATTAAAGCAGGAGATGCAGACTGCGTACTCGCAGGAGGAGCAGAAAGCATGAGCCAAGCGGCGTATGCTGTACCGGCTGCAAGATGGGGCGCCAGAATGGGCGACACAAAGATGGTTGACATGATGATTAAAGATGGACTTTGGGATGCTTTTAATAATTATCATATGGGCATCACAGCTGAAAATGTTGCGGAGCAATGGGGTTTGACAAGAGAAGAGCTTGATAAGTTTTCTGCCGCATCTCAGAATAAAGCAGAAGCTGCTATCAAAGCAGGTAAATTCAAAGAAGAAATCGTTCCGGTAGAAATCCCACAGAGAAAAGGCGATCCTATCGTATTCGATACTGATGAATTCCCTAAATTTGGGACAACCGCTGAAGGCATAGGAAAATTGAAGCCTGCATTCAAAAAAGATGGAGTCGTTACTGCCGCTAATGCATCAGGTATCAATGACAGTGGAGCCGCTCTTATCGTAATGTCAAAAGAAAAAGCAGATTCTCTCGGATTGAAATACTTATGCAAAGTGAAGTCTTATGCTTCTGCAGGAGTTGACCCTTCAATCATGGGCGTTGGTCCTGTTCCTGCTTCAAAAGGCGCCTTGGAAAAAGCCGGCCTGACAATCAAAGATATGGATCTTATCGAAGCAAATGAAGCGTTTGCTGCACAGTCATTAGCAGTAGGCAAAGATCTGGGGATTGATGAAACAAAACTTAACGTTAACGGCGGCGCTATTGCACTTGGACATCCAATCGGCGCATCCGGAGCAAGAATCCTGATTACTCTGATCCATGAAATGGCTAAGAGAGATTCAAAATATGGACTCGCAACACTCTGTATCGGCGGCGGTCAGGGAACTGCTCTTGTAGTAGAGAGATAATAAAAACAGCATACAGGGCAAGACTTAGAACAACATATCATGTATAAATAAGGGTGTATCTTAACTTAGTTAAGATACACCCTTAAGTTTTAAACTTTCATTTTTCCGGTATATGGGGAGATACGCTGTACCGCTGTTTTAGAGTAGATAAAATAACATTGGTTTGCGTTCTCTTGATTTCCGGGAGGGCTTTTATTCGATTCATCAATGATTCAAGCGTGACGGTGTTTTTTGTTGTTATACGCAATATATAATCATATTCGCCCGTTACATAATGACATTCCAGGACTTCGTTTTCCTTGTTGATAATGTTGAAAAACGCCTCGGTATCCCTGGGGTTCTCAAGACTTATATTCATTAGGACAGATAAACTCTGACCAAATGCCAAGGGATCCAGAATGACGGTGAATTTCTCTATTACATTTGATGCTTCCAGCTTCTTAAGCCGTTCACTGACAGCTGATAAAGATAAGTTAACATGTTTACTCAAATCAGAAATGGATACCCTTGAATTTTCCTGTAGGGCTTCTAAAATCTTAGAATCTATCGTGTCCAAATATATCACCACCTCGTTATATTTACTTATCTTAGCAATTTATGGCTGAAATATCAATAACCCAATAAATTTTTGCACATAAATAGATTCAATGTTATAATAAAAACGATAAATTCACAAGGAGGAATATCAAATGGCTGAGATTGAAAAAGCAGAAGGTGCCAGTGAACAGATATCATCAAATTTCATTCATAATATTATAGATAAGGACTTGGAAAACCAGACATATGGCGGGCGGGTCTACACAAGGTTTCCTCCGGAACCAAACGGATACCTCCATATCGGACATGCGAAATCCATCTGTCTTAATTTTACCACCGCACAGAAATATAACGGAAAATGCAATCTGCGCTTTGACGACACCAACCCGGTGAAAGAAGACACGGAATATGTCGAGTCAATAAAGGCTGACGTAAAATGGCTGGGCTTCCAATGGGAGAAGCTATTATTTGCATCCGATTATTTTAATAAAATGTATGAATGTGCAGTAATTCTTATTAAGAAGGGAAAGGCTTATGTATGTGATTTGTCAGCTGATGAAATTAAACAATACAGAGGCACCCTGACAGAACCGGGAAGAGAAAGTCCGTACCGGAACAGGAGCATCGAGGAAAGCCTTGAGCTCTTTGATAAAATGCGGCAGGGGATTTATCAAGATGGTGAAAAAGTGCTTCGCGCAAAGATAGATATGTCTTCCCCGAATATCAATATGAGGGACCCGGTAATCTATAGGATCGCGCATGCCGAACACCACAATACAGGGAATCAATGGTGCATCTATCCCATGTATGATTATGCCCATCCAATAGAGGATGCCATCGAGGGCATTACTCATTCCATCTGTACTCTTGAATTTGAGGATCACAGACCGCTTTACGACTGGGTGCTTCGGGAACTGGAATGGGAGCAGCCTCCGCAGCAGATCGAATTTGCACGATTAAATTTGACAAATACAGTTATGAGCAAACGATATCTGAAAGCGCTTGTCGATAATAAAAATGTGGAAGGCTGGGATGACCCAAGAATGCCTACCATTGCAGGATTGCGCAGAAGGGGCTGCACACCTGAAGCAATTCGGGATTTTTGTGAAAGAATCGGAGTATCTAAGGCAAACAGCCTGGTGGATATTGCACTGTTGGAGCATTGTATCAGAGAAGATCTCAAAGATAAGGTTGAGACTCGTATGGTTGTCATGAATCCGCTTAAAGTAGTGATCACAAACTATCCGGAAGATCAGAGCGAGGAAGTGGATATAGAAAACAGTAAAGAAGATGAAACAAAAGGAATTCGCAAGGTCAGCTTTTCACGTGAGCTTTATGTTGAGAGAGATGACTTTATGGAAATTCCCGAAAAGAAGTATTTTCGTTTATTCCCAGGAAATGAAGTTCGTTTTAAAGGGGCATATTTCATCACATGCAGGGAAGTTGTCAAGGATGAGGACGGCAATGTGATTGAACTGAGATGTACCTATGATCCTGCCACAAAAAGCGGGAGCGGTTTCAACGAAAGAAAGGTTAAGGGAACTATACATTGGGTCGATGTAAAGTCGGCCGTAAAAATAAAAATCAGAACTTTCGGGTATCTTATGATTGAGGATGAAAAGGGAGAAAACATTTTGAATCCTGATTCCATGCAAATCATTGAAGCATATGCGGAACCTTCACTAAGTGATGCAAAGGCAGGTGAAAGGTATCAGTTTTTCCGGCATGGCTATTATATAGCGGACGAATATCTCACAAATGATAAGGAGAAAGTTTTTAACCGCATCGTGGATTTAAAGAGTTCATGGAAGAAATAATAATTCAATCATATACGCCTATTAGCTCAACCAATTTACGAAACAAATTGATGTCGAGCTCAAGCAAAGAAGTGCCGCTCATTAATGCGGCACTTGCGGCATTCATATGTTTTTAAATTTTTATAGTAAGGAAACCGGTTACGGGAGGAAGTATGGATTATTACAAAGAGTCATTAAAGCTCCATGAAAAAAACAGAGGTAAGCTTGCGGTTGTTAGCAAGGTTCCTCTTTTGACCAGAGATGACCTGAGCATAGCATATACTCCGGGTGTTGCGGAGCCATGCAGAGAGATAAACAGGAACCCTGATCTGGTATATAAATATACGCCTAAGGGAAATACCGTCGCGATAATCAGTGACGGGTCGGCAGTGCTTGGCCTCGGGAATATCGGAGCAGAAGCGGCTATTCCGGTCATGGAGGGTAAGGCTTTGCTTTTTAAGGCCTTTGCGGATATCGACGCCTTCCCGATATGCCTGGGGACTCAGGATACTGAAGAGATAATACTGATTGCGAAAAATATTGCCCCGACTCTTGGCGGAATAAACCTCGAAGACATTTCAGCACCACGCTGCTTTGAAATAGAGAGGAGACTTCAGGAACTTGTAGACATTCCGGTTTTCCATGATGATCAGCATGGAACGGCAGTGGTTGTATCAGCTGCTGTAATCAACTCACTGAAGCTTTTAGGGAAACAGTTCAAAGAAGTGAGGGTAGTTGTGAACGGAGCAGGTTCTGCGGGTACGGCTATTATAAAAATGCTTGCGGCATTGGGTGTAGAGGATATAGTTATCTGCGATACGAAAGGAATTATATCGAAATCAAATAAAGATATGAGCCCGAGCAAGCAGGAACTTGCAGAGCTTACGAATAAAGATGGAGTTACGGGTACCTTGGAAGATGCGGTACGCGGGCGTGACATATTTATCGGTGTCTCTGCCCCGAAGACACTTACAGCTGAGATGGTAAAGACAATGGCAGCGGACCCGATTATTTTTGCTATGGCGAACCCGGAACCTGAAATAATGCCGGAAACGGCAAAGAAGGCCGGTGCCAGGATTGTCGGAACCGGGCGTTCTGACTTGCCGAATCAGATCAACAACGTGCTGGCTTTCCCCGGAATATTTAAAGGGGCATTGGCAGTAAGAGCTGCCAGGATCACCGAAAAGATGAAAGTAGCGGCCGCCTATGCAATAGCAGAGATGGTACCGGATAACGAACTATGCGAAGACCATATTATACCGAATGCTTTTCGTCCGGGTGTGGCTGATGCGGTAGCAAAGGCTACAGGAGAAGCCTGGCTGAACAGGGAGTAAGAAGGGATTACAATGAACACCGACAAAAAAGATAAGAAATATCGGATCGAACATGATTCAATGGGTGATATTTCCGTAGAAGAAGACTTTCTGT
>CAYLLJ010000001.1:77084-81207 GCA_964384725.1 uncultured Oscillospiraceae bacterium | reverse complement strand
GCCTCGAAAACTTCAGGATCGGCCAAGAGAAAATGCCGCCGGAAATCATTCGCTCCTTTGCAATATTAAAAAAGGCAGCAGCTCAGGTGAATTTTGAATTGGGTATATTAGATATCAGAATTGCGGAAGCTATTATAGCCGTCTGCGATGAAATTTCAGAAGGAAAACTGGATGATCATTTCCCTCTGGCGGTATGGCAGACAGGCAGCGGGACTCAAACGAATATGAATGTGAATGAAGTAATTGCAAACCGCGGTAATGCACTTTTAGGAGAAAAGCTGATTCATCCGAATGATCATGTGAATAAAGCCCAAAGCTCTAACGACACCTTCCCAACAGCCATGCATATTGCTGCCGCAGTGGAGATTGAAAGGCAGCTTTACCCCGCGCTGTCTCAACTAAAAGAGACATTCCGGCTGCTAAGCAAGAGATATATGGATCTTATCAAAATCGGAAGGACGCATCTTCAGGATGCAACACCTCTCACATTGGGGCAGGAAATAAGCGGCTGGGTCGTTATGCTGGAGCAAACGGAAAGCATGATTCAAGACAGCCTGACTTATATAAAAAAAATTGCTCTCGGAGGAACTGCTGTGGGAACGGGGCTGAATACTCATCCCGAATTTGGGGAACGCGCCGCCTATAAAATTTCTGATCTTACGGGGATAGAATTTGTAACGGCACCTAATAAATTTCATGCATTGACCAGCAAGGATGCTTTAGTGCACACGCATGGGGCCTTAAAAGCACTGGCAGCGAACTTGATGAAAATCGCAAATGACATACGCTGGCTGGCAAGCGGTCCAAGATGCGGTATCGGTGAATTGTCCATACCCGAGAATGAACCGGGAAGTTCGATCATGCCGGGAAAAGTAAATCCGACACAATGTGAGGCAATGACAATGGTATGCTGCCAAGTAATGGGCAACGATACGTCTATAGGAATTGCAGCCTCTCAGGGAAACTTTCAGCTCAATGTATATATGCCTGTTTTGATTTATAACATGCTTCAATCGATTCGCCTGTTATCAGATGCGATGATATCATTTGAAAAAAATTGTGCATCAGGCATCGTGGCAAACGAAGAAAAAATTAATATTAACCTGAAATCATCGCTGATGCTGGTAACGGCACTGAACCCCCACATCGGATATGAAAAGGCGGCTTCGATAGCAAGGACGGCGTATGCTGAAGGGCTGACGTTAAAACAAGCCGCAGTATCTCTTGGAATTCTTACCGAAGACGAATTTGACAGACTCGTGGACCCGTCCAAAATGGTCTGAAGGAGGATAATATATGGAAATGAAAAACGATACTGTGGAAATTGACAGCAAATTATATATCGATGAATATATCAAAAGGGCAAGAAAGGCACAGAAGGAGTATGAAAAGTTTTCACAGGAACAAATTGATCAGATTGTAATGACTGTCGCAAAAGCAGTCGATGACAATGCAGAATTACTGGCAGAAATCGCAGTGGAAGAAACAGGCATGGGCGTTGCAGCTGACAAAACGGTGAAGAATAAATCAAAAGCCCGAATGGTATGGAACAGCCTGAAAGGCAAAAAGTCTAAAGGGATAATCGAAAGAGATGAAGTGACAGGAATTACGAAGATCGCAAAACCGATCGGAGTAGCAGCAGCTATAACACCATGTACCAATCCAATCGTTACTCCAATGAGCAATGCCATGTTTGCACTGAAAGGCGGAAATGCTATTATTATAACGCCTCATCATAGATCCATCCGATGCAGTACAAAAACTGTAGATATCATCAATGCAGAACTGGATAAGCTAAATGCACCAAAGAACCTGATTCAAATATTGGAGCATCAGTCAAGAGAAAACACAGCGAATCTAATCGCCTCCGCAGATGTTGTTATCGCAACCGGCGGCATGAGTATGGTGAAGGCTGCTTATAGGAGCGGAAAACCGGCACTTGGGGTAGGCGCGGGAAATGTCCAGTGCATTGTTGATACAGATGTCGATATTGAAACGGCAGTTCCGAAGATTATTGAAGGCAGGATATTTGATAACGGCATTCTTTGCTCGGGCGAACAAACTGTCATTTTACCTGAAGTTAGATACGAGGAAATAATGGAAGCCTTTAAAAGGAACGGTGCATATATAGTCTCCAAACCGGAAGAAAAAGAAGCACTGATATCGGCTATGTTTGTCGACGGAGTGATGAACCGCCATGCTGTCGGGCAATCGGTTCAGGCCATAGCGGCTCTTGCCGGAATAAAAATCCCTGAAGGAATTAGGGTGATAATAGCAGAAGCAGGCAGCAGCGGAGCAGCCGATCTTTTAGCAAAGGAAAAGATGTGTCCTGTATTGGCCGCTTATAAATACAAAACATTTGAAGAGGGAGTTGAAATTGCCCGGGCAAATCTTGAGCTTGAAGGGAAAGGGCACAGTGTGTCGATTCACTCCAATAATACAGAGAATATTGAATATGCGGGCAAGGAGCTCTGTGTCAGCAGATTTGTTATAAACCAAACCTGTGCAACGAGTGCAGGAGGCAGTTACTTCAACGGACTTGCACCTACCAATACTCTGGGCTGCGGCTCCTGGGGAAACAACAGCATATCGGAGAATCTGGACTATAAGCACCTTATAAATATTTCGCGAATTGCATATTTTATGAAGGACAACCACGTCCCGACAGATGAAGAACTTTGGAACTTATAACAAACAGGCTTGCTGCTATGGCAGTTAACATTAGTAAGCAAGCCTGTTTATTAAATGTTTTCAATTGCGGCTTTTAGGTTTTTATCGAAATTTTCCAGTTCTGAGCTTAAGTCATAGCCTTCTCCCTTCAGAATTGCATGTTCAAGTTTTGCGCTTGAATCCATTACATTCAGCATTCCCAAAGTACCGCTCAAGCCCTTGACAGAATGGGCAAGACGTCTTGCTTCATCGAAGTTCTTTTTATTCAATAGGTTGGAGATCTGTTCTGCGCTATCGGCATAATTTGCTTTAAATTTTTTAATGTGTTTATTATATATAAGCTCATTTCCTCCTAAATTTCTTATTGCTTCTGTTCGACCTGAAAAAGGATGCGTTGAAATCACTGCATAAGATGAAGATTCTATAACCGGATCGGACAGTGTCTTTTTCTCAAATTGAAAATAAGGAGAAATAGTTTTATACAGCGCATCTGCCTTAAACGGTTTTAAGAGAAAACTTTCTATAATCCCAGCCTGCTTAGCTTTGATCGTATCGTTGATTTCGGAAGCGGTTAAGGCAATAATAGGAGAGATAATCCCAATTTCTTTTTTAAGGATATGAGAGGCGGTATAACCGTCCATGTTCGGCATATGAATATCCATCAGGATAACATTATAATAATCCAAAGGCTTGCTTTTACATGTTTGAATGGCTGCAATGCCGTCTTTGGCAGTATCACATGAGATATTGATATCGGTAAGAAGTCTAACCGCAACTTCCGCATTTATATCAGTATCTTCAACTATTAAGGCTTTTCCGCCGGATCCATCCAGAGGTTTCGTGCTGCTTGTATTCGACATGATTTCCAGACCGGATTCAAGAGCTTTATTAGCAGCTATTGTAAAGAAGAACTTGCTTCCCTTGCCTCTAATACTCTTTACCCACATACGCCCGCCCATACTTTCGATAATACTTTTGCTTATGAACAGCCCGAGTCCTGTACCTTGATGCTGCTTTGTCAGATGGTTTTCAAGCTGTTCGAACTCGCGGAACAGCTTCGAAATATCTTTTTCCGCAATACCCATACCTGTGTCTTCGACACAGAATTGAAGAAGTACAGAATTCTCATTATTTGATAAGGTTTCTATTGATAGCTTTATATATCCCGAATCTGTAAATTTACAGCCATTATTGATAAGATTGACCAGCACCTGTATAAATCTTGTCTTATCAAGGTGAAGGCAGAGATTCTCATCGAAGTCATATTCGGTTTTCCATTCAATGCCCTTTTGGGATAATTGGTTGGAAAACATATCCTCAACATTTTTCAGCACCGTTTTCAACGAAAAATCGGAAGGGTAAAGGCTGAGAGAATTGCTCTTGATCTTTGATAAATCAAGAACATCGTTGATAATGGTCAGCAAGATATCTGATGAAGTTTCTATTTTTTTCA
>CAYLLJ010000001.1:74226-77074 GCA_964384725.1 uncultured Oscillospiraceae bacterium | reverse complement strand
ACAAGATCAATTTGATCCTCCGACAGGTCGCTGTGCTTGAGAAAATGCCCCATTCCCAGGATAGCATTAATAGGAGTTTTTATTTCGTGAGAGAAGTTGGCGATAAAAGAATCCTTGGCTTTTGAATAATAGTTGATCTCCACCAATTGTTTTTTCAGCCGTTGCTGAAGTTCCTCCGTCTTTGATGTATCCCGAATCAGGTGCACGTATTTACTGTTTCTATACTCGTCATCTATGGTAAAAAAACTGTACACAATATTTTTTTTCTTACCGCCAATGATAAAACTGAATTCCCCTTCACTCTTAGTGCTGTCATATGCAGCATTCTCAACAATTTTCGCAAGCGCAAGATTAAAGATGTCGTGCACAGATTTACCATTTATGTTCTCGGCAGTGATTCCCAGAATTTCCTTGTATTTAGTATTCATATAATCAAAGCGGTACTGTTTGTCCAATATGGCAATTCCGCCGTCAATGTTTTCGACTACCGTATTATAAAGCTTACTGAAGTATAAGTTGAAATTATTTTCTCTTAGTATTCGATAGAATGTAGCACCTGCAACTATCAAAAGAAGAAGAGAAATGGTTATCAGAGAGTGTTCCAGGTATTTTTGCCAAACCAAGATCTTATTTTCATTCAGATTAAGACGTTCGATATATTTTCCGGACAGTTCAGCCATCAGCTCATTTTGCCGTGAATAAAGAGCGTCAAATTCCGTAATCCTACTATCATTACTTATAATAGAAGACAAGTTATTATCACTGACAGCTGTGCTGAGAGTATCTATTATCTTATGAAAATCGTTGTTAAATTCGTTATAAAGCTTTTCTTCTTCGGAATCAAAGCGGAGGTATTCCACGGAAATAATGTCATTTTTCATGTAATCATTTTTAAGACTGTAGAACTTTGTTTCATATACCGCATCATTTGTATCTATATATTGCTTAGCATTGAAGAACATGCTGTCAAGCAGATGGGAATGTTCTATATTGGAATTAAGCATTGAGTCCTTCTGATTCTTAACCGAAATTACTTCATTATGACAGGAAAAGACAGCCATAGCGCTTAATATCAATACTATGACAAGAGTGATAATCATGACAGCCATAAAGCTTAAATTAATTTTTCTCATAATTGAACTCCTATTGACCATACACTGCCTTTTATTTCGGCTTTTCATCCATACGATTTTACATTGATATTCAGAAAATGTAAATTAGAGAAAGTCAAAATTCGGACACGGCCTACAGTAAATTTTCGTCAAAATGCCACATAATTTTCCATAAATTATCATTCATCGACAATATCACCAATAAATTTACAGTTTACACTTGTTATTCCATTTGTGTTTTGCTAAAATAAATAAGGAGGCAGACAATGCAGGTTCCTGAAGCCCGCACGGCTGTACACTGTGAATCATGGAAATAATTCTTCCGCTGCTTAAAATTGCTTTTTCAATCGCTGCCGGACTGCTTGCCGGTTCTTCAATTATATACACATACAACAGAATACCCGCAAAATGGCTTTGCGATTACAACCAGGAGCCGGATCGAGGAATGTGGGGAGAAAGAATCAAGCGAAAGCCTTGGTTTGTTGTTTTTGTTCTGATTTTTACTGCGGCATCATTAAAGTTGCTGGAACAGGGAATTCTTTATACGATCGCAGGCGTTATTGCTCTTTGGCTGCTTCTGCAAATCGGTATGGCGGATATGAAATACAGAATCATACCTGATCAATATGTGATTGCACTTGCAGTGTCCGCCTTAGGCTTTATACCATTTCATTCATCTCACCTCTCACCCCTGTATGGCTTGATTGCAGGCGGGGGCTGTATCCTGCTTATGGGGTTCATAGGGCGGCTGATATTTAGAAAGGAAGCAATAGGTTTCGGAGATGTAAAGCTCTTTGCTGCCATCGGACTGCTTTCCGGTTTAAAAGGCGTTATAGTCATACTGATTATCTCAGTATTTTCCAGTGCAATTGTCTTTGCTTCAGGGCTTGTTCTCAGAAAGATAAAATATGGCGAAGAGCAGCCCCTCGGGCCGTTTATTTCCTCCGCAGCAGCTCTTTATATTTTGTTCAGCAAAGAGCTGCTGATGTTGGCAGATATATATATGGGGTTAAAATAAAGGCCTCAATCTTAAATGCAATATAGAAAAGAATCAATGGTTACATTGATTCTTTTCTATACCTTGCCGTTTTAGTTTTTTGGAGTGGCGGTATTAAAAGGAAAATAAAGATAATGGCAGTTTTAATATATTCATATATTACACAAATATAAAGGATTATGCAACAGAAGTTTTTAAATATTTACAATATTATAAATTGTCAGATACTACCTGACATTAAAAGTTCATTAACTTGCTCAATTTGTGGAAAAACCGATAGCTAACTTATTGAATTCAGTATGAAGTTTATACAGCTGTGAATTTCGGCAAATAATTTGACGCAGGGCTCACGATGATAGTATAATTATTTAAGTATAACGATGTAAAGCGTTAGAACGAGGTAAGAATTTGAAGAATGTTCTGTTGACAATCGCATACGATGGTACCGGCTTCTGCGGTTGGCAAATACAGCCCGATCAAAGAAGTGTCCAAGGCGAGATTGAACGAGTGCTTAGTACGATCTGTGCCGGACCGGTTCGAGTCAATGGAACAAGCAGAACTGATGCGGGCGTCCATGCCTATGGTCAGCGTGCCAGCTTTTTGGCAGATTTTAGTATTCCAGTAGATAAAATACCCGTTGCGGCAAACGGATTGCTTGTCGCCGCATCAGATAATAACGGCAGAAACAGAAAAAATACCGCCGATGTCGCGATCCTATCTGCAGAAGAAGTCCCGCTTG
>CAYLLJ010000001.1:70095-74121 GCA_964384725.1 uncultured Oscillospiraceae bacterium | reverse complement strand
CACAGACGCCGGATCCCTTTCAAAGAAACTTTTTCTACTCCATCAGCCGATCGCTGAATGTCGAAGCGATGGAAAATGCCGCCGCTCATTTTATCGGAACTTATGACTTTATTACATTTCAGGCGTCAGGCGGAAAGAAATTAGAGTCGACAGTGCGAACTATTTACAGCGCAAAGATCCATGAGGCAAGAACACCGGACTTAACAGAAAACCCGGATGCACCGCCAAACGCAGTTATACTTGAAATAACCGGTGACGGTTTTCTATACAATATGGTCAGAATTATTGCCGGTACCCTTGTTGATGTAGGATTGAATAAAATAGAACCCGACAGGATACCGGATCTGATTGCAGGGAAATCCAGGCAGTTGGCAGGTCATACTGCGCCTCCCCAAGGCTTGTACCTTGCGGAGGTGTTCTACAAAAAAGAAAAAATGTACGAAACAGAAAAAACAACACAGTCAGAATGCTAAACGGAAAGGAGCGCTAAATTGAAAATAAAAGATCTGTATGAAACAAAAAAGACTGTGATCTCACTGGAGATCTTTCCTCCCAAACTCGATTCCCCGGTTGAAACAGTGTTTAAGACTCTTGATGAACTCGCTGACATCAACCCTGACTTTATCAGCGTAACGTATGGAGCGGGAGGAAAGGCAAAAGACAGAACTTTAGAAATTGCTTCAAAGATCAAAAATGAGTATAATATTGAAAGCTTGGCTCATCTGACTTGTATATCAGCAACTAAAAATCAGATCCGGGAAGCATTTGAAGTAATGAGAAAGAATAATATTGAAAACATACTTGCCATGAGGGGAGATATCCCGGAAGACCCTGACTTTGAATTCCCAAATCCTCTGCAGTATGAGCATGCTGCAGACCTGATCGGCGAAGTGAAGTCTGAGGGAGATTTCAGTATAGGCGCGGCCTGCTATCCGGAAGGTCATGTAGAATGTGACAATAAGATAAAAGATATCAAATATTTAAAAGAAAAGGTTGATATGGGAGTTGACTTTCTGATGACTCAGCTCTTCTTTGACAATGAACTCTTTTTTCAGTTCATGGAACAGATAGACATAGCCGGCATTGACGTTCCGGTATCTGCCGGAATCATGCCTGTACTTAACAAGAACCAGGTTGTGAGAATGACAAAGCTTTCAGGATGTCAGATGCCCAAGAAACTGATAAGAATTCTTGACCGCTATGAGGACAATCCGGCGGCGCTGAAAGAAGCAGGTGAGGCTTATGCAATAGAACAGATTATAGACTTGATGGCGTGGGGTGTGAGAGGAATCCACTTATATACCATGAACAAGGCTGATACCGCGAAGCGAATCATCGGAAACATTGAAAACATCAGAAAATTGCAGAATAGCTAAAATAAATATATGATAGGAAGTTCAATGAAAATAACAGATTTATTCGGTAAAAAGATTATTATTTGTGACGGGGCAATGGGAACGATGCTGCAGCAATACGGACTTAAAGCAGGTGAAATTCCTGAAATGCTGAATTATACCCACCCTGAAATAATTGAGGATATTCATCGGGCTTACTATGAGGCCGGAAGCGATCTTGTCTCAACTAACACCTTCGGATGCAACCGGTTGAAACTTGAAAAAACAGGATACACGGTAGATCAGATAGTCTCACGGTCAGTGCAGCTTGCAAGGGCTGCTGCGGCAACAGTAAAAAATACAGCGGTTAATCCGGATAAGAAATATTATTCGGATAAATTTGTTGCACTTGATATCGGACCAATCGGCAAGCTTATGGAACCTGCGGGAGACATGTCCTTTGATGAAGCCTATGATATTTATAAGGAATTGATCATCGCAGGCAGCAGGGCCGCAGTAGATGTTATCTTTTTTGAAACATTCACCGACATTTACGAATTGAAGTCAGCAGTTTTAGCAGCAAAAGAAAATTGTGATTTGCCTGTGTTCTGCTCTGTCACTTTCCAGGAGGACGGCAGGATGCTGATGGGAACAGATCCGCTTACAGCCATCAACATTATTCAGGATCTTGGTATTGATGCCATTGGAGTGAATTGCTCATTAGGTCCAAAACAGATGACCGGGATTGTCAGGGAATTCCTGAAATACTCAGGATTGCCTGTTCTGGTTCAGCCAAATGCAGGATTGCCGTCTATTGTAGACGGAGAGACTGTTTATCAAGTAAACATTACAGAATATGTTGACGCCATGCAGGAAATGATTCGGGGTGGAATCGCTATAGCAGGAGGCTGCTGCGGAACTTCCCCTGAGTATATAGCAGCATTGACCAAAAGTATTCAATCGCAAGAGTATTCTTCACCGGCGATTGAATCGGACAAGCAAGGCAGAAGAAAAAGTTTAACAGCAGCAAGCTCTGCAATTAAGACCGTTATGATTGATGATAGGATAAGGATAATTGGTGAAAGAATAAATCCGACCGGCAAGAAACTGTTAAAAGAAGCATTAAAGGCAAATGACTTTTCATATTTGGAGAACGAGGCAATAGAACAAATGAAAGCCGGAGCAGATATACTTGATATTAACGTCGGCCTGCCTGAGATCGATGAATATGAGGTGATGCTGACGGCAGTCAAAAAGGTATCAGCAGTGGTGAACGCACCACTTCAGATCGACAGCGCCGATCCGGAGGTTATTGAGGCTGCAGTAAGGTACTATAACGGAAAACCGATCATTAATTCCGTCAATGGTAAAAAGGAAAGCATGGAAACAATTTTCCCAATCGTTAAAAAATATGGGACTTGTGTCATTGCGCTTACATTAGATGAAAAAGGCTTGCCTGAAAATACAGAAGAAAGGCTTGCTATAGCAGGAAGAATCATTAAAACTGCCGAAACCTATGGGATCGGTGCGGAAAGAATTATCGTTGACTGCCTGACTTTGACGGTATCTGCACAACAGGAGGCAGGAAGGGATACATTAGATGCTATCCGCAGGGTTAAGCAGCAATTCGGAGTAAAGACAACATTAGGAGCAAGCAATGTTTCCTTTGGCTTACCGGAACGGAAGCTGCTGAACAGGACCTTTTTAGGCATGGCTCTTGAGGCCGGACTGGATGCTCCGATAACGGACCCGTTGGTTCCTGAATACATGGATACTATTCGGGCCTTCGAAGCTTTGAGCGGGAAGGATAAAGAGTCGAATGACTATATCAGGCTTTATGGCGGACAGGCAAATTCGGCTGCCGGTAAAATCTCCGATACGAAAACAAAAGCAAACATAACGGCAAACGCAAAGACAGCAGAACTTACACTAAAAGAGATAATTCTTGAAGGATTCGAAGATCGAGCGGCTGCAGCCACAGAAGAGCTCTTAAAAGAGATGAAGCCTCTGGATATTGTAGAAAATACGATAATTCCTGCGTTGGAAATCGTGGGTAAGGAATATGAAAACGGTAACAGCTTTCTCCCTCAGCTGATCAAATCAGCCGAAACCGTGAAGGCAGCATTTACTGTACTGAAAGAAGCGATGAAATCAACCGGCGGCATGGTATCTTACGGGAAGGTTATATTGGCTACCGTCCAGGGAGACATACATGATATCGGTAAAAATATAGTCAAAGTGCTTTTGGAGAATTATGGATACGAAGTGGTAGACCTGGGTAAGGATGTCCCTATCGAAGCAGTAGTTGAAGCCGCGAAAAACCAAAACATAAAAATGGTCGGGCTTTCTGCGCTGATGACGACTACAGTAGCGAACATGGAAAAGACAATCAAGGCATTAAAAGAAGCAGGGCTGGATTGTGTCACTATGGTTGGCGGCGCTGTACTGAACAAGGAATATGCTAAAAAAATAGGTGCTGATTTTTACTGCAAGGATGCAATGGAGGCGGTAAGAACCGCAAATCGTGTTTTTAAAGAAGGGTAATTGGAGGGCATCTGCCAGATGTATTCTCTTAAAAACCGCTCGCTCCGCTCGGATGGTTTCTTCCGAGAACATCCTCGTCGCGGCGCCCTTAAAACTGAAACACATAGTACGGAGTAAGAATAGGAGAGGTATAGAAGTATATGGAAAG
>CAYLLJ010000001.1:63866-70085 GCA_964384725.1 uncultured Oscillospiraceae bacterium | reverse complement strand
CTAATTGGGACGAATACTTTATGGAGATGGCTGAAGTAACACAGAAGAGATCCACTTGCATGCGAAGACAGGTCGGAGCAGTTATAGTCAAGGATAAAAGGATCATGGCAACAGGATACAACGGAGCGCCGATCGGAATCATGCATTGCGAGGAACGCGGGGGCTGCCTGAGGCAGAAATTAAATATACCTTCAGGCCAAAGACACGAGCTCTGTATGGCATTGCATGCAGAACAAAATGCAATTATACAGGCCGCACATCTTGGGCAGAGCATAGCAGGGGGAACAATTTACTGCACCCATCAGCCTTGTGTCATTTGCGCGAAAATGATTATAAACGCAGGGTTAAACAGGATCATCGTCAAGGAAGGATATCCGGATGAACTGTCTTTGCAGATTCTTGGCGAAGCGGGTATTAAGATTGAAATGTTTGATGAACTGAAATAAACTAAAACGAGCCTGGGGTTGTTGGATAGATGGCAGAGATTAGAGATTATGGAAGGACAATAAGATGAGCCAGTATCTATTAATATTTATAACAGCATTGGCATTGGCGCTGATATTTACACCGATAGCCATAAAGATCGCACCAAAAATCGGGGCTATTGATATACCGAAGGATAACCGCAGGATGCATACGAAGGCCATGCCGCGGTTTGGAGGGATGGCTATCTATATAGGTACGGTAGCCGCTATGCTTATTTTTTTGCCTTACAGTACACGCCTGATGGGGGTCATAGCTGGCGGGACTTTGATTTTTATCGTCGGTATCATTGATGATATAAAGGGCATGCCTGCAAAGATTAAGCTTGGATTTCAAGTGCTGTGCGCCGTTATCCTGTATCAGTTTACAGTGAGCATTGATTTTATAAGTAATCCTTTCGGAGAAGGGTATTACTTCTTTCCGTGGATTCTAAGCCTGATAGTGACAGTAATTTGGGTTGTGGGGATCACCAATACCATAAACCTCATCGACGGTCTGGACGGGCTTGCTGCCGGAGTAGCTTTCATTGCGTCGGTTTCCATTGCATACACCGCATATATCCATGGAAGTACAGAAATATGTATGGCTATGCTTGCTATCGCAGGCGGTTCCTTGGGATTTCTGCCTTTTAATTTTAATCCGGCAAAGATATTCATGGGGGACGGAGGCTCGCTATTTTTAGGCTTTATGCTTGCAGGTCTTTCTGTGATGGGTCCCATGAAAAGTGCGACGATGCTTGCGACGGTAGTCCCGGTTTTAGTCTTGGGTCTTCCTATTTTTGATACGGCATTTGCTATACTGAGGAGGCTTATAAACAAACGCCCTATTATGGAAGCGGATAAAGGACACCTTCACCACAGGATAATGGCAGCGGGACTGGGACAAAGGCGAACGGTACTGATGCTGTACGGTATCAGCGGCGTTATGGGTGTTGCGGCGATACTTATGAGCCGGGACATGTTTATAGAATGCGGCCTGCTCGTGGTTATTGCAGCAACATTTATCTATGTGTTCCTTACGGACCCAAATAGCAGGACTCTCAATCTGAAGGCGGTAAACACAGAATCGATAGAAAAGAAAGAGAACAAGAAAAAGCAAAAGCAAAGGCTCAAGGGGGAATAGCATGAAAGTTTTAAGTGTTTTTGGAACAAGACCTGAGGCGATAAAGATGGCGCCTCTTGTGAAGAAATTAAATAATGATAATCGTATAGAATCAATCCTATGCGTAACAGCACAGCATCGTGAAATGCTGGATCAGGTTCTGGAGCTTTTTGAACTTGTTCCGGATTATGATTTAAATATTATGAAACCTAATCAGACTATCAGTCAGATTACTTGTAATGTGCTTATAGGACTGGAAGACATATTAAAAAAGGAGAAACCCGATATCATTCTTGTTCATGGTGATACGTCAACGACATTTGCGTCGGCGCTGGCAGGATTTTATCAGCAGATCAGAGTGGGACATGTCGAAGCGGGGCTGCGGACATATGACAAATACTCTCCTTACCCTGAGGAAATGAACAGGATTCTTACAGGTCATATCGCTGATCTGCATTTTGCACCTACGGAAAGAAACAGACAAAACCTGCTTAGGGAAGCGATAGCAGATGATAAGATATTCATTACCGGAAATACAGTGATAGATGCCTTGCTTGATGCTGCGGAAAAACCTTACGTCTTTGAAGATAAAATCTTAGGCAGCATTGACTTCGAAAACAGAAGAGTAATCACGGTGACATGTCACCGCAGGGAGAATCTTGGAGAAAATATGGAGCAAATCTTCTGTGCGATCAGGGATATTTCTGAAGAATTTGAAGATACAGAAATCATTTATCCGATGCACATGAATCCGAAAGTAAGAGCGACCGCGGATAAGATACTGGGAAATGCCCACAGAATCCACTTGATTGAGCCGCTGCAGTATCAGCCGTTTGTTAATCTCATGTCGAAATCCTACTTGATTATCACCGATTCAGGCGGCATGCAGGAAGAAGCCCCCTCATTGGGAAAGCCGGTTATAGTCGTCAGAAAAGAAACGGAACGCCCGGAAGCTGTCGAAGCTGGCACGGTAAAATTAGCGGGAGTATCAAGGGATGCCATTTATAAAATGGCTAAAGAACTGCTGATTGACAAGGACGCTTATGATAAAATGTCACATGCCGTGAATCCTTATGGGGATGGTCACGCCTGCGAAAGGATAGTTGAAATATTGATACAGCTTGACAATATTGATAAAATTTGATCAGCATCGACACTGGAAATATTAAGAATATTTAATAAATTCAACAACACTTTACATTTTATAAACAGGCAGTTATAATGCTAGGTGATTGATTATTTACAGAATAATAAGCAAATAAAAAAGCAATAGACTTATATAGGAGGCATTTTAGTGACCAAGGATACTTTGACGATGCTGAAAAGAGTCATGTTATATGATGGGATAATCCTGTTGTTATCTGCTGTCGTATCAATGATATTCTTTAGAGAATATGTCATAGCCCTTATTATAGGAATTATTATTGCTTTAGTAAATTTCTTGCTTAACTCTTTGATAACTGAATATACAATGAAGGCATTTCAGAGTAATGTACTGCTTTTAGTCATGGCTGCAGGACGGATCGCGATTGCAGCAGCTTTTGCTTTGATTGTATATAATGATGACATGGTAAATGTCGTTGCGTATTTGATTGGGTATAGCCTGCATTATGTTTCAATGATCATAAGCTTGCTTATACAGAAAAATAAAAGATAGAGAGAAGGGAAGTAAATGCATATTAGTCCACCGGAAATATTTCAATTTACAATTTCAAATCAAACTTATTCAGTAACCATGAGCATTATCATGCAATGGGTGATAATGGCTGTTATCATTGCTTTGGTTCTGCTGCTTACTCGAAACCTTGGTAAGATACCATCGAAAAGGCAGACTGTGATTGAGATGTTTGTAAATATGTTCAACAAGCTGATCGGTGAAAATTTAGGGGAGTCATACAAGAAACGCTTTGTCCCGTTTATCGGAACACTTGGTATCTTTATCGGGTTTATGAATCTAACAGGGTTAATAGGTTTTGCACCCTCGACCAGAGATATTAATGTTACCGCGACGTTGGCAATTATTGCAGCCGTTGTAATCAACGGGACTGCCATTATGAGAAACGGAATGGGGGGATACCTTCATGGTTTAGCAAAACCCTTTGCATTTATTCTGCCCATGAATATTATTGAAAAAGTTACTGTTCCATTATCACTTTGCCTGCGACTCTTCATCAATATGCTTGTAGGCGTTATTTTCATGGAACTGACCTATATGGCACTGGGATATTTCGCATTTATTATACCAATTCCGCTGCATTTTTTCTTTGATCTATTTGTAGCGCTGATTCAAACTTACGTATTCGTAATGCTGACTGTTGTATTTACGAAAACATCGGTTGAAGAATAAGATAATAGCTGATATTGTTATATCGGTTTTTATAAAAATTAATAAATAATACATGTAATTTAAGGAGGTTTAACTATGGACCCTATAGGAATGGCGTTTTTAGGTGCAGGAGTAGCTGCAGTAGGAGTTTTAGGCGGAGGCATAGGTGTAGGTATCGTTGGCGGTAAAGCTGTTGAAGCAATAGCAAGACAGCCGGAAGCAAAAGGCGACATTATGTCCACAATGATTATTGGTATAGCATTTGCAGAAGTAACATCACTCTATGCATTGATTGTTTCTATCCTGCTTCTGTTTGTAGTATAGCGAGCTACTGTACAAGCTACTGTACATAAGTACCAATTAAAAAAAATACCCGAAGGGGGGGTTCGCAGTAATGGAGGGCAATTTATTTACACTCTTCGCTACCTTAGTCAACTTCTTGATACTTATGCTGTTTCTCAAACACTTTTTGTTTGACAAAGTCAATAAAGTGATTGATAACAGAAACAATGAAGTGATCGACACGGTTCAATATGCCGATAACAGGGTACTCGAGGCTGACAAGCTAAAAGAGTCTTATGATATACAGATCGCAAATCTGGAAAACAAAGGACGCGAAATTGTAAGAGAAGCCAAGGTAAAAGCAGATGCGCAGGCAAAAGACATTCTTCAGGAAGCAGAGCAAAGGACAGCAACATTGCTCAGACAAACAGAAGATGAAATCGAAAGACTGAAAAAAAAGTCAGTCGAAGATATGAAGAAGGAAATAGGAGCTCTTGCTATTTTCGCAGCTGAAAAAATCCTAGAAAAGGAATTAAATCACCAAGAACAACAAGCTGTCATCGGAAGAATAATTGATGAGACGGGGAATTCAAAATGGCAGAATTAACAGTTGAAATTACATATGGCAAGGCTCTGTTTGAGGCAGCCAGAGACAGGAATAAGGTGGATATTATTCTTGAAGAATTAAATGATATCAGTGAGATTTTTAATAAAAATCCTGATTTCAAAGAGTTTTTCTGCTCGCCTATTATTTCCGAGCACGAAAAAAGCAAGGTGATAGAGCAGGTCTTTGGCGGTCATACTAGTCAGGAAACAATAAATTTTTTACTTGTGCTGATTGATAAAAGACGGATGACCAGTTTTCAACGGATCGTTAATGAATACCAGAAGCTGATTAATCAGGAAAATGGAATATCTCTGGGAACTGTTTTCTCAGTAGAACCCCTTACAGATATTCAATTAAGTTCCTTTGAAGAAAAAACAGCAAAACTCCTGCAGAAGAAAGTAAAGCTTGTCAATAAAACAGATGCTTACCTCTTAGGCGGAATAAAAATATTCATAGAAGGAAAAGTAATAGATGCATCCATCAGGAAACAGCTCCAAAATCTTGAAGGCAGCATTAAACAAACATAGTCAATGAGAGATATGTTTGCAAAAAGTGAACAAGTAAGGGGTGATAATTGATGAATTTAAAGCCGGAAGAAATCAGTGCAGTAATAAGAGAGAGAATAAAAGACTATAAAAAAGCATTTGATATTTCTGATTTTGGTACTGTAATACAAATCGGAGATGGTATCGCTCGTGTATATGGTCTGGAGAACTGTATGGCGGGTGAATTGCTTGAATTTCCGAATGAGATCTATGGCATGGCATTGAATCTGGAAGAAGACAATGTCGGCGCTGTAATTTTAGGCCCTGACAGAGAAATAAAAGAAGGCGACATAGTAAAACCGACTGGAAGAGTTGTTGAAGTCCCGGTTGGGCCCGAATTGATCGGACGTGTTGTAAATGCTCTTGGGCAGCCGATTGACGGAAAAGGTCCAATTAAGTCAACGACATTTAGACCTGTCGAAAAACTGGCACCCGGAGTTTTAGCAAGAAAATCGGTTAACCAGCCGCTTCAGACGGGAATCAAGGCGATTGACTCCATGATTCCGATAGGCAGAGGTCAGAGAGAACTTATAATCGGAGACAGACAGACTGGAAAAACTGCTATTGCAATTGACACTATTATAAATCAGAAGGAAGAAGACGTAATTTGTATTTACGTTGCGATTGGTCAGAAAAAATCTACAGTAGCACAGCTGGTTCAGGTATTGGAAGACAAAGGCGCAATGAAATATACTATTGTCGTGGCTGCAACTGCAAGTGATGTAGCACCTATTCAGTACATTGCTCCATATGCAGGCTGTGCCATGGGTGAAGAGTTCATGCATCAGGGAAAACACGTACTGATCATCTACGATGACCTTTCAAAACACGCGGTAGCATATCGTGCGTTGTTTCTGATGATACGGCGACCACCG
>CAYLLJ010000001.1:61574-63804 GCA_964384725.1 uncultured Oscillospiraceae bacterium | reverse complement strand
TCTCAGGAGACCACCGGGCCGTGAAGCATACCCGGGAGATGTATTCTACCTTCATAGCAGACTGCTTGAAAGAGCGGCTAAGCTTTCTGACGAACTGGGCGGCGGCTCATTAACAGCATTGCCGATTATTGAAACCCAGGCAGGAGACGTATCCGCATACATTCCAACTAATGTAATATCTATAACAGATGGTCAGATATTCCTCGAATCAGAGTTGTTCTTTGCGGGGCAAAGACCGGCGGTAAACGCAGGTATATCTGTATCCCGTGTAGGCGGTAATGCTCAGATTAAGGCGATGAAGAAAGTATCGAGCAAAGTAAAGCTTGAACTTGCGCAATATAGAGAACTTGCAAGCTTCTCACAGTTTGGATCGGATTTGGATAAAGATACAAAGGATCGGTTGGATCATGGTGTCATTCTGATGGAAATATTAAAGCAGCCTCAGTATTCACCTATTAAAGTTGAACATCAGGTTATGATCATATTTGCAGCATCCAATCATTTCCTATCGGATATTCCTGTTGAGAATATCAAGAAATTTGAAAAAGCTTTCTATGATTACATGGATACGCATTATCCGGAAGTCGGAAAAGAAATAAAAACTACCGGGAAACTTGAAACAGAAGTCGAAGAAAAATTAAAAGCTGCCATAACAGAATTTAAGAAAAGTTATTCAATTGACAGCCGGTAAAGGGGAGGTGATGTTGTGGCAGCAAGCAATATGAGGGATATTAAGCGGAGGATCAAAAGCGTCAACGGCATGGAACATATCACAAACGCTATGAAACTTGTTTCCGCCGCAAAACTCAGAAGAGCCAAAAACACCTTTGAAAGGACAAGAGAATATTTACACTATATAACGGAGTCGATCGAGGAAATATTTAACAATACAAACGAGGTTCCTACACGCTACTTGAAAGGATCCCGGGAAATCAAGAAGACCTGTTACATAGTAATGACAAGTTCAAGAGGCCTTTGTGGCAGTTATAATAGCAATGTGATTAAGGAAGCTGCCAGACAGGTTGCACATTGTAAAGAGGATCCGATTATTGTAGCGGTCGGCAACAAAGGAAAAGAATACTTCAAAAAACGAGACTTCAAAATTTATAGTGAATATCTGCTTCCTCCAGAGACTATCTCTTTTATGGAAACGGGTCAGATCAGCAAGCCGATCATAGAAATGTATGATTCCGGAGAGATAGACGAAGTGGTTATGATATACACCTCTTTTGTCAGTACCTTGGAACAGGCGGTCAAGAGCGTAACGCTGCTTCCGTTTGAGATACAGAAGGATCCGGACGTGCCGAAGCTTGACAAATTAGTGGAGTACGAACCTTCAGTTGAGCAGGTTTTCAACTATCTCGTGCCTAAATATGTTGAGATCATGGTCTACGGTGCGATTGTTGAATCCGCAACCTGTGAGCACGCAGCAAGACGTATGGCGATGGAGAGTGCAACAGATAATGCGAGAGAAATGATTGCTGAACTGAATCTCTTCTATAATAGAACCAGACAAGCAGCCATAACAAATGAAATCTCGGAAATCGTAGGCGGCGCCGATGCGCTGAAATAGATCTCACGTAAGGGGGGAGAAAAAAGAAATGAGCAATAAAGGTACCATACATCAGATTATCGGACCTGTAGTCGATATAAAATTTATGCCGGAGGAAATGCCGGAGTTGCTGAATGCGATCCACATCAACATGGGAGATACAGAAATCGTAGCGGAAGCAGCCCAGCATATCGGCGATGACGTAGTGAGGTGTATTGCCCTATCCTCCACAGACGGACTGAAAAGAGGAATGGAAGCGATTGACAGCGGTGCGCCGATTCGTGTCCCTGTCGGCAAGGAAGTATTAGGGCGTCTGTTCAATGTTGTAGGCGATACAATTGACGATAAAGGCCCTGTTGTTACAGAAGGCAAAATGCCTATACATAGGGCAGCACCTTCTTTTGAAGAGCAGGATACAAGTGCACAAATATTTGAAACAGGGATCAAGGTTGTTGACCTGATCGCTCCATATACAAGAGGCGGAAAAGTTGGCCTTTTCGGCGGCGCCGGAGTAGGCAAAACAGTATTGATCCAGGAATTGATCAATAATATCGCCAAGGAACACGGAGGAATTTCCGTATTCGCCGGAGTCGGAGAAAGAACCAGAGAAGGTAATGACCTTTACTATGAAATGATAGAATCCGGTGTAATTGATAAAACAGCGATGGTTTTCGGACA
>CAYLLJ010000001.1:58521-61490 GCA_964384725.1 uncultured Oscillospiraceae bacterium | reverse complement strand
GTTGCGCTGACCGGTCTTACTATGGCTGAGTATTTCAGGGACATTGAAGGCCAGGACGTACTTCTTTTTATAGATAATATATTCAGATTTACACAGGCAGGCTCTGAAGTATCCGCACTGCTCGGGCGTGTACCGAGTGCGGTAGGTTATCAGCCGACACTGGCAACAGAAATGGGCGCACTGCAGGAAAGGATCACCTCAACAAAGAAAGGATCCATTACATCCGTTCAGGCTATCTATGTACCTGCGGACGACCTGACTGACCCTGCGCCGGCAACAACATTTGCCCACCTTGATGCCACAACGGTACTTTCCAGAGCAATAACAGAGCTTGGAATTTATCCTGCAGTTGATCCTTTAGAGTCAACATCCAGAATCATGGATCCAATTATTTTAGGCGAGGAACACTACAATACAGCCAGAGGAGTACAGGAAGTATTGCAGAGATATAAGGAATTGCAGGATATCATCGCAATCCTTGGTATGGATGAATTGGCGGATTCAGACAAGATGATTGTTTCCCGTGCCAGAAAGATCCAACGTTTCTTATCTCAGCCTTTCAGTGTTGCGGAAGCATTTACCGGTACACCGGGCAAATATATTCCGTTGAAGGAAACGATAAGAAGCTTTAAAGAGATACTCGAAGGAAAGCATGACGAAATACCAGAGTCAATGTTCCTGTTCGCCGGCGGTATCGACGAAGTCGTAGAAAGGTTCCAGAAAAATGCCAAATAGTGTGATGTTGGAAGTGACCACCCCTTCTAAACTTTTTTATAAAGGGGAAGTAGATCTTGTCATTGTCAGAACGCTGACTGGCGATGAAGGTTTTATGGCGGGTCATTCCTGGGCGGTTAAGCTGCTTGATGCCGGAGAATTATGGTTTCAGGAAGCAGGATCCAAGGATTTCAAAATCGCAGCATTAGCAGGCGGGTTTATTGATGTAAAAGATAGCATTACCATTTTTACTGATGCAGCAGAATGGCCCGGGGATATCGATGTGAAAAGAGCAGAGAGCGAAAAAGAAAAGGCTGAAAACTGGCTCAAAAATCCAAGCGAAGATGACTCGGAAATAGCAAGAGCGAAAATTGCTATCGCGAAATCCCTTACCCGTATGCATGTAAAGGATGGAGGCCGCAGAAGAAAAAGATAAGCAGTAATAATGCTTAAAATACGTAGAAGATCAAAAGACAAAGATCTGCGACCGGACAGAATATTAAGAATAAAAAGTGAGGGGTTATCTCAGTATATCAAACTGCAGATAACCCCTTTGCAATTAATTAAGCTCCGGTTTACCGGTTTACGAATTGTGCCATTACAATGCCATGCCGTACCTGACCGATCGGTCTCCATACCCTCGAGGAACTTAATCTTAGCCTAAAACCACTTATGCTTTTTAAAGTAGATTATACTCGACAGAGCCACAGTGACGCATATTACAATAACTACGGGATAACCATAGGCCCAGAGGTATTCCGGCATTGAAAAGTTCATACCGTACCAGCCGACAATAAGTGTAAGTGGAAGAAAGATCGCAGTGATTACTGTAAATAAACGCATTATATTATTCTGCGTGATTTCAACATCAGTTTGATAAGCCTCGCGCACCTGCGAAACATAATCTCTTAGATTTGAGATAGCGTCAGAAAGCCTGTCAGCACGTGCAGTCAGGAAATGAAAATATTTGACCGCACGATGAGAAAGCAACCCATTCTCATTTTCCTCCATAGCCTCCGCCAGATCAAAAAGCTGTTCATAATATCGTTTCAAGACAAGCAGATGCTTCCTGAATGTTATGATTTCTTTTATATAATCCTTTTTCTTAGACATCATCAAAGATTCTTCCAACTCAGCAATTTCCTGCTCCAGACTTTCAAGATATAATGAGTCGTCCGCGGTAAGAAGATCGAAAAATTCAAAAAGTACCCGCTCAAGGCTGATGTTTACTATCTCCTTCTTAACAATCTTAGAAATAACACTTTGAATAAGTTCGTAATTGTACATTTCACTATAGATAAAGACCAACAAATTTTTACGAAAAAAAATAGAGATCCCGCTGCCTTTGCAGAGCAGATTTTCTTTATTCGGGAGCGCTAAGCTGATACAGTCAAAACCGTCATGACTTTCAAATTTTGATACGGAATCATCCAGGCAATCTTCAAGAAACATGATATCAATGCCCGGATTCCAACCCTCAGACTCATTTTTGTTTAAGACACCTATATAAGGAATTTCTACGGGCAGTTCATTTCCATTAAGATCAATGGAATCAATTTTGTTTCCGGCAAGATCATAAATCAACATCCGTTGCACCTCCCCCGAATTTACAGATCTTCAATCTGCAGACTATTATTTGTGCATATTGTATAACAATGGATATCCCCTTTCAACAGCAGAATATATACATAGTGCATAAATAAACAATAACGCCAATCATCACTACATCCGATGATTGGCGTTATCGACATTCGGCATTTAACATTTCTGGCGGAATCACCTTCCTTCTATGTAAATTTGATATAGGTTTGTTCTATATCAATATCCCGGGATTACGTCCCAAACTCCTCCTTTAAAAATATTATAGCATAAGAAATCGAATTTGCAAGAAAATTCTGAAATAATTGAAAAAATATTATTCACTATTCTTAGAGGTCAGTAGACCAGTCAAAGTTAATTTTATATATAAATGTAAAGAAGGCAGGAGACCTATTTTATTAATGTAAAAAATTTCCTGTTAATCAATACCAACAATCTGATCACCGAAGAAACCATAAGCAGTGCTACAGCAATTGCGCCGGCCATTAGAATTGTTTCTGTGCCGATAACGGCAGTTCTTTCCAGGTCCCCCTCTAAAATAGCAAGCATTGTGTAATACATATTTGCACCCGGCACAATCGGCAGTATACCGGGAATAATAAAAATTGTGGCGGCATCTTTAAATGCACGCGAAAACAGATCGCTTAGCAATGCAA
>CAYLLJ010000001.1:45854-58511 GCA_964384725.1 uncultured Oscillospiraceae bacterium | reverse complement strand
AACAGCCTAAAATACTTCCGCTGCCGGAAGAAACAGAAAAGATATAGGCCGACCAGCCGCAGGCACCCACAAAGGAAGCCGGGAGAATATGTCTCTTGGGGACATGAAAAATAATACAAAATCCAACGGTAGAACAGAAAGCAAACACAAACGGCCAAAACATCAAAAAGTACCTCCCACCAGTTTCCATAACTCGATGGCAAAACCGGCTCCGGAAGCTAAAGATACAGCTATAACCAGCGCTTCAAGTCCTTTTGAAGCACCGGAGAGCATATCACCTGCAAGAGTGTCCCTGACCCCATTAGTGAGGGCGACCCCCGGGAGGAAAATCATGATTGAACCGATGATAACTGAACTGAAATGTGAGCCAAAGCCGACAGAAATAAAAGCGAGGGCTAATAAACCGGCAAGAGCGCAGCTGCAGAAACCCCGTATGAACAGATTCATTTCAAGTCTATCTAATAAAAGAGAGAACGTATAACTGCAGGCGCCTACAATAAAGGCGCAAAAAAAATCTTTGATATTCCCCTGAAAAATCAAAGCAAAGAAAGAAGAGACAAACGCCGCACCCAATATTCTAATAAAAAGCGGAAAGGGCTTACTGGCTTCTATCTCCTTTAAAATGTCAAGTCCTGATTCCACAGACATATCAGTACTGGTAAATTCTCTCGAAAAATGATTGATACGTGAAATTTTTTCGAGGTCAATACCGCTGCTATTGATTCGTTTGATCAATGTGTACATATCACTGTCTTCCGAACCTTCATCAAGAGATAAAAATATACCTGTCGGAGTCGCAAATACTTCGGCGTAGGGGATCTTACATGCCTTACATATTCTTGTAACGGTATCTTCAACTCTATAACTCTCAGCACCGCTTTTCATCATGAGTTCCCCGGCTTTAAGTGCCAGGATAAGCACTTTTTTTTGCCTTTGATTAATCATAGTTTGTCCCTTCCGCAGATAATTGTAATTTCTTCGATGCGAATATTATAGCATTATTATATAAGTGGAAACAAGTTATCCTTAAGGTCAATATTGAGATGTTAAGAACAGAAGAAACCGGGGTATAATATGCGATATTAGCATGCCCAATCTGAGTAAGGAATGGAGAAAAACATGTCAGATGAGAGACAAACAACATATCGAATCGGTCCGATCCGGCCGCCAAGCGAAGCGAACAGCCTGCTCCTTCAGATAACTGAGGGCTGCACCTGGAACCGATGCAAATTTTGCAGCCTTTACAGACATGAAAGCTTTAAGGCTTTTTCTGTTGAAAGTATAAAAAAAGATATCGACGTTATGGCGGAGTATGCGGAATTAGCACAGGACGCTCTGTTGCAGGACGGTTCTTGGAACAAAAGAAATGCATTGAAGATACTAAAAAACATGACACGCCCAGAGCAAGAATGTTATTATTTCATATACCGTTGGCTTGCCCATGGCGGAGAAAATGTATTTTTGCAGGACGGGAATTCTCTCGCGGTTAAAACTGAAAGGGTTTTGGAGGTTTTAAAATATTTAAGAGAGAAACTTCCCAGTATAAAAAGGATTACAACCTATGGGCGTGCAGAGACCCTATCGAAAATCAGCGTGGAACAGTATCGGCAATTGAAAGAGGCCGGTCTTGACAGGATCCATTCGGGCTTTGAAAGCGGATCCGACCGTGTTTTAGAACTGATCAACAAAGGGGTTACTTCAGAGCAGGAAATTACAGCCGGAAGAAATATAAAAGCAGCGGGCATAGAGCTTTCAATTTATTTTATGCCCGGAATAGGAGGCAAGGAGTATTCGCGCGAGAACGCTCTTGAAACCGCAAAGGTAGTCAATGCTGTCAACCCTGATTTTCTTAGAATCAGATCCGCGGTTATTCATAAGAATTCGGGATTATGGGAGGATTTGATGAGCGGCAGTTTCCAATTATGCAGTGAAAATGATAAGTTGATGGAGATCAGGCTACTCATAGAAAACATTAATAACTGTAAAACCTTCATGGTCAGCGACCATATTATTAATCTGCTTCAAAATGTTCAAGGCAGATTGGATCTTGACCGCGGAAAAATGCTGTCAATGATCGATGAATACTTTAATATGCCTGAACTTAGTCAAAAAATGTTTCAATATGCAAGACGTTCCGGCATGGTTGTAGAACCAAAAGACCTCGAACTTCTTTCGCAGGACTGGATCAATAGAATAACCGAGATGATTCAATCGATTACGGATGAAGCACAATGGAATAAAAAAATAAACGATATGATGGCCAATTATATATAGAAGGCCGATTCTCCGCCTTTATATTAAATTAGCAAAAAATATTAAAATACCGTATTGTTTAATAGACATACCGGTATTTTTATTGATATAATAATCCCTGTTGATATGATATTTTATTTTCATTTATATAATAGGAGGAACGCTTAGATGGAAAGATTAGTCGGCACAGTGGTGAGAGGGCTGAGAGCTCCCATCATAAGAGAGGGCGATGACTTAGAAAAGATAACGGTGGATACAGTCTTAAATGCTTTTAAGGCAGGGGAGTTTCAAATTGAAGATAGGGATATCCTTGCAATTACAGAGGCAGTTGTAGCCAGAGCACAGGGAAATTATGCTACTGTCGATCAGGTTGCCAAAGATGTAAAAGCCAAATTGGGAGGAGATACTATAGGCGTTGTATTTCCGATACTAAGCAGAAATAGATTTGCTGTATGCTTAAAGGGAATTGCAAGAGGTGCAAATAAAATTTTCCTTATGCTCAGTTATCCCAGCGATGAAGTAGGCAATCAGATTGTAGACATAGATTTAGTTGATGAAAAAGGTTTTGATTGTTATAAGGACGTTTTGACCGAGGAAGAATTTGAAAGACACTTTGGAAAGCCAAAGCACACTTTTACAGGAGTTGACTATGTAGATTATTACAAGCAGCTGATCCAGGATGAAGGTGCGGAGGTCGAAGTCATCTTTTCCAACAATCCCAGAACCATCATCAATTATACAAAGAATGTTCTTGTCTGTGATATTCATACAAGAACAAGGACTAAAAGGATCTTAAAAGCAGCAGGAGCAGAAATTGTTTTAGGCCTGGATGAAATATTAAACGAAAGTGTTGACGGAAGCGGCTACAATATAAAGTATGGGATCTTAGGGTCTAACAAATCGACGGAAAATACAATAAAGCTTTTCCCAAATGACTGTACGGCATTCGTTATCGGAATCCAGAAGAAGATAAAAGAAGAAACCGGAAAAGATATAGAGGTTATGGTTTACGGTGATGGGGCTTTTAAAGATCCAATCGGAAAGATTTGGGAGCTGGCTGACCCTGTTGTATCCCCCGGTTATACACCCGGACTGGAAGGTACTCCAAATGAACTGAAATTAAAATATCTCGCTGACAATGACTTCGCGCACCTTAGCGGAGATGAATTAAAAGAGGCAATCAGTGAATCTATAAAAAAGAAAGATGATAATCTTGGTGATTCAATGGTTGCTCAAGGGACAACCCCCAGGAGACTTACTGATTTGATCGGATCTCTTTGTGATTTAACATCCGGAAGCGGAGATAAGGGAACGCCTATCATATATATCAAAGGATATTTCGACAATTACACGAAATAAAGACTGTTTGCGGGTTGACCTGCGGGCTTTACTGCCCCGCATAAACGTTAGAAATTCAACATATGAGGCCTCTGCGCCGTTCGAATAGCCAAAAAAGGGTATACTTTTTGGCTATTTGTGGTATAATGTTTAAGTCTATAAAATAGACGAAAGGAAGAGAGGGAAAAAAGGTATGGCAAAGAAGCTTATATCTGTGTGGCTTTCATTGACCGTCTTAATTTTCTCATCAATTTCTATATATGCTGAAGAAAACGTACAAGGAGATTTTTTTACCAAGAATATTATTATCAATGGGGAGACCATCGATAATAATGAACTGCAGTATCCATTTTTTCTTTATAAGGATACAACTTATGTCCCATTGACACCTGAAATGGGTGAAATCCTTGGGATTAAAGCAGAAATGGATTTTGAAAGCCGCACATTAAAACTGTTAAAAATGGAACCGACACTGATCAATATAACCGAACAGTGGAAGAAAAACGAAAGAAAGGATATTCAAGCGCAAGTTTTAAATGAAATACATGTTTTGGCTTACGAATTGGATCAAAGCGATATTGCCGAGCCCGAACCGAATGGGCCCGCCGATGCCGAGACAGAGATCGACTATGAAGATCAGTCAATACAAAAGGCTTTGAATGAAGATATGATTCAGATCCCCCAGCTGTCTGTCAGGGAAGTCGACTTAAATGAGATGCCGATACTGACTGTTGACAGTACAGTATATCTCCCGATCAGAGCGCTGATTGGCGAAAATGGCCTGGGATTTGATGTGTATTTTGACTCTTATACAGGGGTTTATATTAGCACTAAGACAGATATCCCGGCAAAATCATATTGGATGGAAGCAGAGTCAAAATATAATCAGGGGCTGGTAAGCTATATACAGAAATACAATGGCAAATATACAGTCAATAAGGCTCAGGAACTTGTATTCATGTTTAAAAACGCAGCTGACACGTATAATATAGACGAGAAAATACTCATAGCTGTAGCACACAAGGAAAGCACGTTTAATTCTAATGCCAGAGGAGGAAGCGGTTCGCTCGGACTCATGCAGGTAATGCCTTCCACTGGAGCACGTTATGGATTAGGCGAACAACAGCTTTTAGATGCAGAGACAAGTATAAATTTTGGCGCTATGTATCTAAGCGAAAGAATTGCAGCTTATGACGGAAATTTGACAAAAGGTTTTTCCGCATACAATCAAGGCTCGGTTGCTGTAAACCGGGGAATGTACTCATCAAGGTATGCAAACAGGGTAATCGAAACTATTAACAGTATCGATTCCTACCTTACCTCAAATGGGTATGGACTTGGAAATTAAATAATTGACATAAAATAGCATATAATATAGAAATGAAACAAAAGTCGAAATGGCTGATTTGGATTAAAACCCGAGTCAGCTATTTTTTTATCAAACGTTTTCGAAAACAAAATATTGGCATAATAATAATGAAAATATAGAAAAATACGAAAATGTGTTAAAAGAAATCCAAGATAAGCTTCAAATAATAGAAGACAAATTAGGGGTTATTGAAGATATATTAAGAAAATAAAATTTTTTACTCATGAGCTTTAAAATATTCGTATATTCTGTTGATAATAGCAATCTCAGATGATAATATAGGAATATAAATCGATAAAAAAGACAAAAATCACGAACTTAGAACTATATTAATCACGTTAAAGTTCGAATTTATATCTTGGGTTTCATTGTCGCAAGCGTTAAAAGGAGGACTCCATGATACGCCGAATCTATGTTGAAAAGAAAAATGGCTATGATGTCGAAGCACAGAACCTTTTTTCAGATTTAAAAGAGAATCTTCATCCGGATGGATTAACTGCAGTGCGGGTGATAAACCGGTATGATATTGAAGGGATCGACAACAAAGCATATGATGCTGCCAGATATTCGATTTTTGCAGAACCTGCAATTGATACCGCCTATGACGAAGAAATCCCCATTGATGAGAATTCTAAATATTTTGCAGTTGAATATTTGCCGGGGCAATATGATCAAAGGGCAGATTCAGCTGAGCAATGTATCAAACTTATAAGTGCAGGCTCTGAAGTAACGGTTCGTTTTGCACGGCTGATCGTGCTTATAGGGAACGTTACAGCAGAAGAGTTTGAGGCAGTAAAAAAGTACAGCATAAATCCAGTTGACTCACATGAGGCCTGTCTGGGAAAACCTAAAGGGCTCGAAATGCAAGCCGTTGTTCCGGAGAATGTAAAGGCGGTAGATTATTTTACTGAGATGACGGATCAGCAGCTAAAATCTTACAGGGAGAATCAGGGCTTTGCCATGAGCCACGAAGACCTGATATTTGTCAGAGAATATTTTTCGCGTACTGAAAAACGAAATCCCACCGTTACAGAGCTGAAGGTCATCGATACCTATTGGTCAGACCATTGCAGACATACAACATTTTTGACAAAAATAAATTCCATTTTCTTTGAAGAAGGGCCATATTCCAAATTGATACAGAAAGCATTCCAAGACTACCTGAATGTTAGGGAAGCCGTTTACGGTAATTCTATAAGAGACATGAGTCTGATGGATATGGCAGTTATTGGAGCCAAGTATCTTAAGAAAAAAGGACTTCTTAATGATCTTGATGAGTCTGACGAAATAAATGCCTGCAGTGTTAAAGTACAAGCTGTAGTAAACGGTAAGGAAGAAGACTGGCTCGTCATGTTTAAAAATGAAACGCATAATCACCCTACTGAAATAGAACCATTTGGCGGGGCCGCAACCTGTCTCGGCGGTGCGATCAGAGATCCTCTGTCCGGCCGGGTTTATGTTTATCAGGCTATGCGTGTAACAGGAAGCGGAGACCCCAGAAAGAGTCTTGACGAAACACTCCCGGGAAAACTTCCTCAAAGAATCATAACAAAGGGTGCAGCAAAGGGATATAGCTCTTACGGAAACCAGATAGGTTTATCTACCGGTCAAGTGTCAGAAATATATGATGAAGGTTATGTTGCGAAACGTATGGAAATAGGAGCAGTCATAGGCGCAGCACCGGCTTCGCATGTCAGGAGGGAAAAACCGGAGCAAAGCGATATTATATTACTTATCGGCGGCAGAACCGGAAGGGACGGATGTGGAGGCGCAACAGGCTCGTCAAAGGGACACACTGAAGAATCAATAATAAGCAGCGGTGCAGAAGTACAGAAAGGCAATCCTCCCGTAGAACGAAATATCCAACGGCTCTTCAGACGGGAAGAAGCGGCGAGGCTTATCAAGCGATGCAATGATTTCGGAGCCGGAGGAGTATCGGTAGCCATAGGAGAGCTCGCAGACGGAATCGACGTAAATCTGGATCTCGTTCCAAAGAAATATGAAGGACTGGATGGAACAGAACTTGCCATTTCTGAATCTCAGGAAAGAATGGCCGCAGTTATAGCGGAAAAGGATGTAAATGAGTTTATCCGCTATGCACAGGAAGAAAATTTAGAAGCGGTTGCAGTTGCCAAGGTAACGGATACGGACAGATTTCGTATGTATTGGAGAGGAACCTGTATTCTTGATTTAAGCAGAGAATTTTTGAATACCAACGGTGTAAAGCAGGAAATTGATGTCTATGTTTTAGAGCGTGAGTTTAAGCCTGAGCTAATAGGTGATTCGAACGAAAAGTTTGCCGTAAGCAAAACTGATCTGACAGATCTATTAAAGGATTTAAACTGCTGCAGTCAAAAGGGATTGATCGAGATGTTTGACAGTACCATAGGCGCCGCAACCGTCCTGATGCCGCTGGGAGGCAAATACCAGCTTTCCCCTGCAGCCGGAATGGCAGCGAAGCTACCTCTCAAAGACGGCTTTACGAATACCGCAACATTGATGGCTTACGGATTTGACCCGAAACTATCGGTATTAAGTCCGTTTCACAGTGCTTATTATGCGGTGATAGATTCGATAACTAAAATCGCCGCCATGGGTGGGGATTATTCCAAAGTGCGGTTGACATTCCAGGAATACTTTGAAAAATTAGGACAAGACCCTGTCAAATGGAGCAAGCCTTTTACAGCACTGCTTGGGGCACTAAGAGCACAGATTGAATTGGAAATTCCGTCTATCGGGGGAAAGGACAGCATGTCCGGCTCCTTTATGGATCTTCATGTTCCGCCGACTTTAGTATCTTTTGCAGTGGGTGTCACAGATGCGAATTATGTGATATCAACAGAGCTAAAAAAGGAGAACAGCAAGCTTGTTTATATTACCGCTGACCGCGACGAACAAGGCATGCTGGATATTGAGCAATACCGTACGAACATGAAAAGAGTCCATAAGTTGGCATTGGAAAGTAAAGTTCTGTCCGCGAATACTATTGGGAAAGGCGGCATGTTTGTTTCGGCGGTTAAGATGGCAGTAGGAAATATGATCGGGGTCGATTTATTTAATATCACAGACAAAGAATTGAGAAACCCTGATTATGGCGCATTGCTGCTTGAAATAGCGGAAAATGAGAATATTGAAGAGCTAATGGCAGGTACTTGTTACAAAGTAATCGGCAGGACTGCCGCACACAGGACATTGACCGTTCAAACGATCGGAGATGAGAATGAGCAGGCAGGTAAGGGATTTTCTATAAAATTGGACGATATACGAAAAATCTGGGCGGAGCCGCTTGAAGGAATATTTCCTTCCAAAAGAAAGGTTAGCACAAGCGAAACAATTGAGAAGCCTGAACCGATATTATATACAACAAGATCCATTCACAAGCCTGCTGTAAAAATTGCAAAACCCCGAATTTTAATACCGGTATTTCCGGGTACGAACTGCGAAGTGGATTCAAAGCGAGCCTTTGAAAAAGCCGGCGGAACAGCGGACATTCAGATCTTAAGAAATCTTACACCGTCAGACTTAAATAGATCCATCAGTGAAATGGAAAAGAAAATAAGAAACAGTCAGATCATTATGATCCCCGGAGGCTTCAGCGGCGGTGATGAGCCTGATGGTTCCGCCAAATTCATTACTGCAGTTTTTCGAAATCCCATCATCAGAGATGCAGTGGAAGACCTGCTTGAACGAAGGGATGGCCTTATGCTTGGTATCTGCAATGGCTTCCAGGCACTGATAAAGTTAGGCCTTGTACCGTATGGGACCATAACCGAACCAAACGCAGGCAATCCTACGCTGACATATAACCGCATAGGCAGGCATGCATCCTGCTTGGTAAGAACAAGGATTGCATCTGTAAAATCCCCATGGCTTGCAAATGTGGAGGCAGGGGATATTCATACTATTCCGGTTTCCCACGGCGAGGGCCGGTTTATCGCAGAAAAAGATGTCATCCTTAAACTCATTGAAAGCGGCCAGATTGCGACCCAGTATGTCGATCCGGACGGTATGCCTACCATGGACGGTGAATACAATCCAAATGAAGCCATGTTTGCAATTGAAGGAATCACTTCCGTTGACGGCAGGATATTTGGGAAAATGGGACATTCTGAAAGAATAGGCGAGAATCTTTACAAGAACGTCCCGGGAAATTACGATCAGAAGATATTTGAGGCGGGAGTCGCTTACTTTACCAAATAACACGGTAATAGTACAAATGAGAGTGACAAAAAGCATTTCGGAAAATTAACAAATTGGGTTGCGCAGGAAGTTTTTCGAAATGCGCGAAACAACGAGTGAGTACGAAGCGCGCGTATACATACATACGTAAGCGAGTACGAAGGAGATAGTGACAAAGCATTTCGGAAAATTAACAAGCAAGGGAGGGTTTTAGATATGAAAGTTGCTATAATAATGGGCAGCAAATCGGATTATCCGGTTGTGGAAAGAGCTGAAGCGATACTCAAAGAATTCGGAGTGGATTATGAAACGAGGATCATTTCTGCCCACAGGACTCCAAGAATCGCCGAAGAGTTTGCTTCAAAGGCTGAAGAAAACGGAATTGAAGTGATAATTGCAGCAGCCGGAAAAGCTGCGCATTTGGGTGGTGTGCTGGCTGCGTATACCGCTATGCCGGTAATTGGGCTGCCGATAAAATCCTCCACGCTTGACGGATTGGATTCACTGCTTTCCATCGTACAGATGCCGAAAGGTGTTCCGGTTGCCACTGTAGCCATAGATGGTGCGGAGAATGCCGGGCTGTTGGCTGTTCAGATTCTTTCGGTGAAATATCCGGAGCTTCGGGAGAAAATGAAGAAATACAAGATAAAAATGGAACAGGATATTATAAGTCAGAACATGGAATTGAAGGGTTAAAATATTTAACGGTATTTGAGAAGGATATGTTATGAAGAAGATGGAAATGATTTATGAGGGCAAAGCGAAAAAGGTTTTTCAGACTGATGATCCAAAGCTGTACATTGTAGACTATAAGGATGATGCAACTGCATTCAACGGAGAAAAAAAAGGCACAATTGCAGGTAAAGGTGTTGTAAATAATACTATGTCGGCTATTATATTTGAAATGCTTGAAAAGAAAGGGATCCCAACACATATGGTGAAGCTGCTTTCCGACAGAGAAACTCTGGTTAAGGCGGTTAAGATCCTTCCTTTAGAAGTTATCATCAGAAATGTCGCCACCGGTTCTTTTTCCAAACGATATGGAGTTGAGGAAGGGAGTTCTCTAGCTAAGACGATACTCGAATTTTCATATAAGAACGATGCATTAGGAGATCCTTTGATCAATGACGACCATATACTGGCGTTGGAACTGGCAACAGAAGAACAGCTTACGGCCGTAAAGAAATATGCTTATGCGGTAAACGACGCATTAAAAGAGTTTTTTCTGGATAAAGGATTAAAATTGATCGACTTCAAGATCGAGTTTGGACTTTATGACGGAGAGGTTATATTGGCCGATGAGATCTCGCCGGACACATGCAGATTATGGGATGTTAAAACAAATGAAAAAATGGACAAAGACAGATTCAGAAGAGACCTGGGCAGAGTAGAAGAAACCTATCAGGAAGTGCTTGCACGAATCAAGAGATAAATAAAAAGGTAAGAGTAATAGAAAGGTTCAGGTATCACAATGGATAAAAAATTAACCTACAAGGATGCGGGTGTAGATACTAAGGAGGGCGAAAAGGCAGTTAAATTGATGAAGAGCCATGTCCAAAAGACCTTCAACGACAATGTTCTGACAGGATTGGGGAGCTTCGGAAGTCTTTTTAAACTGGATCTGGCAGGAATCAAAGAGCCCGTTCTTGTAGCAGGAACCGATGGAGTAGGTACAAAGCTGAAAATTGCATTTATGGTAGATAAACATGACACCATCGGACAGGACTGTGTTGCTATGTGTGTCAACGATGTTCTCTGCCAAGGCGCTAAACCGTTATTCTTTCTTGACTATATCGCTACCGGTAAAGTCAAAGCCGAGAAGGTTGAGGATATCGTTAAAGGAGTTGCTGACGGATGCGTCATAGGAGAATGTGCTCTTGTAGGAGGAGAAACCGCAGAAATGCCCGATTTTTATGCGGACGATGAATATGACATGGCGGGTTTTGCAGTTGGCATTGTGGATCGTTCCAAGATGATAGACGGTTCTAAGATAAAAAAGGATGACGTTTTGATAGGAATTGCATCAAGCGGAATACACAGCAACGGATATTCTCTGGTTAGAAAACTGTTCTTTGACATAATGAGACTGCAGGTCAATGATTATGTGGCAGAGCTTGGCAAGACTGTAGGCAATGCACTGATTACCCCTACCAAGATCTATACAAAGGCATGTAATGCTGTCCTTGCAAAAGAGCCTGTGAATGGGATCATACATATCACAGGGGGTGGATTTTTCGAAAATATTCCCAGAATTATCCCTGAAGGCTTAGGGGTAAAGATCGATATGGGAAGCTGGCGTATTCTTCCTATTTTTGAGTATATACAAAGATCCGGAAATATTGATAGAAATGAAATGTTTTCAACCTTCAACATGGGAATCGGAATGATAATGGTCGTTGATAAAGATAAGGCTGAAACAGTTATGGACCTGTTGAAGGAAGCAGGTGAGGAAGCGAATATTATAGGAAAGATTGTAACCGGTGAGGGAGTCTGTTTATGTTAAGAATCTCAGTACTGGTATCCGGCGGGGGCACAAATCTGCAAGCGGTCATCGATGGAATAGAAAGCGGTTTTATTAAAAATGCCAGGATTGGTCTTGTAATTTCCAGTAATCCAAACGCTTATTCCCTAAAAAGGGCAAAGAAACATAACATAAATACTGTGATTATCGGTAAGGCAAATTACCCGGAGCAAGATGCAAGAACAAAAGCGATCACAGCTGCTCTGCACGATGCAAAGACAGATCTGGTGATATTGGCAGGATACATGAGCATACTTGATCCAAGTCTGATTGAAGCTTATCGCGGAAGGATTATAAATATACATCCTTCTCTGATACCCCAATTTTGCGGATCAGGCTTTTACGGAAAACGCGTTCATGAATCCGTGCTTGCATCAGGAGCTTCAGAAACAGGTGCTACCGTTCATTATGTAGATGAAGGAGTAGATACGGGACCAATAATATTGCAGGAGAAAGTGCCTGTATTGGAAGGAGATACAGCGGACATTCTGGCAGATAGAGTTTTAGAAACTGAGCATAAAATATTGGCTGAAGCAGTAAATATCGTAATTGCTTCTATCCAACAAGAATAAGGAGACGATGATGGGCGGTGTATTCGGAGTAGTATCCAACAGCGATTGCGTTACAGATTTATTTTTCGGGACAGATTATCATTCCCACCTTGGGACAAAGAGAGGCGGAATGTGCGTCTTTGGGGAAAGCGGCTTTAATAGGGCCATACATGATATCGAAACTGCCCCGTTTCGGACAAAATTTGAAAAAGAAGTTGACCAGATGACCGGTACGATGGGTATTGGCAGCATAAGTGACGGGGAACCTCAGCCGCTGACAGTTTTCAGCAGGATGGGGGACTTTTCTATTGGTACTGTCGGCAGAATCAACAACAAGGAGCAGTTGGTAAATGAACTGCTTCAAAGCGGCTGCAATCAATTTATGTCAATGAGCGGCGGTGATATCAACAATACAGAACTTGTCGCAGCACTGATTTCAACAGAAA
>CAYLLJ010000001.1:43544-45842 GCA_964384725.1 uncultured Oscillospiraceae bacterium | reverse complement strand
TTTCATAAAGGGGATTAGATATGCACAGGAAAAAATAGACGGATCCATAACACTCCTGCTTATGACTCGCGAAGGAATTTACGCCGCAAGAGATAAGTATGGAAGGACCCCGCTGATTATCGGTAAAAAGAATGGGAGCTATTGTGCCGCCTCAGAATCTTTTACATTTATCAATTTAGGGTATAAGACCGCAAGGGAACTGGGGCCGGCAGAGATCGTATTCATGACACCATCCGGTTTCGGAACCGTATCAGAACCGGAAGAAAAAATGAGGATATGCACATTTCTCTGGACATATTTCGGCTACCCGACTTCCACTTATGAAGGGCTTAACGTAGAAGAAGCGAGATATAGAAGCGGTGCAAGCATCGCTGCAAAGGATACGGATTTAAAGGTGGATTATGTTGCAGGTGTTCCTGACAGCGGTACCGCTCATGCAATAGGGTATGCCAATAAATCAGGCATTCCATTAGCAAGGCCATTGATCAAATATACACCGACCTGGCCGAGGAGTTTTATGCCTCAGAATCAGAAAGCACGAGATCTTATAGCACGCATGAAGCTCATACCGGTTCACGACCTCATTAAAGGGAAAAAATTCGTCATAATCGATGATTCCATTGTGAGAGGAACCCAACTCACGGGTACCGTAAAATACCTTTACGAAAATGGTGCAAAGGAGATTCATGTCAGATCTGCCTGCCCGCCGATCATGTTCGGCTGTAAATATCTGAACTTCTCAAGATCAGTAAGCGACATGGAGCTGATCACAAGGAGAACAATAGAAAAGCTTGAAGGAGGAAAGGTTACGCGCGATGTCTTAGACGAATATGTTGACAGCAAAAGCAAGCGGCATGCCAATATGGTGGAAGACATCAGGAAACAACTAAACTTTAAAAGCTTGAAATATCATGAGCTCGAGGACACATTAAAATCTGTGAGCCTTGCTCAGTGTAAGCTATGTACCTATTGCTGGAACGGAAAGGAATAATAATATGAGAGCATTGATTAGCGTGTCAGATAAGACAGGAATACTGGAATTCGCCAAGGAATTGGAAAGGCTTGGGGTTCATATCATTTCCACGGGCGGCACAGCAGCGAAGCTTGCGGAAAACGGAGTCGGTGTCATCGGGATTTCTGATGTAACGAGTTTTCCGGAATGCCTTGACGGCAGAGTCAAGACATTGCACCCGGCTGTCCATGGAGGCATACTTGCCATGCGTGATAATCCCGGCCATATGAAACAATTAGCGGATCTTAATATAGAGACGATAGATATCGTTGTGATAAATCTTTATCCATTTAAAGAAACAATATTAAAGCCGTCGGTAACCCTTGAGGAAGCTATTGAAAACATCGACATTGGCGGTCCTGCCATGCTGCGTTCAGCTGCAAAAAATCATAAGGACGTCGTCGTGATATGTGATCCGGCTGACTACAGCCCGGTTATCAATGAGCTGAAAGAAAACGGTACAGTATCATATGCAACGAAGTACAGACTTGCATTGAAGGTATTCCAGCATACAGCCGCTTATGATGCTATGATTTCAGATTACTTAAGAAAAGAAATGGAAGGAGAACTTCCGGATAATCTCACACTTACATATGAAAGGATACAGGAGCTTAGATACGGAGAAAACCCGCATCAGAAGGCTTATTATTATAAAGAGATACAGCCGTATCCGGGTTCTCTTGTCAACGCGGTCCAATTGCACGGAAAAGAACTTTCTTTTAATAATATCAATGATACAAACGGAGCACTGCAAACGCTCAAGGAATTCGAAGAACCAACGGTCGTGGTTGTAAAGCATGCAAACCCCTGCGGAGTTGGCACGGGAAAAGATATCTATGAAGCCTATGTGAAGGCATATGAGGCAGATCCTGTTTCGATATTCGGAGGAATCATAGCCGCTAATCGTACGATTGATGAAAAGGCGGCAGCCGAAATCAATAAGATCTTTGTCGAGATCGTCATTGCCCCGGATTACACCGAAGAAGCAATCGCAGTTTTATCGCAGAAGAAGAACATTCGCTTACTGAAACTTGCTGATATTCTTGCGAAAGCACCTAATGATGCATTAGATATGAAAAAGGTCAGCGGCGGCATTCTAATTCAGGAAATGGATAATAATATTTTTGATGTTAAGGATGTCAAGGTTGTTACTGAACGGATCCCAACTGAAAAGGAAATAGAGGATATGAAGTTTGCCATGAAGGTGGCCAAGCACATAAGGTCCAACGGTATAGTTATAGCAAAGGATGGAAAGACCATCGGTATCGGCCCCGGGCAGGTCAACC
>CAYLLJ010000001.1:29851-43534 GCA_964384725.1 uncultured Oscillospiraceae bacterium | reverse complement strand
ATCTGGGCTGTTGAGAACTCAATCCGGCAGGCAATAGACAGCACTGAGGGAGCAGCCCTGGCATCTGACGCTTTCTTTCCGTTTGATGACTGTGTAACGGCGGCTGCAAAGGCAGGCATTACTGCCATTATCCAGCCGGGCGGTTCGATTCGGGATGAGGACTCGATAAAGAAGGCAAATGAATTAGGAATTGCTATGGTGTTTACGGGAGTGAGGCATTTTAAACATTAATAAAGGTTTACCTTTGGTTAACGAAAATACTCACAGTTTTGGTATGATCTGATCTTTCAGTCGCAGCCTTTGGAACGGAAAACAAACCGAATCCGCAGCCGTATTTTTTGGCGGCGTCATTCACTTGAAAGGCAATTTGGAAAGGGTAAATAATGAAGATTTTGATTGTTGGCGGGGGCGGTCGTGAGCATGCCATTGCATGGAAGCTTGCCCAAAGCCCAAAAGCCGGAGAAATATACTGTGCTCCCGGGAATGCCGGGATTGCTGAGATTGCACAATGTGTTGATATTAAAGCTGAGGATGTTGACGGGATCTGCAGATTCGCCAAAGATAAGGAAATCGACCTTGCTGTAATCGGTCCGGAGGTCCCTCTTTCCATGGGAATTGTTGATGCCTTGGCAGAAATAGGAGTTAAGGCATTTGGACCGAATAGCAAATGTGCGCAGCTTGAAAGCAGCAAGTCCTTTACGAAGGCTTTTCTGGCAAGACACAGCATTCCTACGGCTGGATACAGAGAGTTTACAGATATTGAACAACTGAAGGCATCCGTCGGTATTTTCGGATACCCAATGGTGATTAAAGCAGACGGGCTTGCCGCCGGAAAGGGTGTCGTTATAGCTGAAGACGAAGAGGCAGCCATAACTTCAATTGATCAGATTATGGGTGAAAGGATTTTTGGCGCTGCAGGCGATAAAATTGTTGTGGAAGAATACCTTTCGGGTATTGAAGCCTCTGTCCTCTGCTTTGTTGACGGAAAAACTATAGTGCCTATGGAGTCCGCCCAGGATTATAAAAGAATATTTGACGGAGATAAAGGGCCAAATACAGGCGGTATGGGGACATATTCCCCGAGTCTCATATTCAATGAAAATTTAGAGAGGCAAATAAAGGAACAAATCCTTGAACCGACGATCAAAGGTTTCCAAAAAGATGGTCTGGACTTTAAGGGGATTCTCTTTATCGGTCTGATGATTACAGAAGAAGGTCCGAAAGTAATTGAGTTCAACAATCGGTTCGGTGATCCCGAAACACAATCAGTTCTCCCAAGATTGAAAACTGACCTGCTTGATATTATGAATGCAGTCATTGAGGAAAAGTTAGCCGATCGGATCATAGAATGGAGCGATATGAAAGCAGTCTGTGTTATTCTTGCCTCGGGCGGCTATCCCGGAAGCTATGAAAAAGGAAAGATCATTACGGGATTGAATGATTTAGATGATGATGTTATAGTTTTCCACAGCGGCACAAAATTAATAAAAGAAAATGATGTGCCGGGTTCATCAGAGGCTGAGGATGCCCCGTTAATTGCAACTGACGGAGGACGTGTGCTCGGTATTACGGCATTAGGCAAGACTCATGATGAGGCAAGGGAAAAAGCATATAAAAATGCTGCCGGGATTTATTTTGAGGGAGTACAATATCGTAAGGACATAGGATTATTGAATATTAAAACAGCAAAATAGCATTTTAACCAGCTTAATAGAGTGTTGATAAAAATAAGCCAAAAAAGAGGCCATCCGTCTTTAAGGATGGCTTTTGTTGTACTTCTTTCGCCTCGTTGAAACGCACAGAGGTAAGAAAATATTCTACAGTCGAAAATTTTCTCGGGATGCGTTATAATATGGTAGTTGAAAATAGGAGGGAAATTTACATGGTATCTAAAAAGATGGAGAACTTTATTGCAAATGGATCTGCAATAAGGGCGATGTTCGAAGAAGGTAAACAGATGGCGGCAATTTACGGAGCTGAAAATGTTTGTGATTTCAGTCTTGGAAATCCCAATTTACCGCCGCCTGAGACGATAAAAAAAGCAATCATTGAGATATTAGACGAAGAGGACCCGGTAGAATTGCATGGGTATATGAATAACTCGGGATATGAGGATGTCAGAGAAAAAATTGCAAAATCATTAAACGACAGGTTTGGTACAAATTTCTCTTATAAAAATATTGTGATGACGGTAGGAGCTGCAGCAGGATTAAATGTAATCTTTAAAACATTGCTGGATCCCGGAGATGAAATCATGGCATTTGCGCCATTCTTTGGCGAATATAAAAATTATGCGGTAAACTGTGACGCAAGTTTTGCAGTTGTTCCCGCAAGCATTCCCACATTTCAGCCTGATTTTATATCATTTGAAAAAATGTTGAATCCAAATACTAAAGTTGTTATAGTAAATACTCCGAACAACCCCACAGGAGTAGTATATACAGAAGAGACTATTGTAAAACTGGCGAAGATATTGAATAAAAAGCAAAAAGAATTTAACACGGAAATCTATTTGATCTCTGATGAACCATATAGAGAATTGGTATATGATGATATAGACGTTCCTTATATTACTAAATACTATAGCAATACTATAGTTGTCTATTCGTATAGCAAGTCACTATCTCTTGCAGGTGAAAGAATAGGATATCTGGTAATACCGGATGCAGTTACCGACTTTGATATGGTTTCTGCGGGCGCCAATATGGCAACCAGGATTTCAGGCTTTGTAAATGCTCCTTCTCTGATGCAAAAAACAGCGGCAAAATGTTTAAATTCAAAAGTGAATATCGATTTCTACGATAAAAACAGACAAGCGTTGTATACCGGACTGACCAAAATGGGGTATGAGTGCACTAATCCGGATGGCGCCTTTTATTTATGGGTGAAAACGCCTATTGAAGATGATAAAAAATTTGTAGAAATGGCAAAGAAATATCAAATTCTCCTGGTAGCGGGAACTTTCTTCGGATGTCCCGGCTATACAAGAATAGCCTATTGCATATCTCCAAAAACAATAGAAACAGCGCTTCCGAAGTTCGAAGCATTAATGAATGAGATCAAGGGTAAATGACAATGTTAAACTTCAACGGAGAAATCGTTAATTACTCAAGCTCAAATGTGCCGGTATAGAGCTGATAGTACTCTCCTTTTTCTGCTATGAGATTTTCGTGATCGCCGCGTTCAATGATTCTGCCATGTTCGAGTACAATAATAGCATCAGCATTCTGAACGGTAGATAAGCGGTGAGCTATAATAAATACGGTCCTTCCATGCATTAAAGAGTCCATTCCCTTTTGGACAATAGCTTCGGTTCTTGTATCAATACTGGATGTCGCTTCATCTAATATCATGACAGGGGGATCTGCAACAGCAGCACGGGCTATTGAGATAAGCTGTCTTTGTCCTTGAGACAAGCTGCCGCCGTCTCCCTGAAGCAGCGTATTATATCCATCCGGCAGTCTGCGGATAAAGTCATCAGCATTTGCAAGCTTTGCCGCCCTGTATACATCACTATCCGAAGCATTTAGATTCCCGTAACGTATATTTTCCATAACTGTTCCCGTAAAGAGATTGACATCCTGCAAGACAACTCCAAGCGAGCGGCGCAAATCGGATTTCTTGATCTTATTTATATTGATGCCGTCATAACGGATCTTTCCGTCGGCAATATCGTAAAAGCGATTGATCAGATTTGTGATAGTAGTCTTTCCGGCACCCGTTGCGCCGACAAAAGCTAATTTCTGTGAAGGCTTGGCATATAAAGAGATATTGTGCAGGACAGCTTTATTTTCAGAATAACCGAAATCCACATCGTAAAACCTGACCTCGCCTTTGAGTTCAGTGTAAGTTGTCGTCCCGTCTTGGTGAGGATGCTTCCATGCCCATAAATCTGTGCTGATTTCTGTTTCGGTCAGCTCACCATCCTCATACTTTGCATTGACCAGTGTCACATAGCCATTGTCCGTTTCGCTTTTCTCGTCCATCAGTTTGAATATTCGTTCGGCCCCGGCAAGTGCCATGACAACCATATTGATCTGATTAGATGCCTGACCGATTGGCTGTGAAATGCTTTTAGACAGATTTAAAAATGCAGCGATCATTCCAAGTGTCAAAGTACCGCCTCCCGCAAGGCCGTAATTTGGAAATCCTGAAATAGCAAGTGCCCCGCCGACAATCGCTATTAACACATATTGGAGGTTCCCCAGATTACTCATGATCGGCATCAAAATGTTTACAAATTTGTTTGCTGATGTCGAATGTTCACAAAGCTCATCGTTCAGCCGATCAAAGCCTTTTTCCGCCTGCCTTTCGTGACAGAACACTTTGACGACTTTTTGACCGCTTATCATTTCTTCAACATATCCATTCAACCTGCCCAGTGACTCCTGCTGCTTTACGAAGTATTTGCCGCTTTTTCCGGTTATAAATTTTATTACCTTAAGTTGGAAGAAGATAAATACAACAACAAAAAGCGTCAGCCAAACGCTTGTATACAGCATAGCAAAGAATACGGCAACAATGGTGATAACTGACGAGAACATATGTGGGATGCTCTGAGAGATCATCTGCCTGAGCGTGTCAGTATCATTTGTATAATGGCTCATAATATCGCCGTGAGTATGGGTGTCAAAATATCTAATCGGAAGCGTCTGCATATGAACAAACATTTCATCGCGAATTTTCTTTAATATACCCTGGGCAATCACGACCATAATGCGGTTATATAACAAAGAAGCCAATATCCCCAATGCATAAATGCAGCCCATTATAACGACTGCCCGGAAAAGTCCGGAAAAGTCCGGATTCGTATCTAAAAGAAGCGGCACTATATAATCATCAATCACAATCTTCAAAAACATGGAACCTATGACACCCGCTGCGGCGCTTATTAAAATTGACACTAATACAAATGAGAACTTCAATTTATATTTTGCCACGTAACTCATAAGTCTCATGACTGTGCCTTTACTTACTTTTTTTGATTTATTCAATTTAGGCATTTTTGCTTCTTTATCCATCTTTTCCTCTTTATCTGTTTTTACGTCTTTACCTATTGCCCCATCTGTTAGCTGCTTAGGGATTTAGTCTGCGACTCATATATCTCGCGATAAATCTCATTTGCTTCGAGTAATTCGTTGTGTTTTCCCATTGCGTTAATCATACCGCCTTCAAGAACGATTATTTTATCGGCGTCCTCAACAGAAGAAACACGTTGGGAAATAATAATTTTAGTTGTATCGGGCAGCTCCTCGCGAAGAGCACGGCGAATCATCGCGTCAGTTTTTGTATCGACAGCGCTCGTCGAATCATCAAGTATCAATATTTTAGGCTTTTTCAGCAGTGCTCTGGCAATACAGAGGCGCTGCTTTTGACCACCCGAGACATTTGTGCCGCCCTGTTCAATATAAGTATCATATTTATCAGGGAAGTTTTGAATGAAGCTATCAGCCTGTGCCGCTCTGCAAACTCTCTCAAGCTCTTCATCGCTCGCATTTTCGCTGCCCCATCGGAGGTTTTCCTTGATAGTACCCGAAAACAGCTCGTTCTTTTGAAGCACCATAGCAACTTCAGTACGAAGTGTTTCAATATCATAGTCCTTAACGTTAATACCGCCGACAAACACATTGCCCCCAGTCACATCGTAAAGGCGGGGGATCAACTGAACAAGGGTTGTTTTTGATGAGCCTGTTCCTCCAAGGATACCAACCGTTTCACCTGAACGGATATCAAGATTTACATTTTTCAGACATAGCCGGTTAATGTCGTTTGCATAGCTGAAATTTACATTTTCAAATCTGATCGAGCCGTCATTTACTGTGAATTCAGGATTGTCATTGTCTTTGAGGTCACTTTCTTCCACGAGTATCTCAACGATTCTTTCCGCAGATGCACGGGATATCGTAATTATGACAAAAACCATTGAAAGCATCATCAGGCTCATCAGGATTTGCATTGCATAAGTGATAAGGCTCACCAGCTGTCCGGTCGTCAAATCACCGACGACTATAAGCCTTGCTCCAAACCACGAGATCAGGAGCATACATCCATACATACAGAACTGCATCAAAGGCATATTAAAGGCCAGATTTTTTTCCGCCCTTGAAAAATCCTTAAAGATGCTGCCTGATATTTTTTCGAATTTTTCTTTTTCATAATCCTCACGAACAAAGGATTTTACTACGCGAATACCTCTCAGGTTTTCCTGCACGACCATATTGAGCTTATCGTATGTCTTAAACACACGCTTAAATATCGGATGTGTCCTGCTCATAATAAGATATAGTCCAACACCCAGTATCGGAATACAGCCGACAAATATCCAGGAAAGCTTATCGCTGATGCTGAAGGACATGATCATGCAAAATACAAGCATAACAGGAGAACGTACCGCCATACGCAGCATCATCTGGTAGGAATACTGTACGTTCGTGACATCTGTTGTAAGACGTGTAATTATACTTGCGGTTGAAAATTTGTCAATATTTGAAAATGAAAAATTTTGAACATTATAGTACATGTCATGTCTCAGGTTTCGGGCAAATCCGGCGGACGCCTCTGCTGCGTACTTACCGGATAGGGCTCCGAAAGTAAGGGAAATCATTGCAAATATGACAAGTGCAATGCCCATCTTCCAGATATAAGGCATGCTACCGGCATCAATACCATAGTCGATAAGGTTTGCCATCAATAGAGGTATAATAACTTCTATGATTACTTCAAGGATTACAGTGATGACCGTAAGAATGGATGCTCTCTTATATTGTCTCACACTTTTAAATAATTGTTTTATCATTAAATTTTCCTTCATAAAAAATACAGGTGGGTTTTCTTCCCGCTACGGACGGACTTGCTGAATGGGTATTCGGGCATTTTGTTTCCGTCAGTCAAAGCACTATTAATTATAACGCATTCACAAAAAAAATTCGACTGCAGATTTAAAGAGTATCACACAAAATGTCTAAAAGATAGACATCAAAACACTTCTTAATATCAAGAATAATACGTATACTTTAATAAGAAAATAGCAAATGAAAAATGGAGGTTAACATGCCAACCACTTATGCGCATTATACTTTCGGAATGAAGGTATATGATTTATTAAATAAAGATGCTAAATCTGTGATTGACAAGAATAAATCATTATTCTTAGTGGGCCTTCATGGTCCGGATATACTGTTTTATTATAAACCTCTCAAGAGCAATGATGTGGTTAACCTTGGCCGTGCCATTCATCGTCAAACCGCACTTGTGTTTTACAAAAAAGCAAAAGAGCAGCTTGCAGTTTGCCCGGATAAAAATGCCGGAATTTCATATCTTTTAGGTTTTTTCTGTCATTTTATGCTGGATAGCGAATGCCATCCCTTAGTCCGATATAAAACGAAAACAGAAGGACTTACCCATAATAAAATAGAGAAGGAATTCGACGGGTTAATGATGAAGCGTGAGGGTCTTGACCCAAACTCATATAAGCCCACCGGGCATTTGATTTTGAATACGGGCGATGAAAAGGTGATAGCATGCTTTTATCCGGAAATCACACCGCATCAAATCGATAAGTCAGTTAAGGATATGAAAAAATATCTGGATTTCTTAGTTTCGCCGGGGAAGGTAAAACACTCGGCAATTCAATATGCGATAAAAATGATTTATCCAGATAAGGGCTTTGACGGGTTATTGATGAACAGAGAACCATTGATCGAATATGTTAAGGGCAGTGAGGATTTGGCGGATCTGCTGCTTTTAGCAGTTAAGCCCACAGCCCGGTATGCAGCTATTCTATTCCAAAGCCTTTATGGCGGTATGAACAAAGAGAAGGATGAAGAAGAGCTTAAACAGCGAATGAACAGAGATTTTGGCTGAAGCAAAATGCATAAGAATAAAGCGTTTAAATTAAACAATACCCCGGATCACCGGGGTAAGCATGTGATACGGTTATTCTATTGTTATCTGTTTTGAGGTATCGCACTTTTGAATTTTAGGTATGGAAATATTTAATACGCCATTATCAAGCTTAGCTTTAATGCCCTCAACATCCGTATCTGCCAGATAAACGGTTCTGCTCATTGAAGTGAAACGTCTTTCCTTATGGATGTAATTTTTCTTTTCTTCATCTACGGATTCTTGCCTGTCCACAGAAATTTGCAATCTGCCGTCATTTAATGAAATATCGATTTCATCTTTGTTTACGCCGGGAAGCTCAGCTTCAATGCTGTATTCCTTTTCGTTTTCCTGTACATCTAATTTGAATGTGTCATTGATGAGACTTCTTCTTGGTGACCAATTATCGCTAAAAAAGTCATCAAGCATGTTGTAAAAACTATTAAATTCTCCATTAATTAAGTTTGCACGCTTTCTGTTGAATGGTACTAAACCAGACATGATTAACAACTCCTTTCATTCATTAGCTCATCTGTTTCTTGGCACTCTCGGCAAGAGAGTGCCAAGACCTTATGATACCTTTATACCACGTATAGAAGTAATTAAACATAAAATATACACTTAAATAAAATTATAGGAAAGAATAAGGGAAATATTCAGAAAAATTAGGAATTAGCCTTCATATATGATAAAATTAAGAAAACGAATAAAGCTAAGAAAGCCTAAACGGGATGCCGTTTGGCAGCTGAAGGGAGCGGTAGAAATGAATGAGACACACTTGAACAGAGATCGTCAGACGGTCAAGCTTGGTCTGATCAAAGTGATACAGGAGCTGTTTCCGGATGATATGCTAAAGACAGCTTACTCTATTCAGGAGGGAGTTTTTTGCAGACTAAAAAACTCAATACTCTCTACACGTGAGGTTGGCCAGATTAGCATAAAGTTGAACGAATGGATCGCATCTAATAGCCCGATGGATTACATGGGAAAAAAGGGAGGATATTATCAATATAGGGTGGACAACAGAATAATTAATGTGCTTTATGAAGCCCATAATTTTTCATCAATGGTGGCGCCATTCAAGCTCATACCATTCTCGACGGGATTTATTGTTGACTTTGGAGATACGGAAAAAGGAGAAAAGACCCCCCTGATCCCGCCGGAAAAATTATCGTCAACCTATGATAAAAATCAGAACTGGCTCCGCAATATCGATATGGAGCTCATATCCGATGTGAATAAGTATATTATGTCAGCGAGGAGCTTTGAGCTGCTTTGTATCGCCGAGGCGCTGCATGAAAAAGAGATTGCTGACATTGCGGACATGATACTTAAACAGAGGCGAGCACTGAGAGCTCTGCTGATTTCCGGTCCTTCATCCGCAGGAAAGACAACCTTCTCCAAGAGGCTGGCAACGCAGCTTCGGGTGAATGGCCTTAAACCGGTAGTACTGTCTCTGGATGATTATTTTGTAAATCGCGACGAAACACCTTTAGATTATCAAGGCAATTATGATTTTGAAGATGTAGAAGCCCTTGATCTCAAGTTGCTGCAAGATCATATTCTGCGCCTCGTCAAAGGAGAGGAAATACAGGCACCAATATTTGATTTTGTTTCCGGCAATCGTTCGGAGAAGACTAAAAAAGTATATGTAGGCCCTGATGAAATACTTCTTATGGAGGGAATTCACGCTATAAATCCTGCTATACTGCCGGATATCAACCGGAATGTATTTTTTCGGGTTATCGTAAATGCACTCTTTGGACTTAATATTGATTTAATAAACAGGGTGCCTGAAACAGAAGTCAGACTTCTTCGCAGGATCGTCAGAGATGATCGCTTCCGGGGAATACCCGCTGAAAATACCATCAAACAATGGGACAGCGTTCGTAGCGGTGAATACGACAACCTCTTTAAATACCAGGAGGATTGCGATGTGATGTTCAATTCATCACTTCTATATGAGATGAATGCACTGCGTCCGCCGGCTGAAGCTTCACTTGTGCAGATTGGCGATGACAGCCCGTATTATTCGGCCAAAGAGCGCCTGTTAAATTTGCTGACATTTTTTGAACCTATGGATGACGCTTTGATTCCGTTCAATTCTATACTAAGAGAATTTACAGGCGGCAGCCATTATGAAAGACAGCTTTGAACCGGCGGGAGGGGGTAGACCCGAAAATGGAATATACTAATAAAAAATGCGATAATTGTGAAATCTATGAAAAAGAAAAGATGGACATCTTATTCAAAGTTATGGATAACGAAAATGATGTGACTTTGACAGACGGCGAAGGAATTGTGATAAGGGTAAGCGATTCTTATGAGAAACACTACGGTGTTACAAGGGAAGAAATAATTGGCAAGTCGATTTTCAGCTTGGAGAATATAGGCGTCTTCAAGCCCTCCGTAACGGCAGTCGTGTTGGAAAAGAAGCGTAAGGCAACTATTCTGCAGAAGAATAAGATGGGTGACAGCATTCTGACTACCGGTGTGCCGATTTTTGATGATTCCGGCAATATCCAATATGTGATCAGCTTTAATTCGATCGATATAGCCGATATGACGTCGTTGAATGAAAAATATATAAAGCTCATCGAATTGATGAGCGAATACAATGCAGAGATAAACCAGCTGCAAATGAAAGAGATCAATGAAAAAGAGCTTGTAACTAACAGTATGCATATGACAAGTGTAAATGAACTGATTTCACAAATAGCTGATACAAATGCCAATGTGCTGCTAACCGGAGAAACAGGCGTTGGAAAGAGTATGATCGCAAGAATCATACACCAGAAAAGCGGTCGAGTTGACAGACCATTTATAGAAATTAACTGTGGAACCATTCCTGAGAATCTGATTGAATCCGAACTGTTCGGTTATGAAAAGGGTTCTTTTACAGGAGCAAGCACCAAGGGAAAGATGGGCAAAATAGAGCTTGCCAACGGCGGCACACTATTCCTTGATGAAATCGGAGAGCTGCCGCTTAATATGCAGGTAAAATTGCTGCAGGTTATACAAGAAAAAGTCATTACAAGGATCGGAGGACTCGAAAAAATCGATGTTGATTTCAGGCTGATAACAGCAACAAATCTTGATTTGAAAAAGAATATAAAGGCAAATCTTTTCAGAGAGGATCTGTATTACAGGCTGAATGTAATTCCGATCCAGATACAGCCTTTAAGAGAAAGACCCGAAGACATTGTCCCTCTGGTGCAGAGCTTTTTAGAGCAGTATAACAAGAAATACAAGAAGCAGGTATCCCTTGTACCGGAAGTATACGATGCACTGGTAAAACAGAAATGGCCGGGTAATATCCGGCAGATAGAAAATTTCGTTGAACGCCTGGTAATCATAGCAAAACATAAAGAAATCAACTTGGAAGATTTACCGGACGATATTGCTTTAAACGGCCAAAGAAATAAGCCGAAAATGGATGGCTCTCTCGATAAAATGCTGGAGGAGTATGAAAAAACCATTATTGTCAATACCTTTAAAACATATAAAACCAGTATTGCTGTAGGGGCAGCATTAGGAATCAGTCAGGCAACCGCAGCAAGAAGACTCCGGAAATATATCCCGAATTATAAATCCTATCGTTACGAATAAGCTGTAAACTTAAAGCATAGTCAATCCTGACATTTGATTAGTCAAAAGTGACTGGCGCTTTAAAAAACCGACAATCGGGGACATATCCCTACTCAATTAATAGTCAGATTTGATTAGACGGAAACCTGACTCATTACGAACTGTTTATAAAAAAAGGATAAATAACAAAGTGACGGATCTGAAATACGTATTTTTCAATACATTTCAGGTCTTTTTTTATGTGCAAGCCAAATCGCTATAATTGGCATACAAATTGCTATTTTAATTAAGTGCGGATCCCAAGCGGATCTCGAAGTAAGTTTAAAGTCGTAGAAATGTCAATAAATTTCTACAATCTATAAGTCAAAATTATTAAGGAGGATGGAAAAATGTCACTAAGAACAAGCTTGCCTAAGATAGTTACAGACGCTATCCCGGGCCCAAAATCTGCAGAACTGCTGAAAGTAAGAAAAGACAATGTCACAGATGCGGTCGGAATGCTGGCTCCGGTATTTGTCGATAAGGCGGAAGGCGCTATGGTACAGGATGTTGACGGCAACATTTTCATTGATTTAGTTGCCGGTATCGGTGTGCTTAACATCGGTCATTCTCATCCCGAAGTGGTGGAAGCAGTCAAGGCACAGTGTGATAAATATTTTGCTCCGAATATCAATGTTTTTAATTATGAACAGTATCCGAGACTTGCCGAAAAGTTGAATGAGATCATTCCTATCGAAGGAGAAAAGAAGACGATTCTGGTCAACACCGGTGCTGAAGCCGATGAAAATGCTGTAAAGCTGGCAAGAAGATTTACAGGAAGAAGCGAGCTCATATGCTTTGCAGGTGCATTCCACGGAAGATCATATATGACTATGGCAATGACCAGCAAATGCCGCCCGTATAAAACCGGCTTCGGACCTCTCCCTTCAGGAGTAAACAGATTCCCGTTCCCATACTGCTACAGATGTCCTTACGGATTAGAAAAGGAGAGCTGCGGAATGCATTGTGCCAAGATGTTCGAAGACAGCTACTTCCTGGAATATGTTGCACCGGATCAGGTCGCAGCGATCGTCATCGAACCGATCCTCGGCGAAGGAGGATTTGTAGTACCCCCGGATGCTTTCTTGAAGGAAATGAGACGCCTTTGCGATAAGTACGGCATTCTTCTTATTGCAGATGAAATCCAGTCGGGTTATGCAAGGACAGGAAAGAAGTTTGCCTGTGAGTACTGGAGTGTCAGACCGGACATCGTGGTAAGCGCGAAATCCGTAGCAGGAGGAATTCCGGTTGCTTGCGTAACGGCAAGAAAAGACATCATGGAATCCGTGAAACCCGGAGAATTAGGCGGTACATATTGCGGGAATGCCCTTGCAACCGCTTCGGCGCTTAAGATACTTGAAATCATGGATAGAGACAACTACTGTGAAAAGGCAAACCACATAGGCAATATCTCCATAAAGAAATTTTATGAATTAAAAGAGAAATATGAAATTATCGGTGATGTCAGAGGCAGGGGCGCCATGCTGGCAATCGAGTTTGTAAAGGACAGAGCCACAAAAGAGCCTGCCAAGGAAGAGACGAAGGCGATCATAAACGAATGCATGAAGAACGGACTCGTTGTGCTGGGAGCCGGAGTAAGAGACAACTGCATCCGTTTTTTGGCTCCGCTTGTAATCACCGACGAACAGCTGAACGCCGGATTGGAAATATTTGATAATGCGATCAGCACGGTTGTGAATGCAAAAAAATAGTCTTAACACTACTTCTCAAAATATGGTATTACAATTCCTGCATAAGGTCACACGTGTTAACGTGTGCTCTTATGCAATATCGGAGGATGATTCGTTAAATATCAAATAAAGATAGGAGAAAATGAAATGAAAAAAGTATTAGTAGTTGGATATGGAGTTATAGGACAGAGATTGGCAGACGGTGTCAACAAACAGGGCGATATGGAATTGATTGGTGTCGTGGACGCGGCTGCGACTCTGAGCGTCATGGCACTCCGGGAAAAGGGAATGCCCTACAAGCTGTTTGCACCAAACGAGGAGTTTAAAAAGAATTTAGAAGCAAAAGGATTTACCGTTTCAGGAACATTGGAAGATATCCTTCCCGAAGCAGACATCGTATTGGATGCGACAGGCGCAGGAGTTGGAGCAAAGAATAAGGAAATATATAAGAAGTATAATAAGAAAGCAATATTCCAAGGCGGAG
>CAYLLJ010000001.1:16477-29841 GCA_964384725.1 uncultured Oscillospiraceae bacterium | reverse complement strand
AATACAACAGGCCTGATCCGTGCAGTTGACTGTCTGGATAGAGTTTGCGGGCTCGAAAAGGTTGCAATCACCATCGTCAGAAGAGTTGCGGATCCGGGGGATTATCACCGTGGACTTACCAACGCACTTCAGGTAGATAAAGCTCCAAGCCATCAAGCGACAGACCTGATGACAATTATGCCTCACATTGATGCCACCGGTATCCTGGTACATACACCGGTCACACATGGACATTTTATCACTGTTGTCGCAACCCCGAAAAAGGATATTTCTGTGGAAGAGGCAAAAGAAATATTCGCTGCGCATGACAGGATAAGAATAGTGAGATTAGAGGACGGTTTCCTGGGGAATGCATCCATTTTCAAATATGCAAGAGATTTGGGCAGAGAAAGAGGAGACTTGTATGAGATCTGCGTTTGGGAAGATACCATCGTGAAATCAGGAAAAGACATCATGTTTGGAATTCATATACCTCAAGAATCTGTTACTATTCCGGAAACTATTGATGGAATAAGGGCTGCTTTGAACATGCAGGAAAACGGAGCAGAAGCGGTAGGGCTTACCAATAAATATCTGGGGCTGCCATCATGGAAATAGATAACAGAGCCGGCATAAGGCACATGGATGAGATCGACTGCAAAGGAAAGACCGTCCTCCTGCGCGTAGACATCAACTCACCCATAGATAAGGCTACAAAAAAGATTTCAAACGAAAACCGCATAATAAAAAGTATCCCGACAATCAAGTCCTTGCTGGACAAAGGAGCGAAACTGGCAATCATTGCTCATCAAGGGGATACATTAGATTATGAAAACCTGATCTCCATGGAAGAGCATGCTGAAAAGCTGAGTCTTCATCTTGGACAGAAGGTAGGGTATGTGGATGATGTCGCAGGACCGGCGGCACAGCAAGCTGTAAAGGATCTAAACCCGGGCGAAGCCGTTTTGCTCGGAAATGTCAGATATCTGACTGAAGAGGTGTCTACCTTTGAAAATGCAGTAAAACTCAAACCCGAAGAAATGCTGCAGACCTATATTGTGCGGAATCTTGCCCCATTGATGGATTATTACGTCAATGATGCTTTTGCCGCAGCTCATAGAAATTCGCCTTCAATGGTAGCCTTTCAGCAGGTTCTGCCATATGCGGGAGGTCTGCTGCTCATGGAAGAAGTCACATCGCTTTCACGGGTTCTCAAAGGCCCTGCAAAACCCTGTGTGTTTGTATTAGGAGGCGCAAAAATATCCGATGCCTTCGGAATGATGGAAAAGGTCCTTGAATCAGGAACTGCAGATAAAATTCTGACTTGCGGCATAACAGGTGAAATCATGCTCATGGCACAGGGGATTTCTCTTGGAAAACTGAAAGAAGATTTCATAAAGTCAAAAGGTTTAGATGTATTCATCAAGGATGCAGAGAAATATCTTGAGTTGTATAGAGATAAACTTTGCTGGCCGAAGGACCTGGCATACGAAAAAGATGGAGCAAGAAAAGAATTGACCATTGAAGAGCTTCCGTGCGAGGAAATGTTCATGGATATAGGAGAAAAGACCATTGCCGAATACGAAGAGATCATAGCAGGTGCTAAAACAATTTTTGTAAACGGACCTGCCGGTGCCTATGAAAATCCTTTGTTCGAAAAGGCAACAAGGGCAATATGGGAAGCAATCTCCGAATCAAGTGCGTATTCCGTTATCGGCGGCGGCGATACGGTCGCGGCGGCGCAGAAGTTTATTGACACTAAGAAAATCAGTTATGTAAGTACGGCGGGAGGAGCCATGGTACAATTCATGTCGGGAAAGAAGCTCCCTCTTATAACTGCGATGGAAAGGAAATGACAGGATGAATATTCAGGAAAAGTCATTGAAACTCCATGAACAATGGAGGGGAAAGATAGAGGTCACCAGTAAGGTCCCGGTAAGCAGCAAGGAAGACCTGTCTCTGGCATATACTCCGGGTGTCGCTGAACCGTGCCGGGAAATACATAAAGACATCAACAAAGTTTATGATTATACCGCCAAAGGAAACATGATCGCAGTTGTAACGGACGGAACAGCTGTGCTGGGATTGGGCGATATTGGTCCGGAAGCAGGGCTGCCTGTTATGGAAGGAAAGGCTGTACTTTTCAAATCCTTTGCAAATGTCGACGCTTTTCCGATCTGTGTGGCATCAAAGGAAGTTGAAGACATCGTTCAGACGGTAAAGATGATCGCCCCGGGTTTTGGGGGAATCAATTTAGAGGATATTTCTTCTCCCCGCTGTGTGGAAATCGAGAACCGTTTAAAGAAAGAACTTGAAATTCCGGTTTTTCACGACGACCAGCATGGAACGGCTGTTGTTGTTACGTCAGGCCTTATAAATGCGCTGAAGATAGTTGGGAAAAAGTGGGAAGAAGCTACCGTTGCGATCAGCGGAGCAGGTGCTGCGGGATATGCGGTGTCCAGGATGCTACTGAACATGGGCGTGAAGGATATCTATGCCTGCACAAGAAAAGGTATATTAGTGAAGACGGAACAATATGACAATCCGGTCCATCAGATGCTTGCCGATATTACAAATAAAGCAAATCGCACCGGAAATCTCGCCGATGCCATGAAGGGAGCAGATATCTTTATAGGTGTTTCATCCAAAGGATTAGTTTCTGAAGAAATGGTTAAATCCATGGCAAAGGACCCTATAGTCTTTGCAATGGCAAACCCGGAACCGGAAATTATGCCGGAGCAGGCCCAAAATGCAGGAGCAAGGGTTATTGGAACGGGACGTTCCGATTTCCCGAACCAGGTCAACAATGTTTTGGCATTCCCCGGAATTTTCCGCGGGGCCTTGGACGCCAGAGCCAGCGATATAAATGAAGAAATGAAGATAGCAGCGGCAAAGGCAATCGCAGAACTGATCTCAGATACTGAGCTGAAGGAAGATTATGTTATAGTGCCTGCATTTGATGAAAGAGTCGGGAAAGCAGTTGCGGATGCAGTATACCGTGCAGCTTTCGATTCAGGTGTGAACAGGGTCGGTAAATGATATGAAACACATTGAATTAAAATACGGCAAAGGAACTGTAAACTTTGACATTCCGGAAACCAATTATCTTGGAGAGATTATGCCTAATGAGGTAACTTTAGGTATCACAGGTGAGGCGGAGGTTATCCGTGCCATAGAAAACCCCATCGGTACGGAAAGGTTATGCAATATCGTCTGCCCGGAAGACAAGGTGGCAATAATTACAAGCGATATCACAAGGCCGCTTCCGTCATACAGGATTTTGCCCGCCGTGATTGACGAACTTGAAAAAGGAGGAGTGAATAAATCTCAGATAACGATTATATTTGGCCTGGGAAGTCACAGACCTCATACTGAGGAGGAAAAAAGGGCTTTAGTTGGCGATGCGATCTATGACAGTGAAACCATACTCATGGACAGCGATCCTGAACGATGCACAGAGCTTGGAGTATGTGATCACGGAACGCCGGTAGATATCTTCGATCCTGTTATAAAAGCAGACCGGATAATCTGCATCGGAAATGTGGAGTTCCATTATTTCGCAGGGTATTCAGGAGGATCGAAAGCTCTTATGCCCGGCGTTTCAAGCAGAAGGGCAATACAAGCAAACCATTCCAATATGATAAAGCCGGGGGCTCAAGCTGGAAAACTATCGGGCAATCCTGTCAGAGAGGATATCGATCAGGTTACTGACTTTATCAATATCGACTTTATTGTGAATGTCGTTCTTGATAAAAATAAAGAAATAGTAAAGGCTTTTGCCGGTCATTATAATTTTGCTCACCGAGCAGGCTGCCAGGCAATCGATGATATGTATAAAATAAAAATAAGTGAGAAAGCGGACATCGTAGTGTTATCGCCCGGCGGCTTTCCGAAAGACATCAACATCTATCAGGCGCAGAAAGGACTTGACAATGCACAGCATGCGGTGAAACCCGGAGGAGTAATCATCTGGTGTGCGTCTGCTAAAGAAGGCTTCGGGGAAGAACATTTTGAAAAGTGGATGCTGACTATGGAGCCGGAAGACATGATAGAAGAGATTAAGAAAAACTTTATTCTTGGTGCTCATAAGGCAGCCGCTATAGCGATGGTCATGCAGAAAGCAGACATTTATATGATTTCTGATCTGGAGGATGCGCTGATTAAAAAAATGCATTTCACACCATTTCATACAGTTCAGGAAGCACTGGAGGCGGCATTTAAAAAGCTAAGCGGCAATGCCAAGGTTATAGTAATGCCGCAGGCAGGTTCCACATTACCTTATTTAGATGATTAAAAACAGCCTCCATATATAGGAATATGCGAAATTAAACTTTATGAAGATGTCCTCCCATCTTGTCAGATTTTCGAATATCTCCTTCGAAATAATAATAAAGCGGCAATAGACGTAAAGCCTATTGCTGCTTTATTATTTCAAGATGATGATGAGTATTTTCCCGTTTATCGTCTTGACTGCGCTGCCGATCTATTAGTAGAATGGGGATAGGAAAATGAATATAAATAAAACTCAGGAATAAAGCAAGCCTATTAAAGGGAGCATATCATTGATTGTCTTAGTTATACTTAAGAATAAGGAGGGATTTTTCTGTGAAAAAAGAAATATATTTAGCGGGCGGATGTTTTTGGGGAACAGAAAAATATCTGAAAAGTATCCCGGGCGTTCTATCGGCTGAGGTTGGATATGCAAACGGCAATACGTCAAATCCAACTTACGAAGATGTGTGTCATAGAAATACAGGACATGCAGAAGCAGTTAAGGTTTTATACGATGATGATAAAATCGGATTACCGTTTCTATTGGAGCTTTATTATGATGTTATCGACCCGCTGTCAATCAACCGCCAAGGGAATGATATCGGCTCTCAGTACAGGACCGGGATTTATTTTACAGATGCGGAAGATGAGAAGATAATTATGGAATCGATCAATAATCTTCAGAAAAGATATAAGGAAAGAATTGCAATCGAAATAAAGCCGCTGGATAATTATTATAAGGCAGAAGAATATCATCAAAAGTATCTGGATAAAAACCCAAATGGATATTGCCATATAGGAACAGGGAAATTCGATCAGGCAAAGGAGGCGCTGGACTCGACACGCAGGTTTAAGAAAAAGTCCGTCGAAGAACTGAAAAAAGGTTTAAGTGAACTACAGTTTGCAGTTACCCAGAAGAATGAGACTGAACCGCCTTTCCGGAATCCATACTACAGCCTATTTGACGAAGGAATCTATGTCGATATAACCACAGGAGAACCTCTCTTTGTATCGACGGATAAATTTGAATCCGGCTGTGGATGGCCAAGTTTTTCACGGCCGATTGATAAGAAACTGATTCAGGAATTTAAAGATCGGAGTCACGGTATGCTGCGGACTGAGGTTCGAAATGCTGCAGGGAATGCACATCTGGGACACGTTTTCACAGACGGTCCGAAAGAACAAGGCGGTCTCCGTTACTGTATAAACAGCGCTTCTTTGAAATTTATTCCTAAGGAACATATGGAGCAGGAGGGATATGGCGATTATCTGGTATTGCTGATGCGAGAGGATATAAGGAGGTAAACATGGTTTTTATATGCTACAGCAGATGTACGACATGCAGGAGAGCACGTGCATGGCTTGACGAAAATAAAATCCAATATGAATTCAGAGAAATCAAGACTGAAAATCCTAATCTGGAGGAACTGAGATACTGGCACACAAAGAGCGGCCTTCCGTTAAAACGCTTCTTTAATACCAGCGGGAACATTTATAAAGAGCTGGATCTAAAAAACCGATTGCCGGGCATGAGTGAAGAGGAACAGCTTGAGCTTTTAGCAAGCGATGGAATGCTTGTAAAAAGGCCCATTCTTGTCGGGGATGACCTGATACTTGTAGGCTTTAAAGAAGAGGAGTGGGAAAGAGCGAATTATCCGAAGGATGCCAATTAATTGACTGATTCGATTTTCTTTATGATGATTCTTCTGGTTTCAAATGCGGCAAAGCTATCAATGATTGGAATTATTTAATCGTCAATTAACGATGCAACTTAAATGGGGAAGATTTTCTTCCCTACGCTCTATTCGTAACCATATTGCCTTATGGAACCATAAAATTTCCATAAGGCAATATCTCTATCAATTTATCGAAATTATTATCCTGAGATTATTTGTACTGAAAGAGCACTCGTCTGGGGAGGAATACTCATCGTCTGGAAGGGTTCTCTCTCGATTCTTACCATTTGACCGGGGCGTATAGCGCGAAGGGTTATTGGGGTGCCTCGTCTATCCCTTAATTTTGTTGTATCGCTGACAACATATCGCATCTGGCGGTTTGGATTGTTCGGGACCCCAGTCAGGATGTATCCAAAACCACCAATTTCATCGACGCTTAAGACTCGCCCCTGTTCAATCAAAGAAGAAGCTCTTTCTTTAACTATTTCTATACTGAATGCTCTTGCTTGCGGTGGGTTGCTCCTTGACATATCCGAAGAAAATCTGGCATTAACGACCATACCAGTTCTTAAGCCCCTGAATCCAATTCGGTTTCCAAACTGATCTCTTATCCTTGTGTTATTCCCGATTATAAGGGTAACTACTTGCATCTGTACTATACGATTACGATCCATTACCCCATAAGAAATCGTAACGAAAGCCGTTCTATTACTTGTAAATGTATCCTCGATCAAGGCATTATCTACCGTTATTTCTCTTCGCAAAGTAAAAGCATTTTCTTCATATAAATTATCTTCCAACTTTGAATCATTTTCATTGCCTAACATTCTCATGATCTTCACCTCTATATATTTTTTTTATAACAGTATATTTCTTTGCCCAAATAAGGTTCTGCTTGACGTAAAATTCAGGTAGTCTTTGAATCACCTAATACCTATCTTGTTGGATTTCATAAAGCAACTCCGGGACGTCAAATTGGCGTAAAAAAACATTTTACATTCCCCGACATGCCAATAGTGCATTGGTGATTGGCTTTTTCGTCATAATTAATAGAGGATGCATTAATACCTAAATGCTGTACAAGTTTTCACTAAAATCACTCATTTCACTTGAAATGGGTGAAATGAAGTGATATCATAGTGAAAAATGGAAATGATGGTGATGTTATGCGGGAAGATAATAATACGGAATATAAGCGAGAATATACTGCTGATATAAAAAAAGAAATTATAGCCTTTGCCAATTCGGGAGGAGGAGTAATCCATGTAGGCCGTGATAATAGAGGTGAGGCATTTCCTTTATCAAATGTTGATGAAATACTTTCACAAATCACAAATGGAATTCGTGATGGGATCTTGCCCGATGTTACCATGTTTGTGGGGTACGATATCTCTGAAAGTGAAATTATCATTACCGTAAGAGAGGGAACACACAAACCATATTTTTTGACTGAAAAAGGGCTAAAACCCTCGGGAGTTTACGTACGTCAGGGAGCTTCAAGTGTGCCGTCCAGTTTTGAACAGATTCGGGAGATGATTAAATTGACTGATGGCGATAAATATGAAGCGGTACGTTCGTTTGCTCAAGAATTAACATTCTTTTCAACCGAGGAAGAGTTTTTACACCGTAATGTGGATTTTGGAGAAAGTCAAAGGCGAACACTGGGCATTATAAATTCTGATGGACTATACACAAATTTGGGATTGCTTTTATCCGACCAATGCGAGCACAGCATTAAGTTTGCTATCTTTAACGGAACAAAAAAAGGTGAGTTTAAAACCCGAAAGGAGATATTTGGATCTGTTATTAAACAGATGCACGGAGCATTTGATTTCTTAAGTCTCACCAATAATCTTGCTGCAACCTTTTCGGGGCTTGACCGAATTGAACAGTATGATTATCCAGAGGAAGCGGTCCGTGAAGCAATGCTTAATGCAATAGTGCACCGGGACTATGCTTTCTCAGGCAGCATAATAGTCAACGTGTACGATGACCGAATGGAGTTTGTCTCTCTGGGAGGATTAATGCCGGGTCTTAGGACAGAAGACTTGTTATTAGGAATTTCGCAGCCCAGGAACGAAAAGTTAGCCAACATTTTTTACCGGTTGAAATATATTGAATCATATGGAACGGGTTTGCGAAGAATCATGCAATACTATGAAGATTATGATGTAAAACCGGTAATTGAAGCTACCCACGGCGCATTTATGCTGACATTGCCAAACATGAACTACGCACGTCCGCTTTCATCAAAGCGCCAACACAGCAAACAGTACGAGACGGTATTAGAATATCTGCAATCTCACAACTTTGTTACCAATGAAATCGTTCAGGAGCTTCTGAACGTTAAACAAACGAGAGCATATGCCATTATTAAGGAAATGGTTAATCAGGGTATGATTATTAAAGATGGTTCGGGAAGCAGAAATAAAGAGTATATCCTAATCAAAAGATAGCATTCTGTCAGATGTAATGAGCGTCGCAAGGGAGCAACGGCACAATGGACATGAGAGAAACCTCAAAGCCCATGTATACTTTTGGCTATATCTTAAACCCCGCCAATAATTGGAGTGAATTTAAGAACTTTAATGTGGCACTCCCGAGATGATTCGAACATCCTACGGCACGCAAGGCGTGCTCCATAGGGGGCTCTGCCCCCTCATGCAGGCATGCCTGCCACCCCCGAAGCAGTAACCCGTTGTATCGTATAAGCGCTAATCGTCAATTAACGATACAACTCAAATGGGAAAGATATTCTTCCCTAAGCCCCATCTTGTCGTATGTTCGAATTTCACATCTGATTACAATTAAAATAGCAATAGACATGAAGCCTATTGCTATTTTAATGGCACTCCCGAGATGATTCGAACATCCGACGCACGGTTTAGGAAACCGACGCTCTATCCCCTGAGCTACGGGAGCATAGTATTAAAATCGGTAAGCTGAGCCTAATAACAAGCCGGAGGAATTAACTTGAGGGGCTTCCTTAGATTCAACAGTAGTAATTTTAGCATATCGGGACTTTTCTTTCAATAAATTCTTTCCACTATCAATGAACATTCGTGTGCGAGAATATCCAGTTCCGAAGAAAGGGACATTCAGCTTTGAAGAAATGAAACCTTACAAACTATACTAACTATATAAAATCCCTTACAGCCCACAGAATCAAATTATTATCATACAGATAGCTTCCCAGGACTGAATTATTTAATTCATTGATCAATGTGGGGTTGCCGGACAGGCTGGTAATGGGCACCATTAAAGCGAGCAATATGTAAACGAGGATAATGCCTTTCAAAGCGCCTGCCAATAATCCGAACAGCCCGTCGATGCCTCCCAGTATGCCGCCGTTTTTTTCCTTAGAGAAAAGCGCTGTGATCATCAGCAATACTAATTTGATTGCCAGCACAACCAATAAAAAGGCAAGCAGATTAAAAATCAAATTTGAAAGACTTTCAGAAAGGGTAAGTGCAAGTGCATTTGCGGCTGAGTCGATTGCCTTTTCCAGCAATTCTCTGATTATTTCCGGGATAGCAGCGATAGCGTTATCCGATGCTGAAATCAAGTTCCCTGTAATTCTATCGGCTATCTTATCGTAAACATAATCATAATATCCTGTTTTTTCCTTCAGAAAATTCAATACATGCGGATACCAGACAAAGCCTAAAACAACGGCAATAAGCCAACCTGCCGTATGAATGAACGTGTGAACAAATCCATTCCTAAACCCAAAAATGACAGTAAAGGCAAGAATGGCCACAATAACAACATCAATCCACATTCTTACACTCCCGTTTTAACATCTATAGATTCCTCCCGCTTTATTCTCTTCGCATATTACAAATTTAAATTGCATATATCTATATTACCAATTTGTGTGGAGGATTACAAGAATGCAGAGGGCAATTTGTTTACCATGCGTCCGCTGCGTAATAGAGTCGGAACCATGAGAGGGAATAGGTTCATGATACAATAAGGAGGAGATGAAAGCTGATGAACTACGTCAAATATAACCGCTCTTTTGTTATGATGGAAGAACAAAACACCCAGTTTGCGGCAAAGGAATCGGCAGAAATAAAAGCCTACTTGAAGGTGGAAACAGGTAACAACAAAGGCGCTTTCCGGTGTTCGGTCCAGAACCTGAAGTATTTTGAAAAAGGGGATTACATATACAAACTGATACTTTTCGGTAAAAAAGGAGAAAGGACCATACATGCTGTTATCGGCAATTTGTTGATTAATAAATACGGAAACGGAGAATCCTATTTCCGGTTCTTACCGCTGAATATCGACGGAAAAGGGAATTCTTATAACAATTTTACAACGGCTATTATCGCAGCCGCATCAACTATAGATGAAAAGGAGCCGCTCCATCCTGTGCTAAAGGGGGTTACTCTTAACGAGGAGGAACCCTTTCAACCTGAACCCTTTCGAATAGATGAGGACATTGAGGAAGCAGATGCATCCGATCTGATTGAAGCCGCTTCTCCGCAAGAGAAGAAAATAGAAAAGAAAACATATAATAATTTTTACAATGAACATGTTTTAAATGCTTGCATTCATACCTGCCGGATTGCCGAGTTTTATGAAGATGTTACTCCATTTGACAAAGATAAAACAGGAGCGAGATGGAAGAAGATGGTGAATATAACAAACTTGCCGATAGTATCGCCGGGAGCGCATTATTTTGCAACTCAATATCGCCACTATATTTTTGGCGCAAAAGCAGATGATAGCGGAATCGCAGATAGATTTTTTTTCGGAATCCCGGGCAGATTTTTAGATGAGGAACAGCCGGATGGAGGAAGATCGGGATTTACATATTGGCAGCCCCTTCGTGGAATAAGTATGGCCGGTGAGGAGAATCGCAAAAGTGGTCAATCTGCCAGAAACGCATATGGCTACTGGATTGTGGCTATAGACAGCAAAACAGGAGACATTGAAGAGGTTTAGCAAAAGATAACCGTTTCCCTTCTTCTTATCTAATCGATATTTCTTTTCTTCTTGCTTAGTAACAAATGACAATTATTCTCATATTCCAATTATTGATCCGCTCGTGCTTGAGCGGATCTTTTTTAATTGAAAAAAATGACGAAGTATGATACCATTGTAAAGCATATAAAACCAAGGGAAAGGAGCATGCTGCGGATATGAATCCTGAAGACTTCATGCAGGAGGCACTGAAGGAAGCCGAACAAGCTCTTTCCATTGATGAAGTCCCCATTGGTGCCGTGATTGAAAAAGACGGCATTATAATCGGACGGGGACATAATAAAACGGAGACGACTAAAGACCCTACAGCCCATGCTGAAATTTTAGCGATCCGGGAAGCTGCTAATAAACTGGGCGGGTGGAGACTGCTAAGATGTAGGATGTATGTAACAGCTGAACCTTGTCCTATGTGTGCAGGTGCGATGGTATTGGCCAGAATAGAAAAGGTTTTTATCGGCACTTCTGACCCGAAGACAGGAGCTTGCGGCTCACTGATGAATATTTTGCAGGATGAAAGGTTAAATCATTCAGTACAGATAGAAACCGGAATCATGCAGAAACAATGTGAGATATTAATGAAGTCATTTTTTCAGAAGCTTAGAAAAAAGAAATCGGAGGAAAATTCAATATGAAAAAAGCGGGCATTATATTCAGCCTTTCTATTTTAATGTGCTTGATGTCTTTCTCAGTATGTTTTGCATCGGGACTGCAATTGCTGCACAGCTATCCTGAGAACGGCAGCAACGATTCCACGCTTGAGAATGTAGTTGTAAAGCTTTACTTTAATGAAGATGTGTCTGCCAAGGAAGTACAGCAGGATAATAAAGGGGCATTTAAATTTACCGACGAAAAGGGCAAGGAATTGCCTCTGAGAATCTTATATCCCAAGAACTTGGATGAAATCTGGATATTGGTAAACAAACCCCTGCAATCAAACAGCGAATATAAACTGGTTATATCCGGGGATCTTAAGATCCCTAACGGAGATACTTTGGGTGTGGATCAAACCGTCAAGTTTAAAACCAGAAATACCGGAACAGACACAACTGTCAACATGGTGCTTATGGGATTAATGATGGTCGGTATGATCATATATACATCTATAGCCACAAAACGAGCACTGAAAAAAGAAGAGAAAAGGAAAGCTGATGAAATAAAGGTCAATCCATATAAAGTGGCGAAAAAAACCGGAAAGTCTGTGGAGGCTGTCGTGGCACAGACGGAAAAAGATAAAGAAAAAGCAAGAGAAAAGAAAAATAGAAGAGGTGCAGTGAACGAAGGCGACGCATCTGGTGAAGAAACAGAGATAGATAACAATAAAGATACTAAGAGGGTAGCCGGAGCGAGACCTATTTCTGTAACCGGAAGCACCTATATTACCGGCAGGAAAGCGAAAGCTGAGAGGGAAAAGGAATTAGCGGCAGCTAAAGCAGCAGCCGGCACTACCAAGCCGAAGGGTACAACCGGAAAGAGCAAAAATCGGAAATCAAATAAGAAGAGATAATACGAAATGAAAGATATTACGGTGAAGGCATATGCAAAGATCAACCTTGCTATTGATGTTTTAGGAAAGCGGCCTGACGGATATCATGAAATCCTCACGGTTATGGAGCAGGTAGATCTGTTTGATCTTGTCAGAGTATCTCTGACCGAGAATAATCAGGATATAGCGATTAATCTTAAGAGCAATCTGCCGTTTCTTCCTTCGGACAGCAGGAATATTGCATATAAAGCAGCGGAATTAATGACAGACCGGTATGGCGGCGGTATTATCGGGAAAAGCATAATCAATATAGATATAAAGAAGAATATCCCTGTAGCAGCGGGTCTTGCCGGCGGCAGCGCAGACTGTGCCGCAGTTCTCCATGCTTTGAACCGGCTTTGGAACCTCAATCTAAATCTTGATACTTTAATGGGGCTTGGTGCAGAGCTTGGCGCAGATGTCCCTTTCTGTCTTGCAGGGCAGGCAGCGCTCAATGAAGAACTGCTGCTCAGCCGGGAGCCTTTAGCAGGTACCTGTGCTTTAGCCTCCGGCATAGGGGAGGAGCTTGAGCGTGTGCCTCCGCTGAAGGCAATGATTTTGCTGTCAAAACCGCCAGTAAGCGTATCTACTGCACAGGTTTATGCAGGCCTTAACCTTTCGGAGATAAAAGAACGTCCGAACATACAGGAATTAACAAATGGATTACGGGAAAACAATTATAATAAAATCATAAAAAACATGGTCAATGTACTTGAAAATTACAGCCTTAAACAATACCCGATCATCATGCAGACAAAAGAGAGAATGATACAAGAGGGCAAGGCTGCAAAAGTATTAATGAGCGGCAGCGGCCCGACAGTATTCGGATTATATACAAGTAATAGTAGAGGAAAAAACGCTTTTTCGAAAATAAAACAAATGAATAACGAAACATTCTTGACTCGCCTTCTTTAGGATGGGTC
>CAYLLJ010000001.1:10180-16467 GCA_964384725.1 uncultured Oscillospiraceae bacterium | reverse complement strand
CAGGAAATATCGTGTGCAAGTACTAACGAAAATGGCGTCAGTCACTTTTTTGTCATAACAAGCTTTACTGCAGAATACACTATAGCAACGAATAGTAGAATAAACAGTATATAGAGGGGGATAATTACGATGACATATGAAAAGTACCCGTTTGAATTTGAAAACATCCCGGACTTTGCTTTGCAGCCCGCAAAAGAAGCAGATGATGAATATAACTTCAAATATACTCCCAGAGGTGCTGCAAACCGTTTTGATCCGGAGGCCTATGAAAGGATACTTCATGAGAGCGTAAGGCAGGCATCAGAGGCAGAAAATGCAGATTCAGAAAATATTTCGGTTGAAGCTATTTCAAATGAGACTGACCAAACGGCAGAAGAAGAAATTATGGCGGCGGATCTTTCTGATCAGACAGAAGAAATCGTACCGGAGAAACTTTCAGAACCGGAAGAAGAAATCATACCGATAGATCTTTCGGAACCGGAGGAAGAAATTGCAGAAGCAGAACTTGCTGATCAAGCAGAAGAAATAATACAGGAGAAGGTTTCGGAACAGGGAGAAGAAAATATACCGGACGCTGTTCCTTTGCCGGCTAAACGATCTGCATTTCAATCAGCCTTTACACCTAAAAATACACCTCCCAAGATCGTTCCGGCAATCGGTAATGTAGTAAACAGCAAATTGAAGTTAGTCGATATGAAAATGAAAGAACCGATACGCATTTACATTGAAGAAGATATCTTAGTGCCTGATGTAAAGCCTGATCTTGCAAGGATTCTTTCTATGGACGGAAAGATCAAACTTACCGAAAGAGAGGTTCACACCGGACAATCTGAAACTGATACGGTTAGGATCTCGGGAGATCTGATTTTGCAGACTCTTTATGCTCCTGAACAAGCATCGAATGAAGACCCTGTCATAGCAATTGAATCAAAAATCCCGTTCAAAAATGAAACCGAATTGAATTCCGGTCCTTATTCGGAGTTAGCGATCGCGGCACATATTGAATCCATTGATTTTTCAGTTGTAAACGAAAGAAAATTTAAGGCAAAAGCGACAGCTGTGTTGGAAATCAAAGAATACCGTACTGTTGATATTGAAGTTTTTGAAGGTGTCAGAGATGAAGAAGTACAGATACTGAAAGAAAAAATAAACCTTACGGACGTCGCAATGCGAAAAACGGATACTATAGAAGTAAAAGAAAATTTCGTATTAAAAGAAAACATGCCTGAAATTATGAAGATACTTAAACACGATATAAATATTGTTGAAAACCATAAGCAGATAACAAAGGAAAAGGCAGTAATAAATGCTTCGGTTTATTGTAATATCATGTATCTTGGAGCAGAAAGAAATTCAGATGCTGTAAAAGCGTCAGATTCTGAAGCCGTTGCCGGAGAAAAGAAAGCAGTCCCGGTTTTCTATCAAGGTAAAACAGAATTTACCCAATTTATCAGATTGGACACAGACAATGATGCAAAAGATACATATTCATCTGCAGGTAAAGTCAGCTTCAATATCTCATCCTTAAATCTTAATGTAAAGGAGGATGGAAACGGAAATAAGAGCCTTTTTGAAGTGGATATGAACGTGGATACAGGATTGGAATTATATAAAACCGTTGAAAAGGAAATCGTAGCCGACATATACCATCACATAAAGGACATTCAGTATGATACGGATGAAATAGGAGTAATGACACAAAGTGGAAGCGGTACCGCGGAATTGTCTGCCAGAGAGATTGTCAATATTCCTGAAAGATATGGCGACGTTGATAAGGTCGTTTATCTATCGGGAAATATCAGTCAGAAAAGTTCATTTATTGAACAGGCGAAAAGTATTGTTGAGGGGATCATAGATGTTAATTTGATTTGTACGTCTGCAGGTGCGGATAAGACAGTATTTAATGTCCGACAGGAGATTCCTTTCCGAAGCGCTATGGAAATCCCGGGAATTACTCCGGAAATGACTGCTGTAAATGATATTGTTTTGAAGGAACTATGGTTTGATAAAATCAATAATAAACAGATTGAAGTAAATGCAGGGATATTAATCAATAGCTCAGTATCAAGTCAGAAGAAACATCAGCTGATTAAACATATCAGTTTCCTGGAAGGCTCACAAAATCTCCAACAGATTCCGGGAATCATTCTCTACATATCAAGAACAGGAGATACGATATGGAAAATCGCTAAAAAATATAGAACCACAATTGATGAGGTTCTTCACCTTAATGATTTAGAATCCGGAAAGGAGATTAAACCGGGTACAAAACTGTTGATTGTTGCCACACATCACTAATCACAACAGTTATAAATGTGTAAATGTATAAAATCCCCTCCCTTTGGAAAAGATGATTACAGGAAATCTTTTTCAGGGGAGGGATTTTTCATTGGGATTACGAAAAAAAGAACTCAAGTTTATGATATTCATATTAATCTGCATTATCCTTTTCAGCACATGGAATGTGTACAGCAATCCAGAGCTTAGCAATGATGATTTTATAAGATTCCATGTCATTGCGAACAGTGATTCGGATGAAGATCAGCAGTTAAAGCTTAAGGTCAGAGACGGTATTCTTGCAAAGATAAACAGCGAGCTGATACAGGAGACCATGGCGCAGGAGTTTATTGAACTGCAAGCATCAGGTGACTCAGCAAATCAAGAGGTTGAGGCAAAAAATAGCGGCATCAGGGTAAGCCTTGATCTGGATAAGTCCAGAGAATATATTCAGGAAAATATAACAGAAATTGAAGATACTGCGGAAAGAATCATAAGAGAAAATGGGTATGATTACGAAGCAAAAGCGGAATTGGGTGTGAAATGGATTCCGAAAAAAACATATGGTGACGTGATATTCCCTGCAGGGAATTACGAAGCGCTGAATGTTACGATAGGTGAAGGGAAAGGGCAAAACTGGTGGTGTGTACTATTCCCGCCGCTTTGTTTGATCGGTGCTGAAGAAATCGCAGAACAGGATGAAATCGTGGAGGACATCTATAAGGATATCCTTTTAGATAAAAAATACGATCCTTTGATCAAAGAAAGAGATAAACCCGCCACACTTAAGCTTAAGTTTAAAACATTAGAGCTGATAGGAGAATAGAGAGAAAACAAAAAAGAAGACCCGCAACCGGCGGGCCTTTCTTTTTTTAGTTTACAGAAAGGTATTCAGCCGTTCAATATTTTATGGTAAAATGATACAATAAATTATGGTTAATAATCCTGTAAAAGCGGTATATAAAGCCGATCGTATTGACAGATTAGACCATGAAAGCGTAAAGAATATTAAAGGGGGAGTGATTGTATGCGTCATGTTGAAGAGATGATGAGGCGCTGGCTGGATCAGAAAGACTTAGATAGGGGTTTGAGAGGGGAATTGTCGGACATCAAAGATAAGGATGAGATATATGAGCGTTTCTATAAAGATTTGGAATTTGGTACCGGCGGCTTAAGGGGAATATTGGGTGCCGGGACAAACAGGATGAATATATACACCGTCAGAAAAGCGACACAGGGTTTAGCGGATTACCTGAACGTGCATTATGGGACGGGAATGGATCAGGCTTCCAAGGCTTCACCTTCAGCAGCAATCGCATTCGACAGCAGGATAAATTCGGATCTATTTGCGTTGGAAGCAGCCGGAGTACTTGCCGCAAATGGGATAAAGGCGTATCTGTATCCCGAACTCATGCCTACGCCTGCACTTTCATTTGCTGTGAGACATTATCACTGCAGCGCCGGCATTATGGTTACCGCAAGTCACAATCCTTCTAAATATAACGGTTATAAAGTTTATAACGAAGAAGGCTGTCAAATGACATTGGACGCTGCGGCAGAAGTTCTCTCACTGATTGAAAAAACAGATATTTTTGATGGAGTGAAAACCATTTCGGGCAATTTGAATTTAGAGGAAGGCTTTTATGAAGCTGTTCTTGCGCTAAAAGATAAAGCAAATAACATGATTGAGCTGATTCCGACGGAAGTGACGGAAGCTTATCTAAAAGCGGTGCAAAATGAAAGTACCGGCATCGACTGTTCAAATCTTTCGGTAGTCTATACACCGCTAAACGGAACGGGAAATGTGCCTGTGCGAAAAATCATGGAACGTATAGGTGTCAAGCAGATCAACATCGTAAAAGAGCAGGAACTGCCGGATGGAAACTTTCCGACATGTCCTTATCCGAACCCTGAAAAAAAGGAAGCATTGACTTTGGGTCTGGCTCTCTGCGAACAGCTCACGAATGAAGGCAGTGCACCGGACCTGCTGCTCGCAACGGATCCTGATTGTGACAGGGTGGGGATTGCAATAGGGCATACGGATAAAGCCGGAAATACCGAATACCTTTTGGTTTCAGGAAATGAGGTCGGCGTGCTGCTGCTGGACTTTATATGTGGCGTAAAAACCATGCCGAAGGATCCGCTTGCCATAAAAACCATCGTATCGAGCAAGATGGCGGATAAAGTAGCAAAAAATTACGGCGTGTCTATGGTTGATGTGCTCACCGGATTTAAATTTATCGGAGAGCAGATAGGAGTATTGGAAGCAAAAGGACAAGAGGATAGATACGTATTTGGATTTGAGGAAAGCTATGGATACCTGTCCGGCGCATATGTAAGAGATAAGGATGCAGTGAACGCTTCCATGCTTATTTGCGAAATGACAGCCTATTATAAAAGGGACGGAAAGACATTAATCGATCGTTTGCGAGAGTTATATGAAAAATATGGGTATTATAAAAATGATCTGATGGAATTCACATTCGAAGGTGCTGCCGGGATGGAAAAGATGAATAGCATTCTTAGCAGGCTTCGTGCCGAAGCACCGTCTCGCATAATAGACCGCGACGTTGTTGAAATCGCAGATTACATGCAATCACAAAGAAGAATTTTCGGTGATGCCGGGAATGGTGATTACACAACCGTAACAAAATCAATTCAACTCCCAAAATCGGATGTGCTTGAATATGTTCTTGAGGACGGGAGCAGCATCATTGTACGCCCGTCAGGAACTGAGCCGAAGCTGAAGATATATTTATCGGCAAAGGGTGAAAGCAGACAGGAGTCGGAGGAGATCACCGGGAGGCTGAAGGCCGAACTTAAGGGAATCATTAAATAGTGCTTGCGCGTGGCATTATCTCGGAATCCGCTCAAATTCGGCTTTTGACCGATGATCATGATAAATACAAGGAGAGAAGATGAATAAAGCATTAATTGCAATTGATAAAAGTCACTCTTTCAGAGTGTATCTTGCAATCACTACTGAGATGGTGGAGGATGCAAGGAAGGTTCATAATACAAGCCCGCTGGCCACAGCAGCACTTGGGAGGGTGCTTACCGGTGCAGGACTTATGGGTCTGCAGCTTAAAAACAATCAGGATAAACTTACCGTACAGTTTAAGGGTGACGGACCGGCCGGAGAAATTTTAGTGACAGCCGGAGGAGACGGAAGGGTAAAGGGATATATTTCAAACCCGGACGTCGACCTGCCGCTTTCGCAGAGAGGAAAGCTTGATGTAGGCGGAGCCGTTGGCAAAGGGACCCTGACTGTTATAAAGGATTTGGGTTTGAAAGAGCCATATGTAGGTAAAATTGACTTAGTAAGCGGAGAAATAGGTGAGGATTTGACTGCATATTTCTTCCTTTCTGAACAGCAGTCCTCATCCGTAGCATTGGGCGTAAGAATAAATACAGATTGTACTACACTTGCAGCAGGAGGAATGATTATACAAATGCTGCCGGATGCGAACCCGGATTCTGTGGAGGCTCTGGAAAAGCTGCTGAATGAAATGAATCCGATCAGCAGTCTTATTGAAGAGACTGTAAAACAATCCGCAGGGAAAACAGAAGAAGCTATAGTTGATAGTCTGCTTGCACGCATTTTTAATAAGCTTCCTGATGAGTTCGCAGTAGAGCGGCTAAAATACAGGGAAATATGTTGGGATTGCGATTGCTCACTTGAACGGCTGGAACAGGTTGTAATCAGCATCGGTTCAAAAGACCTTACAGAGATAATAGAAGAGGATGAAAAGGCAGAATTGATCTGTCAATTCTGCGGAACAAAGTATCATTTTGACAAGGAACATTTGGAGGCTCTGTTGAAGGAAAGTATGCAGAAGGAGGGAAAAGGTAATGTTGAAGGATTTTAAGGAGTTTGCGCTGAAAGGAAATGTCGTTGACTTGGCAGTCGCTGTAGTGATTGGCGGAGCTTTCGGAAAAATAGTAACTTCTTTTGTAAGTGATATAATCATGCCGATTATAGCTGTACTGACATCGGGAATTAGTTTTAC
>CAYLLJ010000001.1:9086-10170 GCA_964384725.1 uncultured Oscillospiraceae bacterium | reverse complement strand
TTGGCATACGTTAATGGTAACGTTATTATAACCTACGGCAATTTTATTCAAAGCATCGTTGACTTCTTAATCATAGCATTCTTTATATTTTTTGCTATAAGACTAATTTCCAAGGCACGTAAGAAGGAAGAAACAGAGGAAGCTCCTGAATCGCCTTCCGCTCCGACGGAAACGGAACTGCTCACTGAAATCAGAGATCTTTTAAAAGCTAAGGGGGAAAATGTATGATTAGATTGGGAATCATTTTCGGCGGACGGTCAGGAGAACACGAGATATCCCTTATGTCGGCTGCTTCAGTGATAAATGCTATCGACAGGGAGAAATTTTCTCTTATATTGATTGGCATCACAAAAGAAGGCAGCTGGCTGCTGTATGATGGGCCTGTTGAAAATATAGAAGACGGAAGCTGGCAGAAAATTGCTGAAGCAGCACTAAAAGAAAATCCCGGGAAATATATGCTGACAGTTCTCGGCTCCGGCGGGAGATCACTTAAGGATCTTATCGATTTTGCCCTGCCCGTTTTACACGGGCCGAACGGAGAAGACGGAACAATTCAGGGGCTGTTTGAAATGGCGGATATACCTTATGGAGGCTGCGGTGTATTGGGATCGGCAGCAGCAATGGATAAATCATTGGCGAAGGATGTATTCGCCAGAGCAAATTTGCCAATCTGCAGACATATGAACATTTTCAGGGAAGAGGCATTGAGTAATCTTGGCGGTACAATCAAAAGAGTGGAAAAGTTTTTACCTTATCCGATTTTTGTAAAGCCTGCAAACATGGGCTCAAGCGTTGGAATCAATAAAGCAAAAAATACCGAAGAGCTAAGGGAAGCAATCAAGGAGGCAGCCGGATATGACCGCAGGCTTGTTTTGGAGGAAGGGCTCGATTGCAGAGAAATTGAAACAGGCATTCTCGGAAATCATGATCCTAAAGCAGCTGCAGTTGGAGAAATCCTGCCATCCGGTGAGTTTTACAGCTATACCGCGAAATACTTTGACGGCGGGCAGTCAAAAATGTGCATTCCGGCCGACATCCCTGCCGATATTGCCGAAGAAGTCAAATCGATCGCAGTCGAGGCATA
>CAYLLJ010000001.1:0-9076 GCA_964384725.1 uncultured Oscillospiraceae bacterium | reverse complement strand
CTTTGCAAGAGTTGATTTTTTTCTTGAAAAATCAACCAATAAGCTATACCTAAACGAGATCAACACCATACCGGGATTTACGAAATACAGCATGTTTCCGCTTCTTTGGGCAGAAGCCGGCGTTTCATATCCCGAGCTGATCGAACGGATCATTAAGTTAGGCTTTGAACGATACGAGGCAAGGCGGGGATAATGCATAATAAAGCCTTCTGTGGTTATATTAATTTCAGGAGGTGACAGGAAATGGATTATAAAAATGTTCAAAGTGCAACTCGAAAAGGCATGAAAGACATCCCGCAGGAACAAGATATAGACTTTGAAAAAGAGGACTCGGAAGAGCTGAAAAAGCTGGGAAGGCAGGCTGAGGATTAACTTCGTTTTAGTTTGCAAACGAATCTCATCGGCGGCAAATGCCCGGATGAGATCTAAGAGTATAATTTTCGTTTGCAAATAAACAAAAAACAGGAAGAAGGTAAAACCCTCTTCCCTACATACAGTTAACCTGTAATATTTGTGGTTCGGATTTGGTTTATAGATAAGTCTGCAGGTATCCACCAGATGCTAAAAATAAATAAATTAGTACATATATCAACTAAAGAGCAGAAACAGAGCGTTTATGCCGCGAAAGCCTGTTTATATGGGGCGCCTCTCTGGTAGCATCCTTTTTTTTCTGCCTAAGAAAAGGGAGTCCGGAGGGTATGGGAGAAATCGGGAGCGGCGGCATAGGAGGAGATAATATGAAGCAAATCGGTAATGTGATTCTTGAATTACGAAAGAAGGCCAAAATGAGTCGAAAAAGTTTGTGTGAAAATATCTGCTCGGAAAAGTATCTTTATTTAATTGAAAAAGGAGAGCGCACTCCTTCCATGTTTATTGCCAGACTACTTAGCGATAAGCTGGGAGTAGACCTATTTAAATATTATGAATATTTGGATTGCCAAAATCCGATAGAGATGGAAGCTGCCGTTTACTTGTTTAATAAATACAGAAATGAGAGCAACATCACTGCTTTGAAAGCGATAACCGATGAAGTCATGAATCTGCCTGATTTTCAGACCGCACCATGGATATATGAAATAGAGATCAATCGTATCTCGCATTTAGCATTAATTGAGGGTGAACACAGGAAAGCAATAAGTGAAATAGAAGGTATTCTGCAAGAAATGAACCCAAGATATGCTAACAGTATTTTTATGGCTAACATTTATATTTTGTTGTCTACATGTTATCAAATAGACAAGGATATCCTCCGTGCAAAAGATGCAAATACAGCAGCATACGACATAATCTACAGCAAATGGCAGATTAAAAAATATATACCCATTATGATTACCGTTGTAATTAATAAAATCACTTTGCTTTATTTGTCAGAAGAATATGACGGAGTCATTCAAGAAGGACTATCGCTTGCTGAGTATCAAAAACAAGCGAATTCTTTTGATTACCTTCCCCATACATTTATCTATTTGGCATTTGCTTATTACCAAAAAGGGCAGGAAGATGAAGGCATTTCATGGTTCAATAGGTGTCTGTGCATCATGAGTTTCTCATATAAACCCTTGGATATGTTTTACTTTTCGAGATATGAAATATTTGACGTATTGATGAATGATCTGCGAGTGCCCCGAGAAACAGTAAATGAAATAAAAAAAATATATAATTTATAGCCGGTGCGTGAGACTGCCCAATATACAAGACAAAGTAACAATTGTTCCATTGTAAAGGTAAGAGGTATTATATATAATTAATAAAAAACTTTGCATTTCAAGGGATTGCACCTTTTTAAAATAGTTTAAAATTATGTCATAATGACCAGCCAAGCAAAGTCTGGGGCAAAACGGAAAAGAAATCACAAGTTTTACTTGTAGATTTCTACTGCATAAAAACTTAATAAATGATAATGTAAGTCTTAAGGGCAAACCGGCTGAAAGGCCGGGACGCAAAGCCAAGAGTCTAAAGCATAAGAAATGCAATGACGGTCTTGCTGCAAAAGATAAATGCAGCAGGCCGTTTTTGAAATGGTGCACTAAAATTCTTAGTTGCATAATAAGTAAAAGTATAGTTTTAAGAATGATAGAAAAGGAGAGCGGGAAAGTATGAAAACACCGAAGACAGATCGAAACGAGCCAAGCTTAAAAAGGCAGGACTTATATAGGGTAGTTGCATTTATTTGTATCCTGGCAATGCTTATCAATCCGTTGGCTGGTGTTTCTTATGCGGATACTGTTTCGGAAGAAAGTCCAGGCCCTGATTCAGCTTTGACTTCCATACATGAAGAAGAGCCGGAAACATCTATAGAAGCTGACATTGAAGAAGAACCGGAATCGCCGGCGGATACTGATCCGTCGGAAGAGTCTGGAGCGCCTGCGGATACTGATCCGGCGGAAGAGTCTGGAGCGCCTGTGGATACTGATCCGGCGGAAGAGTCTGGAGCGCCTGTGGATGAGGGCTCTAGTGCGGAAGAAGAGCCGGAGGCGCCTGCGGCTGAACCGGGGGAAGAACAGGAAGCGTCAGCGGGCGACAGCACTGGGGAGAAATCGCCGGAGCTTGATGCGGCACCGCCCCTTTCCATTTTGCCGCAGTTCATGGAAATGCTCAGCTTTGGTGAAATGTCTCTGTTATCCGCCCCGGATATGCCTGTAATAATGCCCAGCACATCCGAATGGTCTGATGATGTTATCGTTACAATAACCGGAACCCTTCCGGATTTAGGAGAAATCCAGTACAAGGTGGGCTCCGGAGCCTCCTGGGAGGGTTACACCGGCCCTGTCACAATGACGGAAGAAGGGGAACACACGGTATATGCCAGGGTTGTGAATCTTGAACTTGACGAATCGGGGGGCGATTACGCATCCGACATTGCTTATGCAACCTATAAACTCGACAAAACACCGCCGGAGATTTCTATGTCCGGTGCTGTAGAAGGAGATACGAGCATTATTACCGCCACCGTTTCGGATACATACTCCGGCGTGGCTGTGAAAAAATATGCGGAAGGAACCCGCGACGCGGATTATTTTGCAGGCGGGGGGACCGAGTTGACAACCACCTTCGCAGGGATCAAGGGAGAAGAGTACACTGTATTTGCGGCGGATAACTGCGGCAATACGGCAGTGGAGCAGTTTACCCTCAAGACACAGCCTGAAATTTCCGGCGCCGATGACAATGTTTATGGAACTGAGGACACGGAATTATTTTTCTCTTTTACTGTAAGTGACGACTCAACAAGCCCGGAGGCACTTTCCGTCATAGTGACGGCGGATGATACGGCCTTGTTTCCGGGCTCTTTTACCGTGGAAAATACAGACGGCACCTGTGTCGCCAGAACAATGCCGGGGGCCGATCAAAACGGCAGTGCAATTTTGACCATAAAGGTATCCAATGGATTATTTGAGACGACAAAGACCATTACAGCCGAGGTCTCGGCTGTGAACGACGTACCCGTCGCTGTGGACGATGACTATGCGGAAACGGATAAAAATAAGCCGGTAACCATCGATGTTTTAGCCAATGATTCTGATCCTGACACGGCTGACGCGACGCCAGACGCAATATTCATCCAAAGCGTTTCAAGCGGGAGCTACGGCATGACGGAAATTATCGGCGGCGGAACGCTTCTGATCTATACACCTGAAAATAACTGGCATGGAACCGACACGTTCTCCTATGAAATTGCGGATTCCGTCGGCGCGACTGCTTCCGCTATGGTTACCGTAAAGATCAGCTATGCGAATTACCTGCCTGTTGTTTCAGGGTTGGATGCAATTTATAATGTGGATGAGGACACAACCCTTGTGGTTGAATTTCTGCTGCAAGACGATGAAACTCCAAATGAGTCCATCACCGCCCAGGTGAAGTCATCCAACCAGTCTATCATCAAAAATAGCAATATCATTGTCGAGGGGCTGGGAGACGCCGACCCCGGGATCAGACTGAAAATCACACCGGAGCCTAATGCCTACGGAGATGGCGTTATCATAACCATAAAGGCTTCCGACGGCTTTAACATAGCGGAATATACCTTCACCGTCAATGTGCTGCCGGTAAATGACGCGCCTGTGGCAGCGAATGATTCCTTTTCCTTTACAGAGGATCTGCCGCTGACTTTCACGGCTGCGGAACTGACTGCAAACGATAAGGACATCGACGGAGATATATTGACCTTCGGCCGTATCGGAACGGATGTTGAAAAGGGGATTCTGGATTATGACGCAGTAACGAAGACCTTCACCTATACGCCGGAGCCGGATTGGGACGAAGACGTATCCTTTACATATTATGTATCCGATGGAAAATTGGAAAGTGCGGCCCCTGCTACTGTGACGTTGAAATGAACCCCGGTCAATGATGCACCGTTCATTTCAAATATAGAGGACAAAATTACACAGGAAGATATTGTCTTAGCGGGAATCGAATTTCAGATCGGAGATCCGGAGACTGCTGCCACTCACCTGATTGTGGCTGTGGGCAGCTCCAATCAGAAGGTGGTCAGCGATAATAAAATTGTCGTTTCCGGAGTGAGTGGAACCAGATACCTTACCATTACTCCGAATGCCAATGCCAATACCGATCTTTACGGGGAGACGAAAATCAGCATCACCGTCAGCGACGGAGAGCATCATGTGACCAAGAGCTTTGACCTGGCTGTGGAGCCTGCTCAGGATCCTCCGACTGCGGTGGATGATATTGCAATGGTGAAAATCAAGGGCTCGGTTACGATTCCGGTTTTAATCAATGACTTTGATGTAGATAAGGACACCATTACTTTAGCCGCTGTTACACCGCCGGCAATCGGCAGTACAGTCTTGAACAGCGACGGCACCATTACTTTTACGGCTCACGACACTTATGTGGGGATGGTTTCCTTCCCCTATGCGATTCATGACGGACACGGAAACGAAGCTACGGCGGAGGTAAGGATATCCTGCATCAATGACGTCCATGCACCGATCCTTTCCCGCATCGCCGATCAGGCGACGGAGGAAGACCTCCCTCTGGGGCCTTTGAAATTTTTAGCCATTGACCTTGTTGACCTTTCAAGTCTGAAGATAACAGCTTCTTCGAGCAATGTGGATCTAATCACAAGCGGTGGTATTTCCATTGAGAAAATAACTGATCCCAACTACAACTACAGCGTATCGATCAATCCTGTTGGGAACAAGTTCGGCACATCGACCATCACGATTACGGCGGTGGATTCCCAGGGGAGCAGCTACAGCATAAGCTTTCAGGTTATCGTGTATCCGGTGAACGACCCGCCGGTTGCGCAAGATGACAAAGTAAATACGGATGAAGACACTTTTGTCACGTTTAATGTGTTGTCAAATGACAGCGACCTGGAGTCCGGCGGGGTATCGGTGCTTTCCATCGGGAGCCCCGCCAACGGAAAACTGGAGCCTTTGGGAAGCGGAACATACCGCTATACTCCCAACCCGAACTGGAACGGCACAGAGACCATTCTTTATACCATCATGGACGAAGATGCGGCACAATCTGCCGCAACGGTTACCATTGTGGTAGCTCCTGTCAATGACCCGCCGACAGCCCGGAATGATTATCAGTTCAACATTGTTAGTTTTGACACTCCAATAACCATAAATGTTTTGAGTAACGACGATGATATCGATTTACATGACAGTGGTTCAACAGAAATCATCCTCATAGAAAGCTGCAGTGACCCTGATGCTATAATCGATAATGTGGCTGGAACTATTACATTTCCGGCGGATTCAGAGTTTGCAGGGGAGACGAAAACATATACCTATACGATTGTAGACAGCGGGGGGCTGACGGCGTCGGCTACGATCCTGCTGACCAAGGAGGCCCCGGCAAGCGGCGCGGGCTTTTATCTGTATCCGTATTCCACGACAATCATGGAGGACAGTCCCGAGATTTCCATTGATCTTTCCTCCTATATCAATAAATACACGGATGCACCCCTGACATTGGGGTTGTCCGGGGAGTCTGGCAAGACTCCTACTGGAGGCGCGGCCAGTGTGGATGGAAAAGTCGTGCGGTATACGCCGGGCTTGAATGAAAACGGCACGGACGTTTTCTACTATACCGTCAGCGACGGAACGACAACCAAAGAACAGACGATCACCATTCATATTCTGCCTGTCAACGATCCTCCAGTCCTTACCACGCCGACCGGTATCACCGTGGAGGAGGATGCGGGGATCCCTGACGTGATCGTAAACATGAGTGATGTGGACAATAAGCTTAACGACTTGATCTTTGTGGTTGGTTCTTCCAACCAATCGGCTCTGGCCTCCGGTGAGATTACGGTGATAAAAGAGGAAGATGGCCAAGTCACCTTGAAATTTGCCCCTGCCCCACACGCCAACGGATCAACGGTCATTACCATGAAGGTCAGTGACGGGTTAGGCTTTGCAGAGCAGTCTTTTACAATCAATATTACGCCGCTTAACGATACGCCCTCCGCCATTGATATTTATAAAGAGTTAGATGAAGATACCAGCATCTACATCAATTTGCTCGGCGGTTCGTCGGACCCTGACATCGGCGATATCTTGAGCGCCTCAATCGTAAGCATGCCATCCCATGGCAATGTGTCGGTGGACGACAAAGGCCTGGCCTATTATACACCGGCTCTCAATTATAACGGCTCTGATTCTTTCCAATATCGCGTTGTAGATGAAGACGGCGCAGATCCGGTGTGTACTGTGCATCTGACGATTCACCCGGTCTATGACCCTACCGCTATTTTAAATTTGACGTCTTCCGCCATCACGACAAAAAACCAGCCGGTGACAGTGACCTTTGATATTCCCAATCCTGACGATAGAGAAATCACTGTGTCGATGGAATCCAAAAATCGCAATCTGGTCGATGATTTAAGCCCCGGAGCCATTACGATTACCAGTACCGGTGGCATATCCTATACCGCAACGATTACGCCGGAGTGGGATGAAACTGGAAATGCCCTGATTGTTGTAAAGGCAAATGACGGCATTCAGGATTATACCGCGGTATTCACTCTTTATGTGACCACCGCTGTGGGAGATGTTACGGCAGTTGATGATGGTTATACAATCAACGAGGATACGCCGACAAAATTCAATGTTATAGCAAACGATACGGACACGGAGGGGGATTCTCTCAGCGTAATCAGCCATACCACTCCGTCCCACGGCGCCATCGTCAACAATATGGACGGAACCCTGAATTACAAGCCGAACTTGAATTATAACGGCTCCGACAGCTTCCAATATACGGTTGCGGATCCTTACGGAAATACAGACTGGGCGACCGTGTATATTACAATCTCGGCAGTCAATGATGCGCCGGCAGCTGTGGACGACAGCAGAACCACGGAAGAAGATGAACCTATTCTGATCGATGTATTGGACAATGACTTTGATGTGGATGGCGATACCATCTCTCTGGTGAAATTGACGACCTTGCCCGCAAATGGTGCGGCAGAGATCGTGTCCATCACGGGAGGCGCGCAGGGTGTGCGATACACACCGAAAGAGGATTATCACGGCTCCGACAGTTTTACCTATACGATCACTGACGGAACGCTGGAAAGTACGGCGATGGTGCATCTAACCATTGCAGAGGTGGATGATCCCCCGAAAATAACCGAGGCGGCCATAGGCATGCCCTGGATCTGGGAAATGGAGGAGGATAGAGCCGCTTCTTTCAATGTGACGATTACCGACGCGGAAACAGCCAGCAACAACCTTCTTGTAAAGATTACTTCCAGTAATAAAACTCTTATTGCAGACAGCAATATCAGACTGACAAGATCCGGAGACAATTATACCATTCATCTTACCCCCTCTCCGGATCAGGTCGGGACGCTGGAACTAAAGATTACCATTAATGACGGGGAGAATGAAATAGAGCAGTCGGTGACGGTAACGGTTAATCCGGTGAATGACGCTCCGACGTTTACCGTGCATGATGTGACCGTCAATGAGGACTGTGGAGAACATGAAACAGCAGGATGGGCGTCTAATATTAAAAAGGGCCCTGCCAACGAGTCGGGTCAGACACTGAGCTTTGTTATACTGACCACCACGAATTCGGCGCTGTTCAGCGTACAGCCTGCGATTTCCTCCTCCGGAGCGCTGACCTTCACGCCCGGCACGGATAAATTCGGAGATGCAGAGATCGCAGTGCAGATTCAGGATAACGGCGGGACGTCAAATGGCGGGCAGGATACCTCCGAGGTCAAAACCTTTAAAATTATTGTGCGCCCGGTGAACGATCAGCCGAGCTTTACCATTAGCGCAAGTGCAATTGTTGTGGATGAGGACTCCGAGTACCCGGAAGGCTCCGGACTGCACACATTAGCTGACTGGGTGACGAGTTTTGACCTGGGAGCCAATGAACCAGATCAGACGATAAAGGAGTTTATTGTTACCAATGATAATAACGGCTTGTTTGAGGAACAGCCTGCTATTTCTACAGATAAAACCCTGACCTTTAAGCTTGCCAAGGATGCCAACGGGGCGGCGACGGTGTCGGCGGTGCTGGTGGACAGCGGCGGAACGGACCGGGGAGGGAACCCCGCCTCAGCGGCGGTGACCTTCACCATCACGGTGAATCCGGTGGCCGACGATCCGGAGGCTGTGGATGACAGTTATACGGTAAATGAAGATTCCACGAATAATTTACTGAATGTGCTTTCCAACGATAAGGATGCAGACAAAGTTTGGAATAATGAAGGCCTGAGTGTCAAATCAGTGGGAAGCGCATCCAATGGAACGGCTGTCCTAAGCGGGGGAGCGGTGTTCTACACCCCGAATGCGGATTATTATGGACCGGACAGCTTTACCTATGTTATGGAAGATGAGAGGGGAGAAACAGACAACGCAACCGTGATGATAACGGTAGAGGCGGTGAACGATCAGCCGAGCTTTACCATTAGCGCAAGTGCAATTGTTGTGAATGAGGACTCAGGGGTCTCCGGACTGCATACATTAGCTGGCTGGGTGACGAGCTTTGACCCGGGGAAACCCAATGAATCAGATGATATCGAGAAGTTTATTGTTACCAATGATAATAACGGCTTGTTTGCGGAGCAGCCTGCTATTTCTGCAGG